>DATLYF010000093.1:0-22986 GCA_035575095.1 Candidatus Competibacteraceae bacterium
CCGCCGATATCTTCGCCGCCGTGCAGGCCGCGCGCGGAAACGGCGTTCCGCTGCTGCACATTCCGCAAAATTACTACGATGATCTGGCGGCCCGTTTCGATCTGTCGCAAGACTTCATCGAGCGGCTGGCCGAGTACAACATCCTCTATGACCGGGATGCGACCGGCGGCGAGTTGCTGCACGTCTACAGCGAGCCGTTCGAGGAGCGTTTCTTTTTCGAAATTCTCGAACGGCGCAACGGCTACGCCCAGTACGGAGCGGTGAACGTCGCTGTGCGGCTCGCGGCGCTGGCGCAGAGCAAGGCGCGCACGCCGTTCTGGGAGCCGGCGTTGGCGCCGTAAGGCCGGTCTCAATACCCCTCGCGACGGGGCCCGTCGTACCAGAAGCGCTCCGGCCGGTAGATGCCGAAATGGGCGCCCGGGTCCCAGCCGTAGATGCCCCGCTCGGGCACGTTGCGCAACTGGGCGTGGGCGATCACCGGCTGGAAGGCGCCGCTGACCACGCCGATGCTGAACACTTGGTCGCTCCAGATCTCCAGCACGCGCCGCCAGATGCGCTCGCGCTCGTCACGCTCGCCGGCCACGGACCAGGCTTCATAGAGGCGCAGCAATTCCTGGACCGCGGGCAGGTCCGGGGGCTCGCCGGCCTTGCCCATGGTCTCCCGATACTGTCCCCACTTGGGCCACTGCAACTGATCTTGCACCGTGGGGGCGAATTCTTGCGGGCTCATGTCGGCATTGGGGATACCGTTGTCCAGCCCCGACCAGATGGCCATCACGGTATCGCCGGCGAAGATGCGATTGCGGAACACCTCGCGCTGGGACGGCTTGCTGTAGAGCTTGATGCCGATCTTCAGCCAGGCGTCGTGGATCAGGGACAGCACGTCGGTCTCCTCGGTGCTCTCGCCGGCGGTCTCCACGGTAATCTCCATGGGCCGGCCGTCGGGCAGCAGGCGCAGGCCGCTGGCGCCGCGCCGGGGCAGCCCCAACTCGTCGAGTAGGGCGTTGGCCCGGGCCGGGTCATATTCGGCCCAGCGCGTGCGGTATTCAGGGCGAAACAGCGGGCTCTCCTTGAGCACCGTGTTGTTGCCTTCCTCGACCAACCCGAAGTAGACCACCTGGTTGATCTCGTGGCGATCGATAGCCAGCGACAGGGCGCGGCGGAAGCGCACGTCGCGGTTGAGCGCCTGCCATACCGGGTCATTGACGTTGAGGTTGGGGTAGAGCGCCACCTGCGCCCCCTGAGTCTTACGCCACAGCAGTACCCGCTGCGCCACCTGCTTCTCGCTGGCCTTGAGGAAGGTATAGTCGTCGAAGCGCAGATAACGGGCCTGCAGGTCGGCATCGCCGGCGCCGGTCTTGACCGGAATCAGGCCCTTGCTGACTACGCTCACCACCACTTGGTCGACATAGGGAAGCTGACGGCCGTTGCCGTCGATGCGGTGGTAATAGGGGTTGCGGGTGAAGACGAAGCGCTCGGCCGGCGGCGGCGTGGTGTTGTGCCAGGGATCGAGCGTGGGCAGGTCGGGGTTGTCGCAGTCGTACTGCTTGCGGCGACGCTGGTAGAAGCCCGCCCAGTTCTTGATGCCGGCCGCCTTGGCCTGAGCGTTGAGCGCCTCCTTGTCGACGTACTTGGCATGGAACTGCTTGAGATAGTGGGCCGGTTCGTAGATGTAGAGCGGCCGGGCGCCGGCCAGGGCCGGCAAGAAGAAGGGATTGGGCCGCGACCAGCGGTAGCGCACGGTAGTCTCGTCGAGGATCTCCACCTGCGGCGGTTCGCCTTGCACTATCAGCTCCCGCGGCGGGCCGAAGGGGGAGAGATCCTTGTCGTTGACCACATCCTCCCACCAGTAGCGAAAGTCCTCGCTGGTAAAGGGCTGCCCGTCGGACCAGCGGTGGCCCGGCCGCAGATGCAGGGTGAACACCCGGTCATCCTCCACATCGACGCCGGCCAGGATGTCGGGCACCAGGTTCAGTTGCTCGTCGTAGCCCACCAGGCGCGCGTAGCCGTAGGTGACCATGAGCCGGATGTCGTTGTCCTTGGTCATCAGCATGCGCAGGGTGCCGCCGTGCAGGCCGGGCTTCAGGCCCCGCGCCGCCAGCTCGTCCACCAGCGGCTGGCGCGGCAGACGCTCCGCCACCGGCGGCAGGCGGCCGGCTTCTACCTCGGCGCGCAGGAAGGGCGGTTCGATGGGCTGGGGCTGGGCCTGCGCCATGGGCGCAAGCGGTAGCAGCATAAACAGCAGGGTCAGCAGCAGGGGTAAGGTGTTCATGGACGTAACAACGCCGGGTCGGCGTCTAGGTGGATACGCACGTAGTGGTCGCCGCCCAGGGACAGCAGCTCATGGGGGGTCTTGCCATCCAGGGTGAAGGGCGGGCGCCAGGCGGCAGGATCGGAGGCGGCACCCTCCAGCACCGCGGCGAAGTCCAGCTTGCGCGAGAGATCGGCGTAGGGCACGGCGGCCAGCAGGGCGCGGGTGTAGGGGTGTACCGGATCGCGGAACAGGATCTCGCGCGGGGCGACCTCGACGATGCGCCCGCGGCACATGACGGCGATGCGGTCGGCGACATAGTCTACCACCGCCAGGTTGTGAGAGATGAACAGCACCGTCAGGCCCAGCTCCCGCTGCAGGTCCTCCAGCAGATTGAGGATCTGCGCCTGCACCGACACATCCAGGGCGGAGACCGGCTCGTCGCAGATCAGGAAGTCCGGACGCAGGGCCAGGGCTCGGGCGATGCCGATACGCTGGCGCTGGCCGCCGGAGAAACTGTGCGGATAGCGGTTGAGGAAGCGCGGATCCAGACCCACCAAGCGCATCAGCTCGCGCGCCGTCTCACACTGGCTGGCGGCGTCGCCGATGCCGTGGATGACCAGCGGCTCGCGCAGGATCTCGCTCACCGGCAGGCGCGGATTGAGCGAGCCGTACGGATCCTGGAAGATGAACTGCATGCGGCGGCGGTAGGCCAGCAGTCCGGCCTCGTCCAGGTTGAGCACATCGATCAGTTTGCCGCGGTCGTTGAAGACGATGCGTCCCTCGTCGGCGCGGATGGCGGCCATGATCATCTTGCTCAGCGTGGTCTTGCCGCAGCCCGATTCCCCCACCAGCCCCAGGCATTCGCCGGGACGCACCTCGAGGCTGACCCGGTCCACTACCTTGATCGCGTGTCCCGGGCCGCGCCGCCACAGGCCGTGCTCGCGGCCGTCGAAGCTCTTGCACACCCCTTCCAGCCGCAGATGCGGGCCGGCGGCCTTGGCCTCGGGCGGCCAGGGCGGAGCGCTGCGCCAGGTCGGGCTGATCTCCCAGCGCACGCTGCGCAGCGGTACCAGACGCTCGCCGGGGTGCATGTCGAAGTGGGGGATGGCGCGCAGCAACCCGCGCAAATAGGGATGGCCGGGGTCGGTGAACACGTCCTCGATGCGCCCGCTCTCCATGATGCGGCCGCGGTACATCACCACTACCTCCTCGGCCAGGTTGGCTACCACCCCCAGATCGTGGGTAATGATCAATAGCGCCATGCCCAGCTCGGCCTGCAGGTCCTTGAGCAGCTTGAGGATCTGCGCCTGGATGGAGACGTCCAGGGCGGTGGTGGGCTCGTCGGCGATGAGCAGCGCCGGATGGCAGATCAGCGCCATGGCGATCATGGCGCGCTGGCGCAGGCCGCCGGACAGCTCGAAGGGATAGGTGTGCAGGGCGCGCTTGGGGTCGGGAAAGCCCACCAGGCGCAGCATGTCTTCGGTGAGCTCCACGCCCTGGCGGCGGTCGAAGCCGGGACGGTGCAGGTACAGCGCCTCGCTCACCTGATCGCCGATAGTGTGCAGCGGCGACAGCGACACCATGGGCTCCTGGAAGATCATGGAGATGCGTCCGCCGCGGATGGCGCGCATGGTCGGACTGCGCGGCGGGGTCTGGGCGATGTCCAGGGGCTGACCCGGCTGCTCCGGGTCGGCGAGCAGGATCTCGCCGCACTTGATCACGGCGTTCTCCGGCAGAATGCCCATGATGGCTTGGGCGGTCACTGACTTGCCGGAGCCCGACTCGCCCACCAGGGCCACGGTGGCGCCGGGTCGGATGGAGAACGAGATGCCCCGTATCGCCGGCACCAGCATATCGTGCAGGCGGAAATCCACTTCGAGATCGCGGATCTTCAGCAGTGCGTCCATGGGCGAGCGTGCTATGGAGCGGGGCACAACGAAACCCACCCCGCAAATGGGCCTTTTATCACAGTGTAGTGGGTTTTGGCGCGCAGCGGGACGCTCAGGCGAAGACCTGCGCCGGCGCCAGCCAGCATGTTGCAGGATGAGCCGTGGTCACGGCCAGAAAGCGTTCCAGAAAGGCCCAGGTGGCGGCATCGTGGACCAGATGATGGCTGAGTAGCCCGGTGGGCTCGGCGCCATCCACCTCACCCAGGCGGCGGCGGCGTAGATGGAGCACGGCCTGGGCCAGGGCGGCTTCGGTGCCGACGAAGCCGCCCTGGCCGCGCCAGTCCACGGGATCGACATGGGTATTGGCCTGGATCAGGCCGGGAAACGGCTCCCGGGCCCGCCGCGGGGTGTGGCTGGACAGCCCGTGCAGGCCGATGCCGGGGAGTCGGGCGGGCAGCTCGGCGGCGAGACGGTTCCAGGGCGGCACCAGCACCGGTAGCCAGCGCTCGGGGAAGCCGCGCTCCAGGATCCGGCGCCCGGCCATCAGCTCGGCCAGCACCGTTTCCAGCGGGCGGTGTGCTCCCAGCTCGCATTTCTTCTCCCCGCTCGAGGCGTGGTTGGTGTGGGCATAGCCATGCTGCAGCACGCTGCAGTCCGGGTCCAGGGATAGCGTCAGAGCTGGGTCCAGAGCGGCCGGGATCACCGCCAGGGCCAGTGGCACCGCGAAGTCCCGGTGCAGCGCCAGCAGCCGTCCCAGGGCCGGGCTCGGCGCCTGGGCGTCGTCGTCCCGCCACCACAAGGTGGCGCAGCGGTCGCTCTCGCCCCAGGCATCCAGCTCGCGGCGCAGCCCATCCCAAGTGCTCATATCACGCCCTCTGGCGCGCTCACCCCCAGCCAGCTGGCCAGCAGCGCGGCGCTGCGCTCAGCACCGTCCAGCGCCAGCGCCGGGGCAGGCACTTGGGGGGTGGTCAGCGCCGCGTCCACTGCCGCTGCCAGAGTGGCGGGCGACAGCTGGGTTTCCTCCACCACCCGGGCCAGGCCCAGGGCCTGCAGGCGGGCAGCACGCAGCACCTGCTCGGTCTCGCCGCTGCCCTGGAACGGCACCAGCACCGCCCGGGTACCGGCGCGCAGCAGGTCCATGACGGTGTTGTAGCCGGCCTGGGACACGGACAGGGCGCAGCGTGCCAGCAACTGCGGGAAATCCGGCCGCGCCCGCTCGACGCTCACACCGGCCGGGGCGTTAGCCCGCAGTTCGGCGAACGTCGCCGCGTTCAGATTGTGCCCGACCAGCAGCCGCCAGGGTCGCTGCCGGGCCTGGGTGAGGGCGTGCGCCGCCAGGGCGGTGCGGTAGAGCCGCAGGCCCACGGCCCCACCCCCGGCCGAGACCAGCACCGCACCGGCGCCGACGCCGCCGGGGGCGGCGGCGGGGGCAGGGGACGCCACCAGCCCGGTGTAGATCAGCCGCTCGCCCAGCTCGGCGGCGGCGGGAAAGCTGGCCTCGAGGGGCAGGAAGGCTGGATCGCCATGCACCAGCACATAGTCGTAGTGCTCCCGTACCAGCGCCAGGGTTTCGGCGATGCGCTGCGGCTTGCGCGCCTGTTGCACGTCGCGGATCGAGGCGGCGAGCAGCGGCCGCGGCCGGGCGGCGGCGACGGCAGCGAGCAAGGGGAGCAGTTCGAAGCGCAGCTGGCGGCGGCCGAAAGGGAAGCTCTCGGTGATCAGCGCCGCCGGCCGCAGGGCGTGGAACAGCGCCAGCAGCTGCTCGCGCCGCCGCGCCAGGTAGGCGGCGTCGGGCTCGCGGCCGGCGGCATCGACCAGGGCGGAGAAGCGGGCGTCGCGGGCGGCCAGGGGCGGCAGCTGGTGCAGCCGCATGCCACTATAGTCCAGGTCAGCCACCGGCAGTCCGCCCGAGACCAGTTCCACGACCAGGCCGCGCGCCGCCATGGCCTGCGCCAACAGGACGACACGGCGCAGATGGCCGGTGCCCAACAGGTGCTGGACATAGAACAGCACGACGGGGGCGGGCATGGCGCTTCAGGCCAGGGTGCGTAGGCGCCCGGAGGGCGTCGTCTGCGCGTGCGGCCGGCGCCGGCCGAGGTGCTCGGCCACCAGCCGACTGACCGTATCCAGCCCGTCCAGCAGCCCGGGGATGCCGGCCTCGGAGGGCAGCGGCTGCGCGGGCAGGGCGCGCAGGGCGCGGGCCATCAGCGCTGCATTGCGCGGCGCGGCCGGGTCGAGCATACGCACCAGCCCCAGCTTCTGCGCCCGGCTGGCGCGCAGATATTGCTCCTGGCGCGGCCGGGTGCGGGGGATGAGCAGAGCGCGCTTGTCGAAGGACAGGATCTCGCAGAAGGTGTTGTAGCCGCCCATGGCGACGATGCCGGTGGCGCGGGCCATGAGCTGCTCCATGTCAGTGTCGAAGTCCAGGGCGGTGAGGCGCGGCAACTGCGCGATGCGGCTGCGGAACTCGTGGCGCAGGGCCGGGGCCATGAACGGCCCGAACACGATCAGCGCCCGCCAGGGCAGTTCGGGATCGGCCGCGTAGGCGCGGATCACCCAGTCGACCATTTCGGCGCCGTCGCCGCCGCCGCCGGGGGTCACCAGCAAATAGGGCTCGTCCAGGTTCACGGCGGGATGTACCGCCTTGGCATGGGGCAGGGTACGGCGCAGGTAACCGGTATAAAGCATCTTGTCGCGCACCCCGGCGGGCACGGTGAGCCCGGCCAGGGGATCGTTGATCGCCTCCAGCCCATACACCCAGATCTCGTCGTAGAGCTCGGCCAGGGCGCCCATGGCCTGCTTGCGACGCCATTCCCGGCGCAGTTGCGCGGGGCTGTCCATGACATCGCGCAGCCCCAGCACCAGGCGCGTGCCCTGGCGCTTGAGCAGCTGCAGGGTGCCGTGCACTTCGCCCTTGAGACCGAGCGGCTCCTTGTCCACCAGGAAGATGTCGGGGGCGAAGATCTCGGCGGTGTGGCGGATGATGGACTCGCGCATGGCCAGGGTCTGTTCCAGGTCGATGTGCAGGCCCAGGGAAGTGTATTCGCCGTTGTGCAGCTTGATCACCCCGGGGATGCGCACGAAGTCGACGCGGGCGCGGAAGTCGAAGCTGCCGATGATGGGCGAGCCGGACAGGATCAGCACCGACAGGCCTTTGTGATGCTCCACCAGGGCGTGGGCGATGGCACGGCAGCGGCGCAAATGCCCGAGCCCGAAGCTGTCGTGGCTGTAGATCAGAATGCGGGCACCGTCGAAGGGGTCGGACATAGGCGCTTCCCGTGGCGGATGATCGTGATGGGGTGGGCTCAGGCACGTTGCCGGTTGCCTTCGGGGCCGGCCACGGCACTGTCGAGGATGCCGCCGGCGGCGGCCGCCTGGGCCGAGGTGGCGGAGGTGGCGATGGACTCTACCAGCACCCGGCGTGGGGCGAACGGGATGCCGTTCTCCTTGAACGCCTTCTGGATGCGGACGAAAGCCTCGCGGTGGATCATGAACTGCTGACCGGGGATGGCGGTGAACTTGCAGCGGATCACCAGGGCCGAGTCGTCCATGTGGTGCACGCCCTGGGACTTGAGCGGCTCCAGCAGATTGGGGCCGAGCTCAGGGTCCTGCTGTAGCTCCTGGCCGATCTTCTTGATGATCTTGCGCACCTTGTTGATATCGGTCTCGAACGGTACGCGGATCTCGAACTTGACGATCACCCAGTCGCGGCTGTGATTGGTGAGGCGGCTGATCTGGCCGTAAGGGATGGTGTGCAGCGGGCCGTTGTGGTGGCGCAGGCGCAGCGAGCGGATGGAGATCTTCTCCACCGTGCCCTTGACCGTGCCGATGTCCACGTACTCGCCGAGGCGGAAGGCATCGTCGAGCAGGAAGAACAGCCCGGAGATGATGTCCTTGACCAGGGTCTGGGCGCCGAAGCCGAGCGCCAGGCCGACCACGCCGGCGCCGGCCAGCAGCGGCGCGATGTTGATGCCGAGCGCCGACAGCACCTGCAGGGCGGCCACCACCAGCACGGCGACGAACAGGAACTTGCGCAGCAGCGGCACCAGGGTATGCAAGCGGGTGGCGCCGGCACCGCCGCCCTCACCCTCGCCCGGATGGGCGAGGGCGGCGCGTTCGGCCTCGGGGTCGCCGAAATAGCGGTCCAGGGCGTGCTTGATCACCACCCACAGCAGATAGGCCAGCAGCACGGTAACGCCCACCTGCACCAGCGTATCGAGGACGCGCTCGCCCACGCCCACGGCCGACATCGACAGCGGATCGAGGCCCCACAGCCGGGCCACGCCGATGATGGCGGCGAGCACCAGGGCGAAGCGCACGACGCGCTGTATCGCCCGCTCCAGGCCCTGGTAGGAGGGCGGCACGGACTCCCCAGGATGGCGGCGGGCGTGACGGGTCTGGAAATATTCGTGGATCAGGCGCTCTGCGGCGGCCATGCCGAGGAACAGAAAGATGAGGATGAGCATGCTGCCGGCGGTGGCGAGCGTGATACGCCCCTGTTCGGCGCTGGTCATGCGCGTATACATGGCACTCATCCAGATGGCCATCACGTAGGGCGCCAGTATCCAGAACCAGTGTGGCGCCACCTGCCGGCGCAGGCGCGTGCGCCAGGAATCGACCTCGCCGCTGCCGGCGCAGAGGGCGGCGATGGGGGCGCGGAAATGCCAGGCCAGGAGCAGGAACAGGGCCATGCCCAGGGTGCCCTGGAGCAGGGCCAGCAGTCGCTCCAGCTCCGGCGCCAGGCCAAGCTGGCCGAGCATCTGGATGGCGTAGTGCAGCGGCGCGGTGACCAGGGTAAGGCCGAGCAGGCCGCGATATAGCCCGCGCGCCGCGGCATCGGTGAAGGGCACCAGGCGCAAGGCCGGCTGACCTGGGGCGAGCAGGAAACGAGCGAGGATGGCGATGAGCCGCACATGGACGATGGCGATGAGGGCATACAGCGCCACGGTGCGGCTCGCTGCGGGCCCATGGGAGGGGATCAGGGTGCCGGCGCCGACGATCACCAACAGAAACACCCCCAGCCCCAGCAGCCGGGTCAGGAGCCGCAGCAGGGCGTGGCCGAGGTGCTGGCTAAAGCTGGCCGGCGGCGCCACGGGGCGATCGGCGGGCCCGAGCAGCAGGCGCAGCAGCAGCCCTTCGACGACGAAGGCCACCGGCAGCAGCAGCAGGAACAGCAGCAGCCGGTGCGGCCCATTGCGCTCGAGGGTGGCTTCCCCTGCAGAGAGGCGCTGCGCGAGCAGTTCGCCCACCTCGGGCAGACGCGGCAGGGCCTGCAGGGCGGCCAGGAAGTTGTCGCGGAAGCGCTGGGCCTGATTCTCGAATCCGGCCATCTGGTGCATCAGGGCGCTGGCCATAGGCCCGGAGGGGGACGCGCCTGCAGTCCCGGCGCTCGCGCCCAAGGCCACATCGGCGAGTTCGCGGATCTCCAGAGGGCGGCCGCTGGCGTTGCTCAGGCCGGCGAGCAGCCGGGCCTGCTCCTCGGCGCTGAGGCTGCCCGGCGCCAGGATCACCACCAGCGGCTGCTCAGCGGCCGGCGCAGCCTCTCCGGCGGCCATCATCGGCAGCCCGGGGACTGCGGCCGAGGCCGGCGCGGCCAGGGCAAACAGCAGCACCAGCAGCCCGAACAGCGGCAGCACCGTGTGCAGATATGGATATCGCCTGGTCATGGGGAGCGATCCGTTGATGTCATGCGCTGCCGTACCGCTGGAGCGGGACCACCCCACGCCCGCCGATGCGGTGCGCGGCCCGCGTCATGGGGCAGAAGGCTACGCCAGGGCTTGCGACGCCTCCAGGAGGCGCTCCCAGGCGACGGCCACGTGCCTGTACTCAGTATGGGTCTGGCCGACGCAGAAGCGCAACGTAAAACGCCCGTCCAGCCGGGTGTGGGTGAGGTAGAGCGCGCCGCTCTGGTTGAGCCGCTCCAGTAGCTGCTGATTGGCCTCATCCCCCTTACGATGGCGGAAGCAGACCAGATTCAGCGGCACCGGTGCGGCCAGCTCGAAATCGGCGGCGGCCTCGACCCAGCCGGCGAAGCTCCGGGCCAGCTCGACGTGGCGGCGGATATGGTGCTGCAGTCCCTTGACGCCGTAATGACGCAGCACGAACCACAGCTTGAGGGCGCGGAAGCGCCGCCCCAGCGGCACCTGCCAGTCGCGGTAGTCGATCACCGCCCCCGATTGGCTGGCCGGGTTGCGCAGGTACTCGGGCAGGATGCTGAGGGCGTTGATCAGGGCCTGGCGGTCGGCGACGTAGAAGCAGTCGCAGTCGAAGTTGGTGAACAGCCACTTGTGGGGGTTGAAGCAATAGCTGTCGGCCAGCTCCAGGCCGGCCTGCAGATGGCGGAACTCCGGGCAGACCATGGCCGAGCCGCTCATGGCCGCGTCCACGTGCAGCCAGATGCCGTGCGTGCGGCAGATGCCGGCGATCGCCGGCAGCGGGTCGAAGGCGTTGCTGGAGGTGGTGCCCAGGGTGGCGGCGACGAAGAACGGATGCTTGCCGGCGGCCAGGTCCTCGCGGATGCGCCGCTCCAGTTGATCCGGGCGCAGGGCGTAGCGCTCGTCCACCTCGATGAGCCGCAGGTTGTTGCTGCCGATGCCGGCGATGCGCGCCGCCTTCTCGATCGAGGAATGGGCCTGGTTGGAGGTGTAGGCGGTGAGCTTGCCGTGACAGCCCTGGCGGTTGCTCGCTCCGTCTGTGGCCCGCTCGCGCGCTGCCAGCAGGGCGCACAGGGCGGCGCTGGAGGCGGAATCCTGGATCACCCCGCCGCCGCTGCCGCTGGATCTGAACGACGGCGGCAGGTCCATGAGCTCTGCCACCCAGTCCAGCATATGGGTTTCCAGTTCGGTACAGGCCGGACTGGTGGCCCACAGCATGCCCTGTACACCCAGACCGGCGCTGAGCAGCTCGCCCAGCACCGAGGGGCCGGAGACGTTGGCGGGGAAGAAGGCGAAGAAGTTGGGCGACTGCCAGTGGGTGATGCCCGGCAGGATCAGCCGCTCCACATCGGCCAGGATGGCCGCGAAGGGTTCCCCTTCGGCGGGCGGGTGGGGCGGCAGGGCGGCGCGCAGGGCGCCGGGCTCGGCCCGCGACAGCACAGGCAGTTGCTCCACCCGCTGCCAGTAATCGGCGATCCAGTCGACCAGGGCGTGGCCGTGGCGGCGGAAGTCCGCGGCGCTCATGTGGAAGCTGGGGGGTGTGTCCTGTGCGCGGGACATGGCATCCACTCTCGGCTGGGAATGACCCGGCCAATCTAAGCGCGCGCGGCGTCGCAGGCAATGGGGGAGGATGCGATCCGGTGGGGTGCGGGATGGCCGACCCCACCGGGCATGGCTGGGGAAAGGCTCAGGAACCGCCGTCGGCGGGAGCGGCCGGTGTCTCTGCGCTGGCCGGCGCCGGCTCGCTGCTGGTCTGGGCCTCCTTGGCCGGGGCCAGCAGGCTGTCCAGCCTGGCCAGCAGGTTGTCCTGAGTATAGGACGGCAGCACGTATACCCAGTCGCGCAAGCGCTGCGTGAGCTGCTCCGCCTCGGCCTTGACGGCGGCGCCCTCCTGGCCGTCGGCGGGTTCGGCGCTGACCTGGAAACGCGCCAGGTGCCTGCCGTCCTTCTGCCAGCCTTCTACCTGCAGCACCAGGCCGTCCCGGGTCAGGTAACGGACACGGCGCAGGCTGGCGGCATCCGGCTCGCCGGCCTCGGCGGCGGGCAATACATCATCCAGGCGCAGATTGGTAAGGGTGCGCGCCGGCTGGGCGGCGGCACCCGGATAAGCCAGCTCGCGGCCCTCGGGCATGGGCTCCAGCTTGAATGTCGCATCGCCAGCGTCGGCCTGGCGCAGCAGGCGAAAGCCGTCGTCGCCTTCTACCTGCACCTCGCGCACGCGCTCGGCGGCAATGTCCAAGATCTGCGGGGCGAGCCAGCTCTTGAGCTCGCTGGCCGGGCTGGCGTCGAGGGCGATCAGCCAGCTCTGCTTGTCCTCGGGGCGGCGCACGTAGTGGCCACCCTGGGCGCCGGCCTGGCCGATGATCACCCGCCACGGCTCGCCGCCGCCGCTGACCTCTAGCAGCAGGCCCTTGGCCTGGTTGCCGGCGACGTCCTCCACCCCCAGCCGTTCGTACCACTCTGCACTGCTGGTCTTGGCCTCGAGCACCCGCGCCTCAGCTAGGCCGCGCAGCAGGGTGCGCAGCCGCTCCACGTCGGCGGGATAGCCGTGGCGCTCGGCCACCCGCCAGTCCTGGCCGGTGCGCTCGAGGGTGACCACGGTCTGGTTGCCGGCCTTGATCAGCCGCACCTGCTCGATCTTGTCCAGGCGCGCGGCCAGCTCCGCGGCGAAGACCTGTACTGTGGCCGGGGTTGCGGCCTCGCGCCCGGCGGGGCGCAGGCCGAAGGCGGCGAAGAGGGCGGCGCCGGCCAGCGCCGCCAGGAGCCAGAACGATTGGCGTGACATCGTCATCCTCCGCAAGGATCAGGCGCGACGGCGCCGCTGCAGCCGCCAGGCGGCGAAGCCCAGGGCAGCGAGGCTGACGGCGAGCGGCACCAGGCCGATGTTGATGAGCTTGAGCCAGTTACCCAGACGCTCGATGTCGGCATCGAGCTGGCGCTGCACCTGCCTGAGCTCCTGGCGGATGCGCAGCTTCTCCTGCTGGAAGCGCTCCAGCTCGGCGCGCTGTTCGGGGCTGAGGATCAGGCTGCCGTCCTGGCTTTTGCCGGTCTGCAGCTCGCTCAGCTTGCGCTCAGTCTCGGCCAACTCGTCCTTCAGCTTCTGCTCGGTGGCGAGGAAGCGCTGTTCGGCCTCCAGGCGCAGGGCGTTGACCCGGGTGAACGGTCGGGTGGCGGTGCCGCGGGCGCGGATGCTGACCAGCGCGCCGCTGCCGAGCAGATTGTCCAGGGCGTTGGCCACCAGGTTGCCGTTGTCGGCGAAGGCGGTGCTCACCGCCTGGCCGAGGAAGCGGGTCTGGTTGACCCACAGCGGATTGGCCAGCAGGTCGCTGTCGGCCACCAACACGATGTTGGCCGGCTTCTCCGAGCGGGCCTTGTGCCCGGCATTGCCCTGGGCGCGCTCGGGGAAGGCCGATTCGAACTCGCCGGAGACACGCACTGCCAGCGCGAGCCGCTCGCTGCCTGGACGGTACCGGCGCATCAGCTCCTCGGCGCCGGCCATGCCGCCGGACAGCTCGATGGTGGGCACCACCCCGGCCTGCTCGCTGCTGCGCAACAGCGGCTCGAAGCGGCTCTTGGCACCCTCGGCGGGCTTGAAGAAGCCGGCGCTGGCCAGGTTGAGGCTGTTCAGGGGGGCGGTAATGACATCGTCGCGGCGCAGCGCCTCGCCCTGCAGGCTGAGGAAGGCGGGATGGCGGGTGGGACGGCCGTTGCGCCCGGCGATGGTCAGGGCATTGGGCGGGTCCAGCACCGCCTGGTTGGGATCGTACTGCACGCCCCAGGCCTTGAGCAGGCCGGGCAGGTCGGAAACGCCACCGGCCATGTCCGAGTGGGGGTCGAGGAAGGCCACTACGTTGCCGCCACGCAGCACGAACTGGTCGATGGCGTAGCGCAGGTCGTCGGAGAGCTCGCGCGGATGGACGATGAGCAGCACTTGCACGTCGTCGTCGATGCGCTTGGTATCCTTGGCGATGGTGCGGGTCTCGAACAACTGTTCCAGCTCGCGGGCGATGGCATAGTCCTCGTTGCCGGACTGGACACGCAGGAACTCGGGCAAGCCGAGCCCCAGGGGCAGGTCGCTGATTACCCCCACCACCGGCTTGCGCGGCGTGGCCAGGGTATGGATGAGCTTGGCCACGTCGTACTCCAGAAAGGCCTCCTGCTCGGGGCGGAAGAAAGGGATGACCGCCTGGCCGTCCACGGCGTTGCTGCCGGCCAGACCGAAGAACAGATTGTCTCCGGCCGCACCCACCGGCGCCGCCTGCAGGCCGTAGCGGGTGGCCTGGTCTTCCTCCTCGGAGAAGGGCAAGGGGTCGATGATGCGCAGGTTGATCCTGCCGCCGGCCTGATCGCGCAGCTCCTCCAGCAGTTCCTGCACGCGCTGGGCGTAGTTGCGGATGCCGGGCAGGTCCGCGCTGGCGCGCTGGGAGAAGAAGAAATAGAGGTTGATGGGCTCCTGGATCTCGGCCAGCACCTGACGGGTGCCGTCGGCCAGGGTGTAGAGGCGCTGCTCGGTGAGATCGAGGCGCGCCCCGCGCAGCCACTGGTTGGACAGCATCACCAGGGCGATGAACAGCACGGCCAGTACGACCAGGGTGCTGCCGCTGTAGAAACGCTTGGCGTTGAGCATCGGCTCCCCTCCTCAATCGGCCTTCTTCAGGTCCACGACCACGGCACAGCCCATCAGCCAGAAGCCGATGGTTAGGGCGAAGAACACCAGATCGCGCAGATCGATGACGCCGCGGCTGATATCGCCGAAGTGGGTGAGGAAGCTGAGCGAGGCGATGGCATCGACCAGCGCCTGCGGCGCCCAGGCGCGGAACACATCCAGCACCATGGGCAGCCCGGCCAGCAAGAACAGCAGGCTTACCACCACGGCGAGGATGAAGGCCACCACTTGGTTGCGGCTTACCGCCGACAGACAGGCGCCGATGGCCAGATAGGCCCCGGCCAGCAGCAGGCTGCCGCAATAGCCCGCCAGTATCGCGCCGTTGTCCGGATCGCCCAGGTAGTTGACGGTGATCCAGAGGGGGAGGGTGAGCAGCAAGGCCACGGCGATGAAGGCCCAGGCCGCCAGGAACTTGCCCAGCACCGCCTGCCACATGGTGAGCGGCAGGGTGAGCAGCAGCTCGATCGAGCCGGACTTGCGCTCCTCGGCCCACAGGCGCATCGCCACGGCCGGCACGAAGAACAGGTACAGCCAGGGGTGGAAGGTGAAGAACGGCTGCAAATCGGCCTGGCCACGCTCGTAGAACTGGCCCAGATAGAAGGTGAAGGCGCCGTTGAGGATCAGGAAGACGACGATGAAGACGTAGGCCTCCGGGGTGGCAAAGTAGCTTGCGAACTCGCGCCGAAACACGCTCACGACAGCGTTCATGCCGGCACCTCCGAGGTCGCGTCCTGGGTGATGCGGCGGAACACCTCGTCCAGGCGCCCGCGCTCCAGTTGCAGCTCGCGCACCTGGAAGTTGCCGCTCTGCAAGACCTGCTGCACGGCGCCGAAGATGTTCTGGCCGTCGCGGGCAATGGCGGTGAGGCGACCGTCGTGGGCGTCGACCTCGACCTCGGCCACCCCGGGCAGGGAGGCCAGGGCCTGGCGCACCGGCTCCGGCTGCGGGGTGCTGAGGGTGACCGCGCGGTGGTAGCGGGAGCGGGCCAGCAGCGCCTGCGGGGTATCGTCGGCCAGCAGCCGGCCGGCGGCGATGATGATGACGCGGTTACACAGTGCGTCGACCTCCTCCAGAATGTGGGTGGAGATGATCACGGTGCGCTCGGCGGCCATCTCGCCGAGCAGGGTGCGCACCTCGTGCTTTTGGTTGGGGTCGAGGCCGTCGGTGGGCTCGTCAAGGATCAGCACCGGCGGATCGTGGAGTATGGCCTGGGCGATGCCGACGCGGCGCTTGAAGCCCTTGGACAGGGTGTCGATGGGCTGGCGCAGCACCGGGCCGAGGTGCAGTCGCGCGATGACCCGATCGAGCGCCTGGCGCCGGCGTTCGCCCCGCAGGTCGCGCAGGTCGGCGACGAAGGCCAGAAAGCCGGCCACCGTCATTTCGCCGTAGCTCGGCGCGCCCTCGGGCAGGTAGCCGAGCAGGCGCTTGGCGGACAGCGGTTCGCGCTGGATGTCGTGACCGCAGACGCGGGCAGTGCCGGCGCTGGGGGCGAGAAAGCCGGTGATCATCTTCATGGTGGTGGACTTGCCAGCGCCGTTGGGGCCGAGGAAGCCCAGCACCTGCCCCGGTTCGACCCGGAAGCTGACATCGTCCACGGCCGTGAGCGGGCCATAGCGCTTGGTCAAGTGCTCTGTTTCGATCATGCCGTGCGGCTCCTGGGTAGTGATGAGTGCGTCTATCCGATGACATGCCCCCGCCCGGGGGCGCCCCGCATCCGGGCCAGCGCAGCGGCGTCCGTGCCGCGGCCGGCGGATGCTTCGAGATAGCGGTGACCGTGGGAGTTTAGCGGGAGTTCCAGGGCGGAGGATTACGGTTTGGCAATGTTGGAGCGTATCAGCCCCGCGCCAGCAGTCGCCGCCGCAGCAGGTCGAGTACGCTGATCACGGCGAACTGGCGCACCTGCTCGCGCCCGTAGGGGAAACCGAGCTGCACCGCTTCCACCGAGTTGTCGTCCAGCGCCAGAGCGAGAAACACCGTGCCCACCGGCTGTCCTTCCTGCTCGCTCGGGCCGGCCACGCCGGTGGTGGCCAGGCCGACGTCGGCGCCGAGCAGGCGGCGCACGCCCACGGCCATGGCGCGGGCGGCATCGGCGCTGACCACCGGTCCTTCGGGCACGCCCAGCAGGCGGTGCTTGACCTCGCTGGCATAGCTCACCACGGCGCCGCGGAACACCTCGCTGGCGCCGGGCACGGTGGTGATGCGCGCGCCCACCAGGCCGCCGGTGAGGGATTCGGCTACCGCCAGGGTGAGGTTGCGCGCCTTGAGCAGATCCAGCACCACCGACTCCATGGTCTGCTCGTCGACGCCGAACACCAGAGAGCCGAGGATGGCGCGCAGTTGCGCTTCTTCCTGCGCGATCAGGCGCTCGGCTTCGGCCTCGTTCGCGGCCTTGGCGGTGATGCGCACCTTGATGCCCTCGATGCCGCTGGCGAGAAAAGCCAGGGTCGGATTGCCGGCCCGATCGAGCTCCTGGATGCGCGCTTCCAGCAGCTCCGCCAAGCCCGACTCCGACTGGCCCCAGGTGCGCAGGGTGCGGCTCTTGATCACCGCCGACAGGCCGGCGCGGCGGCGCAGGTCGGGGAGGATGGTGCCGAGCACCATCTCCTTCATCTCGTAGGGCACGCCGGGCACGGCGTAGATGACCTTCTCGCCCACCGGGCAGATCAGCCCCGGCGCGGTGCCGGGCATCTGCGCCATGACGCTGGCGCCCCGCGGCACGTCGGCCTGGCGCAGGTTGTTGGCCGGCATCTCGCGGCCGCGGCGGCGGAAGCGCTCGCGGATGCGCTCGACGATGGCCGGGTCGCGCTCCAGCGGCACGCCCATGAAGCGGGCGATGGCGTCGCGGGTGAGATCGTCATGGGTAGGGCCCAGTCCGCCGCAGCAGATTACCGCATCGGCGCGCGCCAGGGCCAGCCCGAGCGCCTCGACGATGCGCCCCAGGTTGTCCCCCACCTTGGCCTGGTGCAGGCAGTCGATGCCGGCCAAGGCCAGCTGCTCGCCGATCCAGGCGGAATTGGTGTCGACGATCTGGCCGAGTAGCAGCTCGGTGCCGATGGCGAGAACTTCGCAACGCATGGGACGGCTCCTGTGTCGTGGGCGGCGGTTGATTATTGCCGCCGCCGCGTTGCCTGCAAAGGCGCTGCAGTGCGTTCGTCGACGAGTGCGCCGGCATGGTAACAGGCGAGCAGCGGCGGCAGCTCGGCCACCAGGAAGTCGATGAAGGCGCGTACCGCCGAGACCAGTCCGCGCCGCGAGGCGTAGACCGCCTGCACCGTGCCGCCGGGCATGCTGTACTGCGGCAAGACGATTTCCAGCTCACCCCGCGCCAGCTCCTCCCGGCACAGATACTCGGGCAGCTCGACTACGCCGACCCTGGCTACCGCCATCCGCTTCAAAACCAGGATGTCGTCGGTGATCAGCCGCGGCTGATAGACGACCGGGTGCTCGCTGCCATCGGCGGCGGTGAGGTGCCAGATATGGCGGCCGTCGGCGTAGTCCATACCGATGGCGGGCAGTCGCGCCAGCTCCGCCGGCGTCTGCGGCCGCCCCACTGCCTCCAGCAGCATCGGGCTGGCCAGCAGCGCGTGGCTGCTGCGCCCCAGCGGGCGCACGATCAGGTTGGCCTCCTCCTGGGGGCGGAACTGCACCCGCAGCGCCACGTCGATGCCTTCTTCGAGCAGATCCACCCGGCGGTCGGTGGCTTTCAGTTGCACCTGCACCCGCGAGCAGGTGGCGAGAAAGCGCGGCAGCAAGTGAGTCAGCATGTCCTGGGACATGACCACCGGGCAGCTCACCCGCACCAGGCCGCGCGGTTCGGCCTGCACATGGTCGATCACCGCCTGCGCTGCCTGGGCCTCGGCCACCAAGGCGGCGCAGTGGCGATAGTAGAGCCGACCCAGCTCGGTGACGTTGAAGCGCCGCGTCGAGCGCTGGATCAGCCGTACCCCCAGCTGTTCTTCCAGCAGCGCCAGACGCCGGCTCAAGCGCGATTTGGGAATGCCGAGCATGCGAGCAGCAGCGCTGATGCCGCCTTTCTCCACCACCTGGGCGAAGTAATAGAGGTCGTTCAGATCCTGCATCATGAGTATGTGTTCTATTGATAGGACGATGAGTTCGAATTCTACCGTCTACTGCATGATTGGTCTCGATCATATGATTAATTCAACGTCAAACCTCATTAGGAGACCGCACCATGAAACTGCTGCACATCGACTCCAGCCCGCTCTTCGACGCTTCCGTCTCGCGCCAGCTCACCGCCGCCATCGTCGAGCAGTGGCGTCAGGTGGAGCCCGCTCTGGAAGTGATCCACCGCGACCTCGCCGCCAATCCGCCGGCCCACCTGGATGGTGAGATCCTGCAGGCCGCCGGCCTGCCGCCGGAGCAGCGCAATCCGCGCCAGGCCAGGGAACTGGCGCTGACCGAGGCGCTGATCGAGGAGCTGTTCGCCGCCGAGGCTATCGTCATCGGCGCCCCGATGTACAACTTCTCCGTGCCCAGCCAGCTCAAGGCCTGGATCGACCGCATCGCCGTGGCCGGCCGCACCTTCCGCTATACCGAGCAGGGTCCGCAGGGCCTGGTGGCCGACAAGCCGGTGGTGATCGTCTCCAGCCGCGGCGGCGTCTACTCCACGCCGGAGCGCAGCGCCGCCGACTTCCAGGAGGCCTATCTGAAGCAGGTGCTGGGCTTTATCGGCATCCACGACATCACCTTCATCCGTGCCGAGGGCCTGGGCATGGGGCCGGAGCTCCGCGAGCAGGCGCTGCGCCTGGCCCGCGCCCGCATCGGCGAGTATCTGGCCGAGGCTGCCTGAGATCCTTGCCCCGGCGCGCGGTCGCCAAGGTCGCGCGCCCCCGCCGGCTTCTGCTAAGGTCGCAGCCATCTCGACCGAGGCAGGAGCCACCATGTCCGAACGAACCGCCCTGGTCCTGTTCGCCCATCCCGACCCCGAGCATTCGCGGGTCAACCGTGTGCTGCGCGATGCCCTGACCGACCTCCCCGGCATCGTCGTCCACGATCTCTACGAGACCTATCCCGAGCTGCACATCGACGTGCGCCGCGAGCAGCGCCTGCTCGCCGCCGCCGATCTGCTGGTATTCCTCCATCCCGTCTACTGGTACAGTTGCCCGGCCATCCTCAAGGAATGGCAGGATGTGGTGCTGGAGCGCGGCTTCGCCTACGGCCCCGGCGGCGATCGGCTGCACGGCAAGGACTTCTGGCAGGCGGTGAGCACCGGCGGCCGCGCCGAGGCCTACCGCCGCGACGGCTACAACCGCTACACCATCGAGGAAATGCTGCGGCCGTTCGAGGCCACGGCCAACATCTGCGGCATGCGCCACCACCCGCCCTACGTGATTCACAACAGCCGTCATCTCGACGGCGCGATCGTGACGCGCCATGCCGGCGAGCTGCGCCGGCGTCTGCAGGGCTATCGCCAGTATGGCGCTGCCGCCCTGCGCGGGGAGGGGTGATGGAGAATCACGACCTGCTGCTCAAGAGCTTCGTCTACCTGCTGGCCACGGTGCTGGCCGTGCCCCTGGCCAGGCGCCTGGGCCTGGGGGCGGTGCTGGGCTATCTGCTGGCCGGGGTAATGATCGGGCCGTGGGGGCTGGGGCTGATCGGCGCGGTCGAGGAGGTGTTGCACTTCGCTGAGTTCGGCGTAGTGCTGCTCTTGTTCCTCATCGGCTTGGAGCTCAACCCGGCGCGGCTGTGGGCGCTGCGCCGGCCCATCTTCGGCATGGGCGGGGCGCAGGTGCTGGCCTGCGCTCTAGCCATCGGCGGCCTGGTGCTGGCGCTGCAAGCCCCCTGGCGCAGCGCCGTGGTGGCGGGCATGGGTCTGGCTCTGTCCTCGACTGCCATCGCCCTGCGCATTCTGCAGGAGCGCAACCTGCTGTCCACTCCGGCCGGCAATGCCGGCTTCTCCATCCTGCTGTTCCAGGATATCGCCGTGATCCCGATGATGGCGCTGCTGCCGGTCATCGGCCGGGGGGCCGGCGCCGGCGAGGAGAGCGCCTGGCTGGATGCGGCCAAGGCGGTGGCGGTGATCGTCGGCATCGTTCTCGGCGGACACTATTTGACCCGGCCGCTGCTGCGTTTCGTCGCCGCCACCGGGTTGCGCGAGGTGTTCACCGCCACCGCCCTGGCCCTGGTGGTGGGGGCGGCGCTGCTGATGCAGGCCGTGGGTCTGTCCATGGCGCTCGGTGCCTTCCTCGGCGGAGTGCTGCTGGCCGATTCCGAGTACCGCCACGCCCTGGAATCCGATATCGAACCCTTCAAGGGCCTGCTGCTGGGGCTGTTCTTCGTCGCCGTGGGCATGTCGGTGGACTTCGGCCAGGTGGCGCGGCAGCCGCTTCTCATCCTCGCCCTGGTGCTGGCGCTGGTGGCGGTCAAGAGCGCGATCCTCTACGGCCTGACCTGGCCGTGCCGTGTCTCTGCCGGCGAGCGGGGCCTGTTCGCCGTGCTGCTGTCCCAGGGCGGCGAGTTCGGCTTCGTGCTGTTCAACGTCGCCGTCGGCTATCGGGTCATCCCCCAGTCCACCGCCGACCTGCTGGTGGTGGTGGTGGCCCTGTCCATGGCCACCACGCCGCTGCTGCTCATCGTCTACGACCGCCTGCTCGCCCCACGCTTGGCCGGGCGCCGCGCGCAGCCGCCCATGGACCTGATCGAGGATGACGCCAACCCGGTGATCCTGGCCGGCTTCGGCCGCTATGGGCAGATCGTGGCGCGTCTGCTGCAGGCCAACGGCGTGGGCGTGACCATCATCGACCACGACCCCGATCACGTAGAGCGGGTGCGCCGCTTTGGCATCAAGAGCTATTACGGCGACAGTGGGCGCCTGGATCTGCTGGAGGCGGCGGGCATCGCCCGGGCCAAGGTGCTGATCCTGGCCATTGACGACCGGGCGGCTCTGAACCAGACCGCCGCCGAGGTGAGGAAGCATTTCCCGCACATCAGGGTCCTGGCGCGGGCCTGGGACATGCCCCACGCCTTTGAGCTGATGGACATCGGCGTCGACCACATCCAGCGCGAGACCTTCGACTCCGCCCTGCAGACCGGCGTCGCCGCGCTGCGCCAACTGGGCATGGGGGCGCACGTCGCCCACCGCGCCGCCCAGACCTTCAAGCAGCACGATCTGGAAGCCTTGCACTCCCTGTACGAGGTGCACAAGGACGAGGGCGAACTCATTACCCGTACGGTACGCGCCCGCCAGGAAATCGAGGAGACGCTGCGCGCCGACCGCAGTTGGCGGCGCGAGCATGGGGAGGAGGAGTGGGGGTGATGCCCGAGGCCCCCCCCGCCTTAACCCGCTCCCGCGAGGGGGCAGGGGACCACAATGCGGACGCGTTGCACGCCCTGCTGCGCGAGCGCTTCCATCTGCCCGCCTTCCGCCCGCACCAGGAGGCGGTGTGCCGGGCGGTGCTGGCGGGGCGCGATGTGCTGCTGGTCATGCCCACCGGCGCCGGCAAGTCGCTGTGCTACCAGCTCCCCGGGCTGGCGCGGGGCGGCACCACGCTGGTGGTGTCGCCGCTCATCGCTCTGATGGAGGATCAGGTGGCCAAGCTCCAGGCGCTGGGGCTGGCGGCCGAGCGCATCCACTCAGGACGCGACCGCGCCGCCTTGCGCGAGGTGTGCCGCCAGTATCTGCGCGGCACGCTGGCGTTTTTGTTCATCGCCCCCGAGCGCCTCGCCGTGCCAGGCTTCCCGGAGATGCTAGCGCGCCGCCCGCCGACCCTGATTGCCGTGGACGAGGCGCACTGCATCTCCCACTGGGGCCACGATTTCCGCCCCGACTACCGGCTGCTGGGAGCGCGGCTGCCGCTGTTGCGCGCGGGCAGAGCGCCGCTCATCGCCATGACTGCCACCGCCACGCCGCAGGTCCAGGCCGACATCCTGGAGCAACTCGGCATTGCCGGCGCCGAGCGGCATATCCACGGTTTCCGCCGCGCCAATCTAGCCATCGAGGTGGCGGAGACGCCGCGTCCACAGCGCGCCTGCAAGGTGGTGGAACTGCTCGCCGAGCCCGCCCGCCGCCCGGCCATCGTCTATGCGCCGACACGCAAGGAGGCGGAGGAACTGGGGGCGTTGCTGGCCGAGTCCTTTCCGGCCGCCGCCTACCACGCCGGCCTGGCCGCCGAGGAGCGGGAGCGGGTGCAAGCCGAGTTCCTGGCCGGGCGGCTCGAAGCGGTGGTGGCCACCATTGCCTTCGGCATGGGGGTGGACAAGTCCGACGTGCGTACAGTGATCCACACCGGCCTGGCCGGCAGTGTGGAGGGCTACTACCAGGAGATCGGCCGCGCCGGCCGCGACGGCCAACCCTGCCGCGCCATCCTGCTCTATTCCTACGCTGACCTCAGGACTCACGAGTTCTTCCACAACCGCAACTACCCTGATCCGGCGCTGCTCGAGAGTCTGTTCCAGATTCTCGACGACGAGCCCCGCCAGCAGATTGAGCTGCAGCAGTGCCTGGGGGTCGATCCCGAGCTGTTCGGGCGGGTGCTGGAAAAGCTCTGGCTGCACGGCGGGGCG
>DATLYF010000094.1:0-33922 GCA_035575095.1 Candidatus Competibacteraceae bacterium
CGCAGCACCAGCCTGGCCAGCAGCATGCTGGCCTCCAGGGTAGCGTCCTGGGACAGGTCCAGCAGCACCGAGGCGACGTCGCGATCGTGATGGGTGATCTTCACTCCACCGACCAGATCCACCGCATTCTCACGCTCGGCCAGCAGGCGCGCCGCCTCGCTGGAGGCACCCTTGGTGGAGAGCATGTAGACCGAGGCACCGGCGGCGTCGCCGCTCTCCACGGCGTCGGCATGGATGGAGATGAACATATCGGCCTTGTGGCGGCGGGCCACGCTGATGCGCTCGCGCAACGGCAGGAACGTGTCGCGGTCGCGGGTCATCACCGCACGCATGCCGGGCTCACGATTGATGAGATCGCGCAGCCGCCGGGCGATGCCCAACACCACGTCCTTCTCGCGCACGCCGCTGGGACCGATGGCGCCGGGGTCCTTGCCGCCGTGGCCGGGATCGATGACGATCACCAGTGGCGACTTGCGGCGCAGTACCGCCTGACTGACGGCGCCGGCCGCCGGCGGCTGGGTCGGCAGCACGGCCTTGACCGGCGCGCCGCTGCCGCCGATCTCCACTACCAGGCGATGACCGCCTTGTCCATCCGGCGGCAGCAGATAGGCCTTGTGGGAATACACCTCGGCCAGATCGAGGACGATGCGCAGATTGCGCCCATCCTGCACGCCGCTGCGCACCGAGCGCACCTGGGTGCTGCTCAGCGCCTCGGTCTGGGCGGGACGCTGCAACTGGGTATCAGCCAGATCCACCACCAGGCGCGGCGGATTGGCCAGGAGGAAGCTGTCATGCTGGACCGATTCGCTCAGCTCCAGCACCAATTGGGACCCGTCGGGCTGGGATTGTAGACGCACCTCGCGCACCACGGCGCCCGCATGGCATAGCGGCGCAATACACAGCAATAGCAAGAATGCCAGCGCCCTCCTCATCGGCTTCCCCCCTCTGGCATGGTTACTACAAAACTTAGCACAAATACAACAAGTGATTGTAATACAACCATTATTATGATTCTGGACGATAGCCCAGGGCCGCCAGCCGTGCCAACAATTCCCGCCCGCGTGCGCTGAGCGCTTCCAAGCTGACCGCACGGGCGGCGCCCGCGTAGCTCAGGGCGATGCGCAGGTCCGCCGGCGGCAGCCAGCCGGCGCCGCGCTCCGGCCACTCCACCAGGATCAGGGCATCCTCGCCCAGCCAGTCGCGCAGGCCGATGAACTCCAGCTCCTCCGGGTCGGCCAGGCGATACAGGTCCAGGTGGTACACGGCGCGCTCATCCAGGATGTAGGGCTCGACCAGAGTGTAGGTGGGGCTCTTCACCGCCCCCCCGTGGCCTAAAGCACGCAACAGGCCGCGCACCAGCGTGGTCTTGCCGGTACCGAGTTCGCCCTGCAGATAGAGCAGCGCGCCGTGCCCGCCCAGGGCAGCGGCCAGGGCCGCTCCCAGGGCTTCGGTGGCCTGTGCGTCGGCCAGAGACAGGGTCGTCAGCATGGCGGATTCACCAAGCGGCGCAGATGCGGGAACAGGTCGCTGGCCAGCAGGCCGCGTTCGCCATCGGCGGCGGCCAGGTCGCCGGCGCGGCCGTGGAGGTATACCGCGGCACGGGCGGCGTCGGTAGGCGGCAGGCCCTGCGCCAGCAAGGCGGCGATGACACCGGTGAGCACGTCGCCCATGCCGCCCGTGGCCATGCCCGGGTTGCCGCTCTGGTTGACCCAGGGGACGCTGTCGGCGGCGTCGGCGGCGATCAGGCTGCCGGCGCCCTTGAGTACGGTGACGCCGCCATAGCGCCTGGCCAGTTCGGTCGCGGCGTGGAAGCGGTCGGCCTCCACCTCCGCCACGCTCGCATTCAGCAGACGAGCCGCCTCCCCCGGGTGGGGCGTGAGTATCCAGCGTTCACGGCGCCGCGGCCGTTCGGCCAGCAGATTGAGGCCATCGGCATCCACCACCAGCGGCAGCGTACTCTCCAGCACCCGCTCGAACAGCGCTCTGCCCCATTCTCCCCGCCCCAGACCGGGGCCGAGGGCGACCACACTGGCCCGCCGCAGCAACGGCTCCAGAGCGGCGGCATCGGGGATACCGTGGGCCATCAGCTCGGGCCGGGCCAGAGCCATCCAGGCGGCGTGCTCGGGCCGCGTGGCCAGGCTTACCAGACCGGCGCCACAGCGGGCGGCGGCCTCGGCGCACATGCGCGCCGCGCCGGCCATGCCGTGTTCGCCACCCACCACCAGCACATGGCCGTAGCGGCCCTTGTGGGCGCCACGGAGGCGGGGCGGCAGCAACACCGGCAGATCCTCACCGGCATAGCGCCGCGCGGCCGGCTCCAGGTCGGCGTACCACGCGGGCGGCACGCCCAGATCGGCGTAGCACAGCGCGCCGCTGCAGTCCGGCCCCTGGCCGGTGAACAGGCCGCGCTTGAGGGCGATGAAGGTGACGGTGACAGCGGCGCGCACCGCCAGGCCGAGCGCGGCGCCGCTATCGGCGCACAGGCCGGAGGGGATGTCCACCGCCAGCACCGGTGCCGGCTGCGTGTTGATAGCCTCGATGGCCGCGCGCCAGATGCCTTCCACCGGCCGCGTCAGGCCGGTACCGAGCAAGGCATCGACGATGACCGCAGCTCCCACCAGCCCGGCCGCCGCGAACGGCGCCATGGGGACGCCGCTGGCGGCGGCCGCCGCGTAGGCGGTGTAGGCGTCGCCACGCAGCCTGTGCGGGTCTTGCAGGTAGAGGAGTCGTACCGGGCGGCCGTCCTGCTGCGCCAGGCGGGCGATGACGTAGCCGTCGCCGCCGTTGTTGCCGGCGCCGCAGAGCACCGTCAGCGGCCCCGCGGGCCAGCGCCGGCATAGCGTGGCATAGGCGGCGGCGCCGGCCCGGCACATCAGTTCGTAGCCCGGGATCCCATGCTCCTGGATGGCGCGGCGATCGATTTCGCGTACCTGCGCCGCTCGGTACAATGCGCTCGGTAGCACGGCAGCTTCGGCTGGCGACTCCATAATCCAATTCCCTTGCTGAGCGGATGGCGGAACATAACCCGAGCCCGGACCCAAAATCCACCGCCGCGGCCAAACCGCCGCTGAACGCGGCGCGCCTGGCCGCGGCCATCAAGGTCTGGGGACGGGAGCTCGGCTTCCAGCAGGTGGGCATCAGCGACGTGGACCTGAGCGAGGCCGAGGCACGCCTGCACGACTGGCTGGCCCAGGGCTACCACGGCGAGATGGCGTACATGGCGCGCCACGGTACCCACCGCAGCCGCCCGGCGGAGCTGGTGCCGGGCACGCTCAGCGTGATCACGGCGCGCATGGACTACTATCCGCCCGACGCCGCCGACGCCGTGGGTGTGCTCAACCACCCCGAGCTAGGCTACGTCTCCCGCTACGCCCTGGGCCGCGACTATCACAAGGTGCTGCGCGGGCGGCTCAAGACACTGGCGGCGCGCATCGAGCAGGCCATCGGGCCGTTCGGCTACCGGGTATTCAGCGACAGCGCCCCGGTGCTGGAAAAAGCCCTGGCGGCCAAAGCCGGTCTGGGCTGGATCGGCAAGCACAGCAACCTGCTCACCCGCGAGGCCGGCTCCTGGTTCTTCCTCGGCGAGATCTACGTCGATCTGGCGCTGCCCGCGGATGCGCCGGTAGCCGAGCACTGCGGGCGCTGCAGCGCCTGCCTCGAGGTCTGCCCGACCCGCGCCATCGTCGCCCCCTACCGGGTGGACGCGCGGCGCTGCATCTCCTATCTCACCATCGAGCTGCACGGTGCCATACCCGAGGAACTGCGCCCGCTCATGGGCAATCGCATCTACGGCTGCGACGACTGCCAGCTGGTCTGCCCCTGGAACCGCTTCGCCACGCCGACGCCGGAAAGCGACTTCCTGCCCCGCCATGGTCTGGACGCCGCCCGCCTGGTCGAGCTATTCGCCTGGGACGAGGCCGAGTTCCTGCGCCGTACCGAGGGCAGCCCGATCCGTCGTATCGGCCATGAGCGCTGGCTGCGCAACATCGCCGTGGCGCTGGGCAACGCCTCTTACTCCACTGCCGTGCTAGCCGCCCTGGAGGCGCGCCGCGAACATCGCTCGCCGCTGGTGCGCGAGCACGTGGCCTGGGCGCTGGCACAGCACATGCTCCGGCGCGGGCGATCCGCTGACGATGCTAGCTAGCCAGGCATCGCGACAATCATCGATACAATTTGCAGCGACGTCGTTTTTCAAAAAAAACTGTCGCTTTTCGCGGAGAACCCCTGTTGCCAGCAGGCCTTTCCCTAGGAATAAACTTATGGATCGTTCTGCGGGGCTAAACTTAAACAATGCAGAGCCAGGCGCCAGTAGCCTCGCTCGAGCGGCGAAAATCGGCACCAGACCGATGGCGCCAGCAGCCGACATGGACTCGTCCAGGGCGCGCCCGTCGACACGCGGCACGATCTGCTGCGACACCGACGTGGTCAGCGACACAGCGATCACCAACGAGAGAGGGGCACAATAGCCGATGTCCGATCAGAGCAATGCCTATGTACGGTTCCGTGAGGTTCAGAAGAGCTACGACGGCGAAACCTTGGTCGTCAAGAATCTGAACCTGGACATCCCCCGAGGCGAGTTCCTCACCATGCTGGGCCCCTCCGGCTCCGGCAAGACCACCTGCCTGATGATGTTGGCCGGCTTCGAGACCGCCACCCACGGCGAGATCTACCTGGACGGCGTGCCCATCAACAACCTCGCTCCTCACAAGCGCAACATCGGCATGGTGTTCCAGAACTATGCCCTGTTCCCGCACATGACCATCGCCGAGAACCTGGCCTTCCCGCTCAAGGTACGCCGGGTGCCGCAGAGCGAGATCACACAGCGGGTGCAGAAGGCCCTCGATATGGTGGCCCTGGGCCATCTCGGCGGACGCCGCCCGGGGCAGCTCTCCGGCGGCCAGCAGCAGCGCGTGGCAGTGGCCCGCGCCCTGGTGTTCGAGCCCAAGCTGGTGTTGATGGACGAGCCGCTGGGCGCGCTCGACAAGCAGCTGCGCGAGCAGATGCAGTACGAGATCAAGCATCTCCACGACCGCCTCGGCATCACCGTGGTCTACGTCACCCACGACCAGAGCGAGGCGCTCACCATGTCGGATCGCATCGCCGTGTTCAACGACGGCGTGATCCAGCAGCTGGCCACCCCTGCCGACCTCTACGAGCGTCCCGTCAACGCCTTCGTCGCCCAGTTCATCGGCGAGAACAACCGACTCACCGGTACGGTGCGCGAGGTCAACGGCAGCCACTGCACCGTCCAGGTGGACAGCGGCGAGGTGGTCCGGGCGCTGAAGATCAACGTCGACGGCGTGGGCAGCCGCAGCACCCTGTCGCTGCGTCCCGAGCGCGTCACCCTCAATCCCGCCCCCGGCAGCCATCCCAACGAATTCGATGCCGAAGTGCGCGAACTGATCTACCTGGGCGACCACATCCGTACCCGTGTGGCCGTATGCGGTCATGACGACTTCATCATCAAGGTACCCAATTCCGCGCAGCAGCAGCCGCCCGCTCCCGGTCACCGGGTGCGCATCGGCTGGCAAGTGGACGACTGCCGGGCACTGGATGCCTGAGCGGCGCGCCGCGATCAACAACCACAATCCCGGGTCAACGGGAGCCCCCGCTGGCACTGCCAGCCCTTACCCATCGAGAGGAGTACAAGCCATGAAGAAAATGCCCTCCGTCACACTCCTGGCCGCCACCGTCGCCGTGGGCGGCGCCGTCGCCTATGCGGCGAGCAAGCCGGAGTCCCTGACCATCGCTTCCTGGGGTGGCGCCTACACCTACAGCCAGGTCAAGGCCTACCACGAGCCCTTCACCGCCAAGACCGGCATCAAGATCATCACCGAGGACCCGGGCGGCTCTGGTCCCGCCGGTCTCAAGGCACAGGTGGAGTCCGGCAAGGTCACCTGGGACCTGGTGGACGTGCTGGAGGCCCCCGCCCTCAAGATGTGCGAGGAGGGTCTGCTGGAGGAGTTCGACCCGGACAAGATCCTGGCCCCGGCCCCGGACGGCACGCCGCCCAGCAAGGACTGGATTAGCGGCCTCACCAACTGCTATATCCCGACCATCGTCTACGCCACGCTGTTCGCCTATAACAAAACCATGTTCCCGGAGGGCAAGACGCCCAAGACCATCAAGGACGTCTTCGACCTGAAGAACTTCCCGGGCAAGCGCGGCCTGGAGAAGACCCCCTACGGCAACCTGGAGTGGGCCCTGGTGGCTGATGGAGTGCCCTATACCGAGGTCTACAAGGTGCTGGCCACGCCCGAGGGTCTCGACCGCGCCTTCAAGAAGCTCGATACCATCAAGAAGCAGGTGGTGTGGTGGGAGAAGGGGGCGCAGCCGCCGCAGCTGCTGGCCGACAAGGAAGTGGCCATCGCCACCGCCTACAACGGCCGTATCTTCGACGCCCAGGTCAAGGAGAAGCAGCCCTTCGTCATCATCTGGGATGGCCAGTTGCTGGAGCTGGACGGCTGGGTGATCCCCAAGGGCACCAAGAATCTCGAGGCGATCTACGAATACCTGCGCATGACCACCGACACCCAGCACCTGGCCGACCAGGCCAAGTACATCTCCTACGGTCCGGCCCGCAAGTCCTCGGCGCCGCTGGTTTCCAAGCACGCCGAAACCGGGGTGGACATGAAGCCGCACATGCCCACCAACCCGGACAACATGAAGACTGCCATCGTCAAAGATGCCAAGTGGTGGGCCGAGAACTACGACTCCATCAACCAGCGCTTCAGCGCCTGGCTGGCCCAGTAAGGTCGTGACCCTGGCGGCGGAGCGGGCAGCTGCCTGCTCCGCCGCCTTCCATACGCCAGGTTTCGAGCTGGCATCGAGATTACTGCCATGGCGATAACCAGCCCCACCACTCTCCCCACCGTGATGACCACGGCGGACGGCACCCCGCTCAAGGTCAGCTTGCAGCGCGCCCTGCGCCGCAACAAGTTCAAGGCCTTTCTGCTGGTGGCGCCACTGCTGGCGTTCATCCTGATCACCTTTGTCCTCCCGATCGGCGACATGCTGCTGCGCAGCGTCCAAAACCCGCAGGTCGTGGAGATCATGCCCAACACGGTCCAAGCCCTGGCCCGCTGGGACGGCCAGGAGGTGCCGCCGGAGGAGGTCTTCGCCGCCCTGGTGACCGACCTCAAGAAGGGCCAGCAGACGCGCGACATCGGCAAGGTCGGCAATCGCCTCAACTACGAGCGGCCGGGCATGATCAGCCTGATCCGCAAGTCCGCCAACCGCGCCGAGAAGATCGAACAGGGCCCTTACAAGGAAGCCATGCTGGCCGTGGACAAGCTGTGGGGCGACCTCACCGTGTGGCGCCTGATCAAGCGCGAAGGCCGTCCCTACACCGATTCCTACCTGCTGGCGGCGGTCGATCTGACCCGCGATGCCGACGGCAACATCGTCCCGCTGCCCGAGAACGAGCGCATCCACCTCAAGCTGTTCGGCCGCACCTTCTTCCTCAGCCTGCTCATCACCGGGCTGACCATCCTGCTCGGCTATCCGATCGCCTACCTGCTGGCGACGCTGCCGGCGCGCAAGTCCAACCTGCTGATGATTCTGGTGCTGCTGCCGTTCTGGACTTCGCTACTGGTGCGCACCACCTCGTGGATCGTCATGCTGCAGAACCAGGGCGTGCTCAACAGCCTACTGGTGGCGCTGGGGATCATCAGCGACGACAACCGTCTGTCGCTGATCTTTAACCAGACCGGCACCATCATCGCCATGACCCATATCCTGCTGCCGTTCATGATCCTGCCGCTGTATAGCGTGATGAAGGGCATCCCGGTCAACTACGTGCGCGCCGCCCGCTCGCTCGGCGCCAATCCCTGGCTGGCATTCTGGAAGGTCTATGTGCCGCAGACCCTGCCCGGCATCGGTGCCGGCGGCGTGCTGGTGTTCATCCTTGCCATCGGCTACTTCATCACCCCGGCCCTGGTAGGCGGTGCCTCCGGGCAGCTGATCAGTAACCGCATCGCCTTCCACATGCAGGAGTCCCTGAACTGGGGTCTGGCCGCCGCCATCGGCACCATCCTGCTCATCGCCGTGCTGCTGTTGTACCTGCTGTACAACCGCCTGGTCGGCGTCGACAACATGAAACTGGGGTAAGCGACCATGGCCCTGCCCACTTACGCAAGTCCGCTGGAGCGCGCCTGGTACTATGGCTATCGGGTGCTGTGCGCGCTGATCTTCCTGTTCCTGATCGCACCGATCTTGGTGATCATCCCGCTGTCGTTCAACGCCCAACCCTATTTCACCTTCTCGCCCGAGATGCTGACCCTGGATCCGGACGGCTATTCGCTGCGCTGGTATCGGGAGTTCTTCAACAACCCGGCGTGGATCGGCTCGTTCAAGAACAGCTTCATCATCGCCACCTCCGCCACGCTCCTGTCGACGGTGCTCGGCACCACGGCGGCGCTGGGGCTGGCACGGCGCGAGATGCCGTACAAGAACGTCATCATGGGCCTGTTGATCTCGCCCATGATCGCTCCGGTGATCATCGCCGCCGCCGGCATGTACTTCTTCTATGCCCGCTTCGGCCTGACCCAGACCTTCCTTGGCATCATCCTGGCCCACACCGCGCTCGGCACCCCCTTCGTGGTGATCACCGTCACCGCCACCCTGGTGGGCTTCGACCGCAACCTGATCCGCGCCGCCGCCAGCCTCGGCGCCAGCGGGCTGCGCACCTTCTTCCAGGTGATCATGCCGTTGATCGCGCCTGGGGTGATCTCCGGCGCCCTGTTCGCCTTCATCACCTCCTTCGATGAAGTGGTGCTGGTGCTGTTCCTGGCCGGCGCTGAGCAGCGCACCGTCACCGTGCAGATGTGGGGCGGCATCCGCGAGAACATCAGCCCCACCATCCTGGCGGTGGCGACCATCCTGATCGTGATCTCGGTGCTGCTGCTAGTCACCATGGAGTTGCTGCGCCGGCGCAACGCCCGCTTGCGTGGAATCAAGGAAACCTGAGCCCTGGCGTGCTTGAATGTAACAGTGCCAACAGGGAGATACCGTCATGCTGAAGAACATCCTGGTCGCCACCGATGCTTCGCCGGCGTCCAACCGGGCCGTCGAGATGGCCGCCGACCTGGCCGGTCGCTACCAGACGCCGCTGTATATCCTGCACGTGATCCGCGACATGGATCTGCCGCCGGAACTGCGCAAGATGGCGGAGGTGGAGCGCATCTTCGGTCCCCGTGCCGACGTGTTGCGCTTCGTCGCCAACAAGATCCTGGACGAGGCCAGGACCCGTGCCCAGACCGCCGGTGCCCGGGAGATCCATACCCTCATGGGCGAGGGCGATCCGGCCAGCACCATCATCCGTACCGCCGAGGAGAACCAAGTCGAACTGATCGTGCTCGGCACCCGCGGCCTGGGCGAGGTGAAGAGCATGTTGCTCGGCAGTGTCTCCCGCAAGGTCAGCAACCTTGCCGGGATCAGCACCCTGATCGTCAAATAGCGCCTCCAGCCGTCACGGGGAGCCACCCGCTCCCCGTGGGCAAATAGCCGCACCGGGTTTATGATGCGCTCGAAAGGTGTCGGCGCCCTCACCCGCCGGTCTTCAGATCCACGCCGCGCCGCTGGCCACGTCTTACGCCCATGCTCGACAAGCCCAACGTCAACGCTCCGATCCACAACATCGCTTTTCTGCTGGTACCGCGGTTTTCCATGATTGCCTTCACCTCGGCGGTGGAGCCGCTGCGCATGGCCAACCAGCTGACCGGCCAGACTCTGTACCGCTGGAGCGTGCTGACCCTGGACGGCCAGCCGGTGCCGGCCAGCAACGGCATGTCCATCATCCCCGACGGCGCGCTCAGCGATAGCGGTGACTGGTCGCTGGTGATGGTCTGCGGCGGCATGGACATCAACCAGGCCGCCGACAAGAATCTGCTGTTCCAGTTGCGCAAGCTGGCCAACCGCAAGATCCCCTTGGGCGCTCTGTGCACCGGCAGCTACCTGCTGGCCAAGGCAGAACTCCTCAACGGTTACCGCTGCACCATCCACTGGGAGAACATGGCCAGCCTGCGCGAGGAGTTCCCGGGGCTGATCATCTCCTCCGAGCTGTTCGAGATCGATCGCGACCGCTACACCTGCTCCGGCGGTACCGCGCCTCTGGACATGATGCTGCACCTGATCGGCCGCCAGCAGGGTGCGGATCTCGCCGCCGCCATCTCCGAGGAGTTCATCTGTGAGCGCATTCGCGACCGCCACGACCGGCAGCGGGTACCGCTCAGGCTGCGGCTGGGCACCAGCCAGCCCAAGCTGATCGAGGCAGTATCGCTGATGGAGGCCAACCTGGAGGAGCCGATGAGCCCGGATGAGCTGGCCCGGCACGTCGGCCTCTCCCGGCGGCAGCTGGAGCGCTTGTTCCAGAAATACCTCAATTGCGTACCCACCCGCTACTACCTGGAGCTCAGGCTGGCGCGGGCGCGGCAGTTGCTGCTACAGACCACCATGTCCATCGTCGACGTGGCCTTTGCCTGCGGCTTCGTCTCGGCGCCGCACTTCAGCAAGTGCTACCGCGACTTCTTCGGCATCCCGCCGCGCGACGAGCGGCGTTTGCGGCGCGCGGAAGCCCCTGCCGCGGCGCCACGCGCGCGCACCGCCTAATAAATCAATAGATCAGTAGATCAACGCCCTACGGCGAACACTCCGCCCGTAGCACCACGACGCTATCGGGCAACGGCGCCTGAGCCGGCCTCAGCCGGTCCCGCGCCCCGCCACCCGGCGCCGGGCGCCGCGGCGCCCGGCGCCCTCGTCGGCTGTGGCCACCACTTTGGGCTCGGGCAGGGTCACCGCCTTGGTCAGATGCACATAGGTAGCGGTCTTGTGGGGGATGGCCATGGCCTCCACGAAGTGCTCCTGGAACTTGGGCTCGATGGCGGTCTCCACTTTTTCCACCCGGCGCACCACGTCCTCGATCTCGCGCCGCGCCTTGCGGTCGAGCAGGGCGATGCGGGCACCGGTACCGGCGGCGTTGCCGGCGGAACTGACCTTGGCCAGGTCGCAGTCGGGGATCAGTCCCAGCACCATGGCGTACTTGACGTCGATGTGGCTGCCGAAGGCGCCGGCCAGGCGGATCTGATCGACATGGTCCACGCCCATGCGATCCATGAGCAGCTTGATGCCAGCGTAGAGAGCGGCCTTGGCCAGCTGGATGGCGCGCACGTCGTTTTGGATGATGCGCACCGGCACCTCGCCGGCCCACAGGGTATAGGCGAAGGTGCGGCCGTCGGGGTGGATACGCGGGTTGCGCTCGGCCAGGCTGCCGTCGATGACCCCGTCCTGGTTGATGATGCCGGCCAGGTACATCTCCGCCATCACCTCGATGATGGCCGAGCCGCAGATGCCGGTGACCCCGACGCTGCGCACCGCATCATGGAAACCGGGATCGTCGGACCACAGCTCGCAGCCGATCACCTTGAAGCGCGGCTCCAAGGTCTGCGGGTCGATGCGCACACGCTCGATGGCCCCCGGCGCGGCGCGCTGGCCGCAGGAGATCTGCGCCCCCTCGAAGGCCGGGCCGGTGGGGCTGGAGCAGGCCAGCAGGCGATGGCGATTGCCGAGCACGATCTCGGCGTTGGTCCCGACGTCCACCAGCAGGGTCATCTCGTCGGTGTAATGCGGCCCCTCGGAGAGGATCACACCGGCGGTATCGGCGCCGACGTGGCCGGCAATGCAGGGCAGCACATAGATGCGGGCGTTGGGATTGACGCGCAGATCCAGCTCGGTGGCCCACAGGGTGATGGCCTCGTCGGTGGCCAGCGCGAACGGCGCACCGCCCAGCTCCACCGGGCTGATGCCGAGCAGCAGGTGATGCATGATAGGGTTGGCGACAAAGGTCAGCTCGAGGATATCGCGAGTGGTGATACCCGCTTCCTTGGCCACCTCCTCGGCCAGGATATTGATGGCCTCGCGCACCGCCTTGGTCATCTCCAGCTCACCGCCCGGGTTCATCATGACGTAGGAGACCCGGCTCATCAGATCCTCGCCGAAGCGGATTTGCGGGTTCATGATGCCGCTGGAGGCCACCACCTGGCCCGAGCCGAGATCGCAGAGATGCGCGGCGATGGTGGTCGAGCCGACGTCCACCGCCATGCCGTAGGCCTTGTCGTGGAAACCGGGCCAGACGGCGATGATCTGGCGACCGTCGTGCACCGCCACGGTCACCGCCCAATGGCCCTGGCGCAGCGCCTGCTGCAGTTGCTGCAGCACGCGCACGTCACAGTCGAGGTCGGATAGCCGCCACTCGAACTCCAGCGCCTCCTTGAGCCGGCGCAGGTCGCCGGAGGGATCGTGCATGTCCGGCTCCTGCACCTCCACGTAGTACAGCCGCACCACCGGATCGAGGGCGATGGAGCGTACCTCGGCGCGCTTGCGCACCACCTGGCGGTGCACCTGGGAATCCGGCGGCACGTCGATGACCACATCGCCCAGGATCTGGGTGGAGCAGGATAGGCGGCGGCCCTCGGCCAGGCCGCGCTCGGTCCGGTAGCGCGCCTCCACCTCGGAGAACGCGCTCAGATGCTCGGCCTTGGAGGTCACGCCGTGCTTGGCAAACTCGCCCTCGGACAGCAGCACCTGGCAGCGCCCACAGATGCCGCGCCCGCCGCACACCGAATCGATGTCCACACCCAGGGCGCGCGCCGCCTGCAGCACCGGGGTGCCGATGGGGAAGCGGCCGCGCCGGCCGGAGGGAGTGAAGACTACCAGAGCGTCCTGTCCTGCCATGATGTTCGCTCGCGTTGGTTGACGGATCCCTCCTCGCCCGCTTGCGGGAGAGGAGTCAAGGGTGAGATTCCCTCAGCACTGTCAGGGTTTTTCCAGCCCCCAGAAACGCGATACCCTCCCTGCTACAGGGAGGGCTCGATCTTCGCTCCCCTCCCCCGCTCGCGGGGGAGAGCTTGCGTGGGGGCTGTCGGGGTGGAATATGCTCACCCCGCCGCCGGACGCCGACGGCTGACGCGCCGGCCGCGGCCCTCGCCCTCGGCACTGGCGCCACCGGCCGGCGGCTGGCGGTACTTGCGAATCCAGCGCAGGCAATCCTGGTCCTGGGCCAACAGCACGTCGGCGCCCATGATGGCGGTCATGATCTCCTCGTGCAGCGGGTTGGTGATGGCCGAGGTCATGCCGGCGCCCATGGCCATGGCCATGAAGGCGGCGTTGATGCCGTTGCGGTTGGGCAGGCCGAAGCTGATGTTGGAGGCGCCGCAGGTGGTATTGACCTTGAGCTCGGTACGCAGCCGGTAGACCAGGTCGAACACCTGGCGGCCGGCCTGGGGCACGGCGCCGATGGGCATGACCAGCGGGTCGACCACCACGTCGCAGGGCTTGATGCCGTAGTCCATGGCGCGCTCGACGATCTTCTTGGCCACGGCGAAGCGCACGTTGGGATCCTCGGAGATGCCGGTCTCGTCGTTGGAGATGGCCACCACCGCGGCGTCGTATTTCTTCACCAAGGGCAGAACCGCTTCCAGGCGCTCTTCCTCGCCGGTCACCGAGTTGACCAGGGCGCGGCCCTTGTACACGGCCAGGCCGGCCTCCAGAGCGGCGACGATGGAGGAGTCGATGGCCAGCGGCACGTCGGTGATGGACTGCACCAACTGCACGGTCTGGGCCAGGATCGCCGGCTCGTCGGCCAGCGGGATGCCGGCGTTGACGTCCAGCATCTGCGCTCCGGCCTCGACCTGGGCGATGGCATCGGCCCGCACCCGGTCGAAATTGCCGGCGGCCATCTCCTCGGCCAGGATCTTGCGCCCAGTGGGGTTGATGCGCTCGCCGATGATGACGAACGGCCGGTTGAAGCCGATCACCACCTCCTTGGTGGCGCTGGCGACGATGGTATCGGTCATTACACTGCCCTCATTGCTGCGATTTCTTTGTCACGCCCCGGATACCAGGGCACGCGGCCCTCCAGCACCCCGGAACGGTCGATGATTTCGGCCACGGTCTCTTCCTGACGGTAGGCCATGACGTGCACCCCGGCCACGCCCTTGATTTCGCGGATTTGCTGGATCAGCTCGATGCAGAGCTTCTTGCCCTCCAGCTTGGGCTTCTCGGCCTTGCGCAGACGTTCGATGACGGGATCGGGAATGTGCACCCCGGGTACGTGCGTACGCATCCACTCGGCGGTCTTGGCGCCAGAGAGCGGGCCGACACCGACGATGATGAACACCTTCTCGTCCAGCCCCAGATCGCGCACCCGCGCCATGAAGCGCTCCAGCAGCGGCACGTCGTAGCAGTACTGGGTCTGGATGAACTGGGCGCCGGCCGCCACCTTCTTGGCCAGACGCAGCGGGCGCCAATCGTAGGGCGGGGCGAAGGGGTTCTCGGCCGCGCCCAGGAATACCTTGGGCGGATAGTCGATCTTGCGGCCGCTCTGGAAATGGCTTTCGTCGCGCATGGTGCGGGCGATCTCCAAAAGCGACATGGAATCCAGATCGAACACCGGCTTGGCCTGAGGATGGTCGCCGCACTGCACGCCATCGCCGGTCAGGCAGAGGATGTTGCACACCCCCATGGCGGCGCCGCCGAGGATCTCACCCTGGATGGCGATGCGGTTGCGGTCGCGGCAGGAGATCTGCATCACCGGCGCGTAGCCGGCGCGAGTCAGCAGCGCGCACACCGCCACCGAGGACATGTGGCAGTGGGCGCCGGAGCCGTCGGTGGCATTGATGGCATCGACGTAGCCGTCGAAGATGCGGGCGCGCTTGTAGACCTCCTCAGGGTCGGCGGAATCGGGCGGCGCCAGCTCGGCGGTGACGGCAAACTTGCCGGCGCGCAGGATGCGCTCCAGGCGGCCCGGCGAAGTGTGGCCAGGCAGGATGGGCAGGGGATAGCCCGGTACCGGTTCGTCTTCGAAATACATCGCTTGCGCTCTCCTCAGGCCACCTTGTGGGCGCGCTTCTCGTCGGCCTTCTGCCGCGCCACGCGCAGCCAGGACGAGCTGCCCTTGAGACGATGGTCCACCGGCTTCTGCACGATCTGGATGGCCACGCCCTTCTTCATGCGCTGGCTACCCTCCCAGGCCTGCACCCAGACGCACTTCATCTCCGGCTTGACCTCGCAGTGGCCGTTGGCGCGCACCCCGCCGCAGGGGCCGTTGCGCAGGTTCTTGGGGCAGTTCATGGGACAGGACATGCCGGTGGCGCTGAGCGCGCACTGCCCGCACATCTGGCAGTCGAACATAAAGCCCTTGAGGTTGCGCTCGAGGGCGGCCACCGGCTTCTCCAGCCGCTCGTAGCCGAGCTTGCGCCACAGCGGGTCGAGCGCCACCAGGCCACGCTCGAAGGCGTCGTAGACTTTTTCCAGCAGGCCGGCGTGGCGCACCGACCACAGTCGCACCGAATACATGTTCTTGACTCTCCAGGGGGGCTCTGATGAACCCTCGTGATCCGGCAGCGTGCTCAGGCGTCACTGTCTGGGCCAGGAACCGGTAGGTCCGGATCCAGGCCCTTGCCGCGGACGATGCGCTCCAGGCGTGCGTCGTCGTAAGCCGCCTCCAGGCGCGCGGCCTCGGCGGCGGCTTCTGCTTCCAGGTCGTCGCCGCAATCGCGGGACAGCCGCTTCCAGTCCTCCAGGTAGGCATCGGAGCTGCCCTTGCCGGCACGCATGGCGGCGCGGTCGATGGCCACCTGGAAACGGTCGGAGAGCTGCACCTTGGCGCTATCGCGCCCCTTCTTGACGATCACCTGGGCGGGAATGTCGCGCCAGTAGACCGTGATCAGCTTCGCCGCCATCGCTTGTCCCTCACGGTTGGTGCACGGCTTTGAGTGCGGGCTCGAGCTCGCCATAGCCGGTGTAGTGGTACTCGTATTCCAGGCCCAGGCGTTCGGCCGCCCGGTGGGCCTGTTCCTGCAGATACGGATCGTGGCGCTGGGCGAGATAGACCAGCCTGCGGTAGTGGCCGAAGTACATCGGCATTAGCTCCGGGTGGCGCTCCAGGCCCAGTCCGTGGATCACCAAGCGCTCGAAGTGGCGCACCAGGAAATCGGTCAGGTAGAAGCTGCCGGGCTCTGCCTCGGCCAACGCCGCGAAGCGCCGACTGCCGGCGAAAAACTCGTAGCAGTGGGCTCCAGGCAGCCGCTCCACGCCCTCTTCGGCCAGCACCGCATCGAGCAGCCCGCCGGTGCCGCAGTCCGCATACGCCACGAAGATTCGCTGGAAGCACTCGCGGGCCGCCCGGATCTTGGCCCGCACCGCCTCCGGGATGCGCTCGGGGCGATTATGCAGCTCGGCCGGCAGGCATTGCACCTTCACGTCCTGCCAGCGGTTGGCCCGGATCACCGCCATCAGCTCGTGGGCGATCGCTCCGCAGGCGATCACCAGGAGGTCGGGATCGCGGGCCATGGCCGTCTCCTGGCTCAGGCGCGGACCGCAGCGCGCCGCTTGGCGATCAGCTCCTTGGCCGTCTCCACCGCCACGGCGGCGTCGCGGCAGTAAGCATCGGCGCCCACGGCCTTGCCGAAGGCCTCGTTCAGCGGCGCACCGCCTACCAGCACGATGTAGTCATCGCGGATGCCCTTTTCCTTGAGCGTGTCGATCACCACTTTCATGTAGGGCATGGTCGTGGTGAGCAGGGCGGACATGCCGAGGATGTCGGGCTTGTGCTTCTCCAGGGCCTCCAGGTAATTCTCCACCGGATTGTTGATGCCGATGTCGATGACCTCGAAGCCGGCGCCCTCCATCATCATGGCGACCAGGTTCTTGCCGATGTCGTGGATGTCGCCCTTGACCGTGCCGATTACCATCTTGCCGATGGTCTCGGCGCCGGTCTCGGCCAGCAGCGGACGCAGGATGGCCATGCCGGCCTTCATGGCGTTGGCCGCCATCAGCACCTCGGGCACGAACAGGATGCCGTCGCGGAAGTCGACGCCGACGATGCGCATACCCTCGACCAGAGCCTCGTTGAGCACCCGACTGGCATCCCAACCACGCTCCAGTAGGATGCGGGTGCCCTCTTCGATCTCTTCTTTCAGCCCGTTGTAGAGATCATCGTGCATCTGCTCGACCAGCTCGTCGTCGGACAGGCTGCGCAGATCCAGTTCTTCGTAATCGTCGTTGTCAGCCATCGCTGCTTAACCCCTTGCGTTCGATTCGGATACGCCTCGACTGGGCGATGCGGGCTACAGGTTAGGTTTCGCCCCCCGTGGCTGCTAGCGTTGCGGCGACACGGGCTATCGGAAAAGCGACACCTATCAAAGGCCGCTCAGAGACAAGTCCGGTGCGCTCTTTCACTTTGCATCAATCGTCGCGATACGGACAAACGCTGTCGCCAAGGGATAAGCGAGGGCAAGCTCCTTGGCTACTCTAGAAAACGCTCGCAGCGGGGTCCAACTTCCGCCGCATCAGAGATTTTCCAGGCCGCCGGCCAGGATTTCGGGTTCGCGCAAGCCGGCGGTCGAGGGTAGGCTTTCCGTTCCTGTATTCCGTCATTTCGTTGGGGACACCACCGATGAGCATCACCGTTGAGGGCAAGAATCTCTACATCCTGACCGCCAGTTGCGTCGCCGACATGGGCCAGGTGGCGGCCATCTCCGGCTTCCTTGCCGAGCGCCGCTGCTACATCACCGACATGGCGCAGTTCGATGACACTATCAGCGGGCGTTTCTTCGTGCGCATCGCCTACCGCATCGACCCCAACGCCACGCCGGCCGTGGAGCGCATGCGCGAGGAGTTCCGCAGCAGCGTCGGCCACCGCTGGGACATGCAGTGGGCCATCCATGACACCACCTACCACCCGCGGGTGCTGATCATGGTCTCCAAGTTCGACCACTGCCTGCTCGACCTGCTCTACCGGCAGCGCACCGGCGAGTTGAAGATGGAGATCCCGGCCATCGTCTCCAACCACATGGACCTGGAACCCATCGCCCGCCATCACGGCATCCCCTACATCCACCTGCCAGTCACTCCGCAGAACAAGCGCGAGCAGGAGCAGAAACTCCTGCAGATCGTCGAGGAGACCGGGAGCGACCTGGTGGTGCTGGCCCGCTACATGCAGATCCTCTCCGACGAGCTGTGCGGCGAGCTGTCCGGCCGCGCCATCAACATCCACCACTCCTTCTTGCCCGGCTTCAAGGGCGCCAAGCCCTACCACCAGGCCTACGACCGCGGCGTGAAGCTGATCGGCGCTACCGCCCACTACGTCACCGCCGACCTGGACGAGGGGCCGATCATCGAGCAGGTGGTGGAGCGGGTGGATCACACCTATCACCCCGAGCACCTGGTGGTGGCCGGCCGCGACTGCGAGAAGCTGGCACTGTCCCGGGCGGTGAAATACCACATCGAGCACCGCGTCTTCCTCAACGGCCAGCGTACCGTAGTGTTCCGCTAACACCGCGGTGCCGTTAGTATTGCGCGCGCGGCGGCGGGCCCGCCGCGCTCACTTCCAGACAGCGAGGACAGCATGGCCGACATCATCGATGGCAAGCAGTTTGCCGCCAATCTGCGCAACACCATCGCTCAGAGCGTGAGCGCCCTGCGCGAGGCCCACGGCTTCACGCCCGACCTGGCGGTGGTGCTGGTGGGCGAGGACCCGGCCAGCCAAGTGTACGTGCGCAACAAGGCTCAGCAGGCCAAGGAAGTGGGCATGGCCTCCTTCGAGCACCGCCTGCCGGCCTCCACCCGCCAGGACACGCTGCTGACCCTGATCGATCGCCTCAACCGCGACCCTGCCGTCAACGGCATCCTGGTGCAGCTGCCGCTGCCCAAGCAGATCGATGCCGACGCCGTCCTCAAGGCCATCGATCCGGCCAAGGACGTGGACGGCTTTCATCCGATCAACGTCGGCCTGCTCACCGTCGGCGCCAAGGCCATGGTACCCTGCACCCCGCTCGGCTGCCTGTTGCTCCTGAAAGACCGCCTGGGCGATCTGTCTGGCCAGCACGCCGTGGTGGTGGGGCGCTCCAACATCGTCGGCAAGCCCATGGCCACCCTGCTGCTGGCCGAGAACTGCACCGTCACCATCGCCCACTCGCGCACCCGCAACCTAGCCGAGATCTGCCGCCAGGCCGACATCCTGGTAGCGGCGGTGGGCAAGCCGCGGCTGATCAAGGGTGACTGGATCAAGCCCGGCGCGGTGGTCATCGACGTCGGCATCAACCGCATCGAGGGCGAGTACGGCAAGGCGCGGCTAGTGGGTGACGTGGACTTCGACGAGGCCGAGAAGATCGCCGGCGCCATCACCCCGGTGCCGGGCGGGGTCGGGCCGATGACCATCGCCTGCCTGCTGCGCAACACTCTCACCGCCGCCTGCCGCCAGCGCGGCCTGCCCGAGCCCCTGGACTGAACCCGAGCCAGCGCTCGCCGCCATGCTCCCCATCGGTCCGGGACAGCCGGCCGCCACCCCCATCGCCACCCTGGATCAGGCTATCGCCTTCCTGGAGCGCCTGATCCGTCCCGACCCCACTCCCTACGCGGCCCGTGCCGCCCTGGCCCAACGCCCGGTGCGGGCGCTGCTCGAGCGGGTCGGCGCGCCGCAGCGCGGCCTGCCGGCGGTGCACATCGCCGGCTCCAAGGGCAAGGGCTCCACTGCCCTGTTGGTGGAGACCCTGTTGCGCGCCGCCGGGCAGCGCACCGGCACCTTCACCTCACCCCATCTGCAGCGCTGGACCGAGCGCTTCCGCCTGGACGGGGCGGAGATCACCCCGGCGCAACTGGTCGCCGTACTGGAGCGGCTGCGCCCACAGGTAGCGGCCCAGCAGCGCGCACAACCGGAGCTCGCCCCCGGCTTCTTCGACGTGCTCACCGCCGCGGCCCTGCTGCTGTTCCGCGAGGCTGACGTGGACTGGGCGGTGATGGAGACTGGCATCGGCGGGCGGCTGGACGCGACCACGGTAGTGGAAGCGGCGGTGTGCTGCATCACCAGCATCGAGCTGGAACACACCGACAAGCTTGGCCACAGCCTGGCGGCCATCGCCACCGAGAAGGCCGGCATCATCAAGCCCGGCGTGCCGCTGGTGGTGGGCCGATTGCCGGCCGAGGCGTTGACAGTAGTGGAGAGGCGTACCACCGAGCTGGGGGCACCGCTGTGGCGGCTCGACCGGGAGATCGGGCTGGCAGTGGAGCCCATGGCGGGCGGCCAGCGCCTGTCCCTCACCTTGCCGGGGTGCGAGGCCGTCGCTGAATTCCCCATTCCCGGCCGCCATCTCGCTGACAACGCTGCCCTGGCCGCCGCCTGCGTCGCCCATCTGCTGCCGCCCGCTGCGTGGCGGGCGGCGGTGGAACAGGGCCTAGCGCAGGCGCGGCTGCCGGGGCGCTGCGAGATGCTGCGCCGCGCGCCCTGGGTGATCGCCGACGGCGCCCACACCGTAGCCTCGCTGCGCGCCCTGGCCGAGACCCTGGCGCAGTTGCCCGCCGGTGAGTGTCACCTGCTGCTATCGGTCACCGCCGGCAAGGAGCTGGAAGCGCTGTGCGCCGCCCTGCCCTCGCCGCTGGCCCGCATCACCGCCACCCAGGCCGATCCGGGTCGTTCCCTGCCGGCAGCGATGCTGGCTGCGACCCTGCGGCGGCTATTGCCGGGCGTACCCGTGCACACCGTCGACGATCCGCATCAGGCGTTGCGTGAGGCGCTGGGCGCACTGCCGGCGGACGGACTGCTGGCCATCACCGGCTCGGTGTACATGGCCGGCATCGGCCGGGAGCTGCTGGCGCAGGACGACAGCGGTCGTTTACCCTCGTGAACCGCCACTCACGCCCTTACTCCCACCCTCTCCCGCACACTGGAGGAGGAGTCGGCCCGCGCTGTCGCCGGTCGCCGGAACACCAGCACGTTGCCCGCCAGCACCGCCGCCAGCCCGGCCAGCGCCAGCGGGCTCCACTGATAGCCCTCCACCCAAGCCGAGACGTTGAGCGCCACTACCGGAAACAGCACCGTGGCATAAGCGGCCTTGTCCGGACCGATGCGTCCCACCAGGGTGAGATAGGCGGTGAAGCCGATCACCGAGCCGGGAATGGCCAGGTAGAGCAGCGCCAGGACATAGCCGGGCGCGGGATCGAAGCGCAACGGGATACCCGCGGCCAGGACATAGAGAAGCAACAGCCCAGTCCCGTAGAGCATGCCCCAGGCGTTGCTGGTGAGCGGCCGCAGCCCGCGCCGCTGCTGATGCGCCGAGATCATGTTGCCGAGCGAGAAGTTGTAGGTGCCGGCCAGGGCCAGGGCCAGGCCGTAGAGCGTGTCCGCGCCGGCGCCCTGCCCCCTGAGTTCGGGCCAGAACAGCGCGCCGATACCGAGCAGACCCAGCCCCGCCCCGCCCAACACCCGTGCCGTGATGGCCGTGCCCAGGAACAGCCGGCCGTTGAACGCATTCCACAAGGTAGCGGTGGAGAACACCACCGCCACCACGCCGCTAGGAATATAGGCGGTGGCGTTGTAGAAACAGAGGAAGTTGAGGCAGAACAGGCACAGCCCCTGCAGCAGGCAGAAGCCGTGATCGGCCGCCTGTAGCCGCTGCAGCCGGCCAGTCGCCAGCAGCCAGGCGAATAACACCACAGCGGCAATGGCGAAGCGATAGGCGATGGACACCGGCGCCGGCACCAGGCCCAGCTGGAGCTTGATGGCGATCCAGGTCAGCCCCCAGATCAGCACCACCGAGGCGTATAGCCCGTGAACCATGACCTTTCCTCCTTGCGCTTGCTGCATAGCGCACAGCATGTGCGGATCGGTGAGCGGAGGTCTGTCAAAAACGTGCGGCTTTGTCGACATCCTGCGCTTTTCTACACTGGCAGGCTGGGCGGCAATGCAGCGCCGACGTAGCATGGAGGCCCGAGCGAGGGCAGCGGAGATGGATGCGAAAGATGTCAACGGGTTATTGAGCGAACGCAGCCAGGTGTTCGACACCCTGCGCCGCTCGCCTCATACCCGTCTCCTGCAATGCGGCCTGGCCGAGGACGACCTGGGCCTGGCGGTCTGGCACAACATCGACGATCGCATCGCCTACCCCGAACCGAGACACCACACCCTGAGCGTCTATCTGGCCGGTGGTTACGGCACCTATCGCCGCGACGTTCCCGAGCGGCACGGCGCCCCTGGCAAGGTCTGCACCATGCCGGCCGGGCAACCCTCGGACTGGGTGATCGACGGCGAACTCAGCTTCCTGCATCTGTATTTCAGCCCCGACCGTTATGCCCGGCTGGCGCTGGAGACGCTGGACGTGGAGCCGCGGCTGATCGAGCTGCAGCAGCGAACCTATGTCGACGACGGCTACATCGAGCAGCTCTGCCGCCAGTTCATCCTGCCCCTGGACTGGAGCGAGCGCGCCGACCGCCTGGCGCTGGGCGATGCCGCCAACCTGCTGCTCATCCACCTGCTCAAGGCCCATAGTCAGCGCCGTGCCGGACTGGCGATCCGCGGCGGGCTGGCGCCGGCGGTGCGGCGGCGGGTGCTGGACTATATCGATGCCCATCTCGACGCGCCTCTCACCCTGGGCGAACTGGCGACGGTGGCAGGCCTGAGCGAGTACCACTTCGCCCGCATGTTCCGAGTTTCGTTGGGCTCATCACCCCACGACTACGTGCTGGAGCAGCGGCTGGGACGGGCGCGGCGATTGCTCAGCGATGGCCGGCTGGCGCTGGCGGAGATCGCCCTGCGCTGCGGCTTTTCCAGCCAGAGCCACTTCGGCCAGTGTTTCCGGCGGCGTTATGGGGTGAGTCCGGGGGAGTTCCGGAGGTTGCGGGGATGCTCCCACATCCCCGTCGATCCATAACGCTCGCCGGTATCGTTGAGGATGGTCACCAGAGTGCGAAAGCGCCCGCCGTCGGCCAGTTGCAGGGCGGCGTGCACATAGGCGCCGGAGGATGGGCCGACGAACAGGCCGCAGCGCGCCAGGCGGTGGCACATGGCCAGGGCCTGGTCGATGGTCACCGGGATACGGCTGTCGATGAGCGACTCGTCGAGGATGGCGGGGACGATGTCGCCGGGATGGCCGAGTGGTTTCAGCCCCTCGATGCCGGGGAAGATTTCCGGCACGACGATGGCGACGTGCACATCCGGGTTGGCCTCGCGCAGCCGCCGCCCCACCCCGGTGACGGTACCGCCGGTGCCGACTCCGGCGACGAAGGCGTCGGGCGCGGTGCCGGTCAGCTCGCGCAGCTGCTCCAGGATCTCGCGCCCGGTGTCGTGGTAGTGGGCACGCCAGTTATCGGGATTGCTGTACTGGTCGCAGTACCAGTAGCGCTCCGGATAAGTGTCGGCCAGGCGCCGGGCCTCGCGCAGGGCGAAGTCATAGCCCTCGATGGGATCGGTGAGGATCAGCTCGGCGCCGTGGGCACGGATGCGATCCAGGCGCTCGCGGCTGGCGTTGCCGGGCACCACGATGGTCACCGGGATGCCGAGCGCCGCCCCGAGCTGGGCGTAGGCGATGCCGGCATTGCCCGAGGAGGAGTCCAGGAGGCGCTGCCCGCCGGCCAGACGGCCGGCCTTGATCGCTTCCTGGACCATGCGCGCCACCGGGCGGTCCTTGATGGAGCCGCCGGGGTTGATGCTCTCCAGCTTGGCGAACAGGCGCGTACCGGGCGCCACTTCGCGGACCAGCTCCAGTTCTACCAGCGGGGTGCGGCCGATGGCGGCCAACAATCCCGCGGCCTCAGGCCGCAGCGCAGAAGCGTTCATAGTCCACGTACCCCGGAAATTCGGCGCCAGGGGCGCAATACTGGCAGTGCGGATCGGGCTCGGCCCTGAGCTCGTGGAACTCGGCGCGCAGAGCATCGTAGCAGAGCAGCCGCCCGACCAGCGGATCGCCCAGACCGAGCAGGATCTTCACCGTCTCCACCGCCTGCAGCAGACCGATGACTCCGGGCAGCACCCCCAGCACCCCGGCCTCGGCGCAGGACGGCGCCAGTTCGGGCGGCGGCGGCTCCGGGTAGAGGCAGCGGTAGCAGGGACCGCGGCGGCCACCGTAGCCCGGCCAGAACACCGTCACCTGCCCCTCGAAGCGGTATACCGAGCCGTGCACGTTGGGGATGCCGAGCCGCACGCAAGCGTCGTTGAGCAGATAGCGGGTCGGGAAGTTGTCGGAGCCGTCCACCACCACGTCGTAGCCGGCCAGAATCTCCTCGACGTTGCCGCTCTCCAGGTGTACCGGGTGCAACACCACCTTGACCGAGGGGTTGAGGGCCAGGATAGCCTGGCGCGCCGACTCCACCTTGGGCATCCCGACCCGCTCGTCGGCATGCAGGATCTGGCGCTGCAAGTTGCTGCGATCGACCACGTCGTGGTCCACCAGCCCCAGAGTGCCAACCCCGGCGGCGGCCAGGTACAGCGCAGCGGGCGAGCCCAGGCCGCCGGCGCCGATCAGCAGCACCTTGCTGTCCAGCAACCGCAACTGGCCGCGCTCGCCTACCTCGGGCATCAGCAGATGGCGAGCGTAGCGCTCCCGGGCCGCGGCATCCAGCAGGCGCGGAATCTCGAAGGGCAGCCCCTCGTTCTTCCAGCGGGTGAAGCCGCCGGCCACCGAGCGCACGTCGCGGTAGCCCAGGCGCTTGAGATCCTCGGCCGCGAACAGGGAGCGGGTGCCGCCGCCGCACATCACCAGCAGGGTACGCTCGGGATCGGCCACCTCCTGCTCGATGCGCAGCTCCAGGAAGCCGCGCCCCAGCCGCAGCGCACCTTCCGGGCTGCCCTGGGCGATCTCGTCCTGTTCGCGCACGTCCACCAACACCGCGCCCGCGCCCTGCAGGCTCAGGGCCTCCAGCGGGGAGACCTCGGGGATGCTGGCGCGCAGTTCGGCCAGGCGCCGCTCGCGGAAGCTGCCCCCGGCCACAGCCGGTACGATGGAGAGCACATCGCCCTCGGCCACCGGCGTATCCAGCCCGTCCAGATTGCGGATGTTCTGGCTGCCCAGATAGAGGTTGACGAACTGACGCGGCTGGCCCGCGCCGTCCAGCACGCGCTCCCGCAACCCCGGATGGTCGCGGGTCAATGCCGCCAGCACCTGGCCGACGCTGGTGCCTTCGACGCGCACCTGGTCGGCGCCGCCGGTGAAGCCGCGCAGCGGCGTGGGGATGCGCACGATCACGGTTGCCATAGCTCTTCCTCCGCGAAGGTCTCGCCCTGCAGCCGCCAGGAACGCAGATCCACCGCCCGCCCCCGCTCCACCGCCACGATCACATAGGACCAGCCGCTCCAGGCATGGGCACGGTCGGTTTCCGATGGGCGAGCCGGATGATCGGGGTGGGAATGCCAGATGCCGACGATCTCCAGCCCTGCGGCGCTGGCCGCCTGGTCGGCGGCGAGCAGGTCCTCAGGGGCCAGCTCATAGCGGTCGTGGGCGCGCTCACGGTTGAGATTACGACCCAGGCGCACCTCCTGCACCCAGCAGCGGCCGTCCTCCTGGCGGCCGATGAGTACGCCGCAGCTCTCCAGCGGGTAACCCTGTTCGGCCCAACCCGCGATGCGGGCGCGGTCGGCGGCGGATAGGTACAGCACGGACAGGGCGTTGCCGTTCATGCCCTCAATAGTAGATCAATTCAGTAGGAATTTATGAAAATGAGATCGCGATCGCAGTCCGGGGTTCGCCGGCCGCCCAAAAGAAACGGGCGCCGCGCGGGCGCCCGATCGATCAACGCAAAACGGAACTTACTGGCCGCTGTATTACTTGATCAGCCGCAGCTTGACGTAGCTGCCCGGCGCCGGCTCGAGGGGCTTGAGCTTGCCTTCGCCGGGCTGGCGCGCCGGCACCTGCTCACCGGCGTACTGGGACACCCAGCTCTGCCAGTTGGGCCACCAGGAGCCCTGCTCCTGATGGGCGCTCTCGAACCAGGCATGCGGGTCGGCCGGGACACTGCCGTTGGTCCAGTAGCAGTACTTGCCGGCCTCGGGCGGGTTGACCACGCCGGCAATGTGGCCAGAGCCGCCCAGCACGAACTTCACCGGGCCCTTGAACAACTGGGTGCCGGCGTAGGTGGACTTCCAGGGCGCGATGTGGTCCTCGATGGTGGACAGGAAATATACCGGCGTCTTGACCTTGGACAGGTCGATGGCCTGGCCGGCCAGGGTGATGCCGCCCGGCTCGCGCAGCAGGTTGCGCTGGTACATGTTGCGCAGATAGAAGCTGTGCATCTTCGCCGGCATGCGGGTGGAATCGGAGTTCCAGTACAGCAGATCGAAGGGGAAGGGCTCCCGACCCAGCAGATAGTTGTTGATGAAGAACGACCAGATCAGATCGTTGGCGCGCAGCAGGTTGAAGGTCGTGGCCATCTCCGCGCCGTCCAGGTAACCGCGCCTCTCCATGCGCTTCTCCAGGGCGTTGAGCTGCTCCTCGTCGATGAATACCTCCAACTCGCCCGGCTCGGCGAAGTCGATGAGCGTGGTGAGGAAGGTCGCTGAGACGATGCGCCTGTCCTTCTTGGCGGCCATGTAGCCCAGGGTGGCGGCCAGCAGGGTGCCGCCCAGGCAGTAGCCGACGGCATTTACCTCGCGCTCGCCGGTGGCCTGCTCGATGGCGTCCAGGGCCGCCAGGGTGCCCTCGGTGAGATAGTCGTCGAAGCTCTTCTCGGCCAGCCGCTCGTCGGGATTGACCCAGGAGATGACGAACACGGTATGACCCTGGTCCACCGCCCACTTGATGAAGGAGTTCTTCGGGCGCAAATCGAGGATGTAGTACTTGTTGATCCACGGCGGCACGATCAGCAGCGGCCGCTTGGCCACCGTCGCCGTACTCGGGTTGTATTGCAAAAGCTGCATCAGCTCGGTCTGGTAGATGACCTGACCGGGGGTGGTAGCGATATTCTTGCCCAGTTCGAAGGCATCCAGGTCGGTCATGCGGATGTTGAGCTTGCCCTTGCCGCGCTCCAGGTCGTCGAGCAGGTTGGACAGGCCCTTCACCAGGTTCTCACCACCGGATTCGATGGTCGCGCGCAGCACTTCGGGATTGGTGATGGGGAAGTTGGTGGGGGCGAGCGCATCGACGAACTGGCGAGTGTAGAATTCCAGTTTGCGCTTGGATTTGGGATCCATGCCGTCGACATTGGCCACCACGTCCTGCACCCAGCGCGCGGTGAGCAGATACGACTGCTTGATGAAGCTGAACAAGTAGTTCTGCTCCCAGTCGTTGTGCTTGAAGCGCTTGTCGCTCTGCTCCTCCTGCACGGCCGGCTCGACCTGCTGTCCGAAGAAGGCGGCGGCGCTCTTCTGCCACAGATCCAGGTAGCTCTTCCACAGGTTGAGCTGTGCCTCCACCAGCTTGCCCGGCTGGGCCATCATGCGCTGGGTCATTTCCAGGAAGGCGTTGCCGAGATACAGGGTATCTTCCAGGCACAGCGTGCCGTCGGCCGCCTGGCGCTTGAGAAAATCGTTGACCAGACGCTGGCTCTGCTCGGCGATCTTGGTGACGGTCCGGGACAGGACGACGGGATCGGGCATCTGGATTTGCGGGGGCTGCTGTTCCGCCATGTTGCTTCCTCAATTATGCGACGGTGAAAAGACATCCGGGCTGACCGGCCGCAATCCGGCGAGGCTGAAGATAACCTATCGACATGTTTGCTCTACGGTCAATTTTGTTACCGTCACAATCATTCTTTTTGACATCGGATGTAACAAACGGGTCCCGGTATTGCCGGGGCCCGTTTGTGATGGGCGCTCAGGGAAAGGCGCGGTTACTTCTTCGCGACATAGCCCTTGAGCTCTTCCAGGCTCTCGTTGAGGCGCTGGTTGATGACGGCGAAAGCGTCCATGTTGGCCTTGTTCACCAGCTCGGCCAGTTCTTTCATGTTGGCCAGGGCTTTCTCGAAAGCCTGCTTGAACAGCTCGGCCTGCTTGTTGGTCAGGTCCTGGGCGTCCTTGGCGGCGGCCAACTGCTGCATGGCCTGCTGGGCCTCGGCCATGACCTGGGTGAGGATCTCGGATTGGCGCTTGGCCACCGCCTGCATACCCTCCACGGCGGCCTTGTTGGCAGCGGTCAGGGCCTCGATGTTCTTGCGCTGGGCAGCCAGCAGGCTGTCCATGTCGACGCCCGGAACCCTGAAGTCCTTGAGCATCTTGCCCGGATCGAAGCTGGCCATGTCAAGGAAGGACTGGAACGGATTGGTAGGGGGAGATTGCTTGGTGCTCATGGGGTGACCTCCTATAAAAGGATTGTGCATTGCAGCATTGAGTATATTGTGCACTGCACAAAATCCACTGTCAAGCGCCCGCCATCGCAAGAAAGAGGCCGCACGCAAGAGCAGCCTCAACTTTCAAGCCTAGCCGGCCAGGCTCTTGCTCACCACCTCGTATACGTCCGGCGACAGCCCGGGCTTGGCCAGGATGCGCTCCAATTGAATCTTCATCAGCACCTGACGCCCCTCGTCGTAACGCCGCCAGCGGCTCAGCGCGCCGGCTAGGCGCGCTGTCACCTGCGGGTTTAGACCATCCAGTTCCAGGATGCGCTCGGCCAGGAACACATAGCCGGCACCATCGGCGCGGTGGAACTGGGCCGGATTGCCATTGCAGAAGCTGCCGATCAGCGCCCGCACCTTGTTGGGGTTCCTGAGATTGAAGGCAGGATGATGCAGCAGCCGCTGCACCCGCTCTACGGTATCGGGCAGACGCGAGCCGGCCTGCAGCGCGAACCACTTGTCCACCACCAAGGCCTCGCCCTGCCAGCGCCGGTAGAACTCGTCCAGGGCCAGGTCGCGCTCCGCCCCGTCGTAGTTGACCAGACAGGCCAGCGCCCCGAGTTCGTCAGTCATGTTGGAGGCGCTGCGCAACTGCGTCTGGCACAGCGCCAGGCTGTCGCGGTCACCGAGCCGCATCAGGTATTCCAGGCAGCGGTTCTTTAGCGCCCGGCGGCCGATGGCCACCCCATCTAGCCGATAGGGACCGGCGTCGTGATGAGCATGATAGGTGTCGAGCAGGCGCGGGCCGAGCTGCCTGGCCAGGGCCTCAATGAGGAATTCGCGGGCGGCATGGATGCCCTCCACGTCCACCACCGCCATCTGCTCGGCCAGATAGCTTTCACCAGGCGGGGTCAGGATCTCCGCCAGCAGCGCCGGATCCCGTACTCGCTCCAGAGCCAGGGCACAGGCTTCCAGCAGGGTTGCCGGCAGGCGCAGCGTGTGCCCCTGGCGGCGTTCCTCCACCAGCTTGAGCAGAGTGCGGGTGAGCAGGGTCTGGCCGGCCTCCCAGCGGTTGAAGTCGTCGCTGTCGTGGGCCAGGAGGAAACTGAGTTGCTCGTCGCTGTAGTCGTAGCGCAGCTTGATCGGCGCGGAGAAGCCGCGGGCCAGTGAGGGCAGCGGCGCTTCGGACAGGCCGACGAAGGTGAAGCGTTGCTCGGCCTCGCGCAGTTCCAGTACCCGCGTGGTCCCGCGCGGCTCGGCTTCACCCTGCAGCCTGAGCGGCAGGTCGTGGCCGTGGCGGTCGAGCAGGCCCACCGCCAGCGGGATGTGGAAGGGCAGCTTGTTCGCCTGGCCAGGGGTGGGCGGGCAGGACTGGCGCAGGGTCAGGGTATAGCTGCGGGTGCCGGCGTCGTAGTAGTCTTCGACCTCCACCACCGGGGTGCCGGCCTGGGAGTACCAGCGCTCGAACTGGGTGAGATCGACGCCGTTGGCATCGGCCATGGCGGCGCGGAAGTCGTCGCAGGTCACCGCCTGCCCATCGTGGCGGCGCAAGTACAAGTCCATGCCCTTGCGGAAACCGTCGCGGCCGAGCAGGGTCTGGTACATGCGCACTACCTCGGCGCCCTTCTCGTAGACGGTGACGGTATAGAAGTTATTGATCTCGATATAGGACTCGGGCCGCACCGGATGGGCCATCGGTCCGGCATCCTCGGGGAACTGCAGCGAGCGCAGCATGCGCACGTCATTGATGCGCTTGACCGCCGGCGAGCCCATGTCGGCGGAGAATTCTTGGTCGCGGAACACGGTCAGGCCCTCCTTGAGGGAGAGCTGGAACCAGTCGCGGCAAGTGACGCGATTGCCGGTCCAGTTGTGGAAGTACTCGTGGGCGATGACCGCTTCGACCGCCTGAAAGTCGCCGTCGGTGGCGGTGGCCGGCGAGGCCAGTACGAACTTGGTGTTGAAGATGTTGAGGCCCTTGTTCTCCATGGCCCCCATGTTGAAGTCCGCCACCGCCACGATCATGTAGATATCCAAATCATACTCCAGGCCGAAGCGCTCCTCGTCCCAGCGCATGGCCTTCTTCAGCGACTCCATGGCATGGTCGCACTGCCGGATGCTGTGCGGTTCGCTGTAGATGCGCAGTTTCACCTCGCGCCCGGAGCGGGTGGTGTAGCGGTCCTCTAGCAGCGCCAGGTCACCGGCCACCAGGGCGAACAGATAGCAGGGCTTGGGATGGGGATCGTGCCAGGTGACGAAGTGTCGGCCGCCGTCCAGCTCGCCGCTCGCCACCGGGTTGCCGTTGCTCAGCAGCACCGGGTAGCGCGCTTGGTCGGCGACGATGGTGGTGGTGTAGACGGCCATCACGTCGGGGCGATCGAGGAAGAAGGTGATGGCGCGGAAACCCTCGGCCTCGCACTGGGTGCAGAAATTGCCGGAGGATTTGTACAAGCCTTCCAGGGCGGTATTGGCCTCGGGGTGGATGCGCGTCACTACGCTCAGCTCGAAGCGTTCCGGTGGATCGAGCAGGATCAGGCGCTGGGCCTTGGCCTCGCCCTCCAGGCGGAAGTCGCGCCCCTGCGCCAGCACCTCGCCGTCGCGGCGCAGCTCCAGCAGTTGCAGCTCCTTGCCGTCCAGCGCGAGCTCCTGCGGACCGTGCGGATTGCGGCGCAAGCGGCTGGTGGCAGTCACCAAGCTGCCCTCCTCGCCCAGCTCGAAGCGCAGCGCGATGGTATCGATGAAATACGGCGGCGGGGTGTAGTCCTTGCGGTAGATGGTCTTGGGTGTGTCGGTACGAAAAACGGCCATGTTCATGCACTCTCGCGATCGGCAATGCCACCGATGATAACAGGCGCGGGCACGGCACCGGCACGCAGCTGCCCCACATAGGCGCGCAGCTCGGGGAAGAAGGTGGCGAAGTCGGCCTGCAGCAGCGTGTAGTGGCGCTCCAGGTCCACCACCCCCTCGGCCAGGGGATTGGGCCGCGACAGCCGTCCGGAGATGCCGCGCAGGGCGCGGGCGATGCCGCTCAGCTCGCGGTAGGAGAGCAGCAGTTCGCGCTCGATCAGATAGTCGACGCTGCGCTGCATGCGCGGCGGCAGACGTGCGTAGTGCTCGAGCAGCTCGCCGTGCACGGCGGCGACGAACTCCTCCAGCGGCTTCGGGTGGTAGCGCGCCCAGTCGCAAGCCAGGAAATGATCGTAATAGAGATCCACCAGGATGCCGGCGTAGCGGCGCAGCTCCGGGCGCACCCGGCCGCGGCTCGCCACCACCACGGCATGGGCATCGGTATAGGCGTCGATGCGCCGGTGCAGCCAGATCCCCAGGCGCAGCGCCGGCTCTAGCTCCGCGCCCAGCGGCCCCTTGTGGAAATCGCCCATCAGCTGACCTATCCGCTCCAGAGGATCGGGCCCGGCCAGCAGTAGATGGGCGAGGAAGTTCATGCTTTCTTAGATACGCAACTCCGCCATCCAGCGCCGCAGCACCCGCAGGTCCTGCTCGCGCGGCGCCGGGCCGTAGCGCAGATGGGCGTAGAGCCGGGCGATGCGCCGTACTGCTTCGGCCAGCTCGGGACGCGCCCGGGCTACGCGCTCGGCATAGTCCAGCGGACCCTCGTCGGCTCGCCGTGGCAGCCCGCGCCGCCCCAGCCGGGCACAGAAGCGACGCCACACCCGGCCCAGCTCGTCGTCACGGGGACGCGCGCAGCGCCACCACCAGGCAGCGGCGTAGACCATGCCCAGCAGGCCGAGCAGCACCACCAGTGCCGTTACCATCTCCGCCCAGCGCACCGGCATACCGCTGAGCTCGGAGAGGAAGGCCTGCTGCTGTTCTGGACCGTAGGCCAGCACCCACTCGGTCCACAGGTTGTCGACGCTGTCCCAGGTCAGCGCCAGCTGCCGTAGCCAGGCGCTGCCGTCGCGGCGGGCCATGAAGCCGAGGGCATCGCGTTCGGCCACAGCGCCGTAGAGGCCGCGCTCGACCCGTGCCGGCGATACCGCCGCGGTGGGATCGACGCGCACCCAGCCTTGCCCTTCCAGCCACACCTCGGCCCAAGCGTGGGCATCGGCCTGGCGCACCATGAGATAGCCGCCGAAGCGGTTCAGCTCGCCGCCCTGGTAGCCGGTCACCACCCGCGCCGGCACCCCGGCGGCGCGCATCAGGAAGACGAAGGCGCCGGCGTAGTGCTCGCAGAAGCCGGCGCGGGTCCCGAACAGAAAGGCGTCGATGCCATCGCGCGTCGGCAGCAGCGGCGGCTCCAGGGTGTAGCGAAAGGGTTGCTCGCGGAACAGGGCGAGCGCCGCCTGCACGCGCTGCGCCGGGATCGCGTACTGGCCGTGCCACTGCGCCGCCAGGGCGCGCGTGCGCGGATTCGCCCCCTCCGGCAGCAGCAGGGCGCGGCGCCGCTCCCAAGCGTTGAGGCCGTCGGTGTGGTACTGCAGATGGGAGCGCACCTGGTAGCGCAGCGTCTCCTCCACCGGCTTGACCCGCAGTAACTGGAAAGACGCACTCAGGGCGCCGTCCTCAGGCAATCCGGTCGGCAGGTCCAGGGCGTACAGCCAGCGCTTGCCGTGGGGCTCCAGGATCACGCTGTAGTCCACCGCCTCGCCCAGGGGCTGGATGCGTGCCAGGGCTTCCCGCTGCGGGTAGTCCTCGCCGGCGCTCCAGGCCAGGCCGTCGTAGTTCCACAACACCGGGCCGCGCCAGTACAGGCGCTCGCTGGCCGGTGGCGCGCCGGCGAAGCGCACGCGGAAGGCCACCTCGTCAGACAGGCTGAGCTTGCTGATGCTGCCCGGGGCCATGCGCTCGTCGAGACCGGTGCGCCCACTGTGGGCATCGCGAGGCAGCGTCCACAACGGTCCGGGAATGCGCGGAAACAGCACGAACAGCACCAGCATCACCGGCAGCGTCTGCAGCATGATGCGCCCGGCCAGGCGCAGGGCGGCGCCCGGCGCCAGGGCGGTGTGGGCCGGATCGAGGCGCAACTGCGCGGCCAGCAACAGGGTGGCGGCGAGCACCAGATAGCCGGCCATGGCCAGGCTCTGGCTGTAGAGCAGATTAGCCATCACCAGCAGGTAGCCGAGCAGGCTGAGCACGCGCAGGTCGCGCAGGCATCGGCACTCTAGCAGCTTGAGGGCGGTCATGCCCACCAGCAGGGCCACGCCGGCGTCGCGCCCGAGCAGAGTGCCGCGGCCCAGGGCCACACCTGTGCCCACCGCCAGGGTCAGCAGCACCAGCAACAGCCGCGGCGGCAGCGGCCAGCGCCAGGCCGCCACGCCCCAGCGCCACAGTGCCGCTGCCAGGAACAGCGGCCCGCTCCACCAGGGCAGATGCGCCAGATGCGGCAACAGCACCAGGGCCAGAGCCGGCAGCAGCCCGAGCAGGACATCGCGCCCGATTTCCGACACAGCCCCGACTGCGCCCGGCGCGCGACGCCAGCGGCCGATCATGGCAGCCCTCCTGCTTCGACCTCGGGTTGCAGACCGAACAAGGCCAGGGCCTCCAGGCAGCGGTGGCGCTGCTGCTCCCCCTGAGCCGGCGGGAACGTGCGCCCAGGCAGGCGCAGGCCGTAATCCAGGCCCTGCTGCTCGGCCAGCAACAACCACTGGCAAAGCTGCGACAAGCGCTCCTCGACGGGCAGCGGCGCCAGGGCCTCGAAGTCTAGCCACAGCTCGGGCCGCGCCTGGCCACTGAAGCACTTGACCAGCAGCTCGTCGCTGCCGGCACTGGCGCGCCAGGCCACCCGCCGCGGCGAGTCGCCGGCCACATAGGGACGCAGGCCGGCGAAATCCTCGCTGCCATCGCCCTGTTCGTCGGCCCCGGGACGGCCTGTCTGCGTCCCGGTCCGGGGCAGCGGCCGGCTACCAGCGGGGGCCGGATAGACCAGGCAGCGGGTCTC
>DATLYF010000095.1:0-23867 GCA_035575095.1 Candidatus Competibacteraceae bacterium
CTCCCGGCGCAGCGGGCGCATGGCCTTGGCGTCACGCCCGGCGATGTCCTGACCCAGCCATGCCACCTGACCGGCGGTGGGCCGGATGAGCTGCAGCACCGCCCGCCCCAGGGTGGACTTGCCGCAGCCGGACTCGCCGACGATGCCCAAGGTCTCGCCCGGCAGCAGGTCGAAGCTCACGCCGTCCACCGCCTTGAGCGGCTGGTAGTGCCTCCCCACCAGGCCGCCGACGCGGATCGGGAAATGTACCTTGAGGTCGCGCACCGCGAGGATGGGTTGCAGGCTCATGCCAGCGCCTCCTTGGTCAGCTCGTCTTTGAAACACGCCTTCAGCCGCCCCGCACCCGCCGGGGTGAGCGGCGGGCGCTCGCGCGCACAGCGTTCGAAGGCGAACGCGCAGCGGTCGCGGAAGGCGCAGCCGCTGGGCAGGGCCTGTAGGTTGGGCGGCTGGCCGGGGATGGCGTAGAGCGCCTGGCCGCGCGAGCGATCGACGCGCGGCATGGAGCGCAGCAGCCCCAGGGTGTAGGGATGGCGCGGTTCGTAGAAGATCTGCGAGACGCCACCGGTCTCGACCACGCGGCCGCCGTACATGACCATGACCCGCTCGCACAGGCCGGCCACCACGCCGAGATCGTGGGTGATCATGACGATGGCGGTGTTGAAGTCGCGCTTGAGCTCGGCCATCAGCTCCAGGATCTGCGCCTGGATGGTGACATCCAGGGCCGTGGTCGGCTCGTCGGCGATGAGCAGCTCCGGCTCGCACAACAGGGCCATGGCGATCATCACGCGCTGGCGCATGCCGCCGGAGAACTCGTGGGGGTAGAGGTCGAAGCGGCTCTTCGCCGCCGGGATGCCGACCCGCTCCAGCATCTGGATGCCGCGCACGCGGGCCGCCTTCTCGCTCAGGCCCTTGTGGGTGATCAGCACCTCGGTCATCTGCTTGGAGATCTTCAGGAACGGATTGAGCGAGGTCATCGGGTCCTGGAAGATCATGGCGATGCGCGCGCCCCTGAGCTCGTTGAGCTCGGCCCGGGGCATGCCGATCAGCTCCCGGCCGTGGTAGCGGGCGCTGCCGCTGACCCGGCCGTTCCTGGCGAGCAGTCCCATGATCGACAAAAACACCTGTGTCTTGCCCGAGCCCGACTCGCCCACCACGCCCAGACTCTCGCCGGGGCCGATGTGGAAGGCGACCTCGTTGACCGCGCTCACCTCCCCGTCTGGGGTAGTGAAGCGGATGTTGAGGTTTTCGACGGTGAGTACGGCGTCCATCTTCAGCGCTCCTTCGGGTCCAGGGCATCGCGCAGCCCGTCACCGATGAAATTGAAGGCGAACAGGGTGATGGCCAGGAAGCTTGCCGGGAAGATCAGCATCCACGGCGCCGTTTCCATCTGCCGGGCCCCCTCGGAGATGAGCACGCCCCAGGAGGTGAGCGGCTCCTGCACGCCCAGGCCGAGGAAGGAGATGAAGCTCTCGGTGATGATGACCTGGGGAATGGTCAGGGTAACGTAGACGATCACCGGCCCCAACACATTGGGCACGATATGGCCGACGATGATGCCGGCGGTGGAGACGCCGCAGGCGTGGGCCGCCTCGATGAACTCGCGGCGCTTGATCGACAGGGTCTGGCCGCGCACGATGCGGGCCATGGTCAGCCATTCCACCGCGCCCAGGGCGATGAAGATCAAGAAGATGTTGCGGCCGAAGATGACCATCAGCAGGATCACGAAGAACATGAAGGGCAACGAGTAGAGGATATCGACGATGCGCATCATCACGTTGTCGATGCGCCCGCCGAAGAAGCCCGCGCACGCGCCCCAGGCCACACCGATGATCAGGCTCACGCCGGTGGCCAGCACGCCGACCATCAGCGACACCCGCGCGCCGTAGAGGGTGCGCACGAACAGGTCGCGGCCGTTGCCGTCGGTGCCGAACCAGTGGGCGTTGGCGAAGTCGGGCCCGATGGCGATGCGCTCCCAGTAGACCTCATCGTAGGGATGGGGGCTGAGCCAGGGCGCGAACAGGGCGAGCAGGGCCATGACGGCGAGGATCACCATGGACACCACCGCCGCCTTGTTGTGCAGCAGTCGGCGCCAGGCGTCCTGCCACAGGCTGCGGCCCTTGACCTCGGCCATGCCGGCCAGGGCATCTCGGGTTACCGTGCTCATCAGTGTTGCCTCACTTTCGGGTCGAGCAAGCCGTAGATCAGATCGACGGCCAGGTTGAGCAGGATGATCAGCACCGCGTAGAACACCATCACCCCCAGCACCAGGGTGTAGTCGCGGTTGAGTGCCCCGAGCACGAAGTAGCGGCCGATGCCGGGGATGCTGAAGATGGTCTCCACCACCACCGAGCCGGTGATGATGGCGGCGGTGGCCGGTCCCAGGTAGGACACCACCGGCAGCAGTGCGCCCTTGATGGCGTGACGCACCACCACCAGGCGCTCGCTCAGGCCCTTGGCGCGGGCGGTGCGGATGTAGTTGGCGTTGAGCACTTCCACCATGCTGCCGCGGGTCATACGGGCGATATAGGCCACCTGGGGCAGGGCCAGGGCGATCACCGGCAAGATCTTGTTGGCGATGGCGCCCTCGCCCCAGCCGGCCACCGGTAGCCAGGACAGATAGACGCCGAACACCAGGGTGAGCAGCGGGGCGATGACGAAGTTGGGCAGGGCGATGCCGGTCATGGCCACGGTCATCACCGCGTAGTCGACCTTGCTGTTCTGGCGTAGCGCGGCGACCGTGCCCAGGCTCACCCCCACCGCCACGGCGATGATCATGGCGGTGGCGCCGAGCTGCAGGCTGGCCGGAAAGCCCTGCGCGATCAGCTCGCTGACGCTGAAATCGCGGATGCGATAGGACGGCCCGAAGTCGCCCTGCAGCAAGCCGCCCAGATACTTGAGGTACTGGTACCAGAGCGGCTTGTCCAGATCGTAGGCGGCGAGGATGTTCTGCTCGATCTCCGGCGGCAGCGCCCGCTCCTTGTCGAACGGCCCGCCGGGGGCCAGGCGCATCATGAAGAAGGCCAGGGTGACGATGACGAACATCGTCGGAATGGCGCTGAGCAAGCGCTTGAATGCGTAATGCCACATGGTTCGGTTACTCCACGACGGCGCCCCGTCCCGACCCGGATCCGGAAAAAAGCAAGGCGCAGGGGCGAGTCGCCTCGCCCCATCGCCTCAGGATCGGAAGGTCCCTCCCGGACCGGATGGGAGGGCGCATGGAAGACGCGCGCTTAGCGCTCGATGGACAGCCAGCGCGAGCGGTTCTTCTCTTTCGGGTTGTCGATCCACCCCTTGACGTAAGGCGCCACCAGGTTCTCGGTGGCCTCGTGGTAGATAGGGATGATGGGCAGCTCCTCCATGGCGATGGCCTCGGCCTTGACCATCAGCTCGGCGCGCGTCTTCAGGTCCAGGGTCTGCTCCGCCTCCTGCATCAGCTTGTCGTACTCGGCGTTGGAGAAGCGGCCGTAGTTGAGCGGCCCGGTGCGAGTCTCCAGCAGGTAGAGGAAGTTCTGCGGATCGTTGTAGTCGGCGACCCAGCCGGCGCGAGCGACGTCGAAATCGGCCTGCTTGAGGGAGGCGTAGTGCACCTTGACTTCGGAGTTGAACAGTTCGGCCTGCACGCCCAGCGGCTTCCACATGGCGGCGATGGCGATGGCCACGCGCTTGTGGTTCTCGTTGGTGTTGTAGCGCAGGGTGAATTTCAGCGGCTTGTCAGGACCATAGCCGGCCTCCTTGAGCAAGGCCTTGGCTTTCTCCAGCCGCTCCTTCTGCGCCATGTTCTTCCAGCTGACAAAGGCCGGACCGCCCTCGTAGTTGTTGGTGCCCGGCGGCACGAAGCTGTAGGCGGGGATGTTGCCGCTCTTCAGCACCTTGTCGGTGAGCGCCTCGCGGTCGATGGCCATGGCCAGGGCCTGGCGGATGCGCTTGTCGTCGAACGGCTTCTTGGAGGTATTGATCGGGTAGTAGTAGGTGTTGAGGCCGGGCGTAAGCTTGATGGCCTCGGGCATGTTGGCCTTCAGCCACTCCAGCTGGTCCACCGGGAAGCGGGTGGCGACGTCGATCTCGCCGGCGCGAAAGCGCTTCAGCACCGCCCCCAGGTCCTCGTCCGGGTAGTAGACCACCTGGTCGATCTTGACGTTGGCAGCGTCATAGAACTTGGGGTTCTTCGCCATCACCAGCTGGCTGTTGGGGCTCCATTCCTTGAGCATGTAGGCGCCGTTGCTGACGATGTGCTCCTTCTTGGTCCACTCCTTGCCATATTTCTCCACCACGTGCCGGGGCAGCGGGAAGGAGGTGTAGTGGGTGAGCTGCTCGATGAAATAGGGCGCGGGATTGCGCAGCGTGATCTCCAGGGTCTTGGCATCGAGAGCCTTGACCCCCAGCTCCTCGGGCTTGGCCTTGCCGCTGTTCACTTCTTCGGCGTTCTTGATGGTGAACAGCACCGAGGCATATTCGGCGGCGGTGGCCGGATCCATCACCCGGCGCAGGGCGAAGACGAAGTCGTCGGCGCTGACCGGGGTACCGTCGGACCATACATGGTCGCGCAGCTTGAAAGTGTAGACCAGGCCGTCGTCGCTCACCGTCCAGCTCTCGGCGGCGCCGGGAATGGCCTTGCCGGCCGCATCCTCGGTAGTCAGACCCATGAACAGGTCGCCGACGATGCGGTCTTCCCAATCCCCGGAAACCAGATGGGGATCGAGGGTGGTAGGCTCGCCGACATTGGCGATGCGCAGCGCCGTCTCGGCCCGGACGGCGCTGACTCCGAGCGCCAGGCCCAGCCCCAGGGCTAGTGCCGTCAGCGTCGCGCCCAGACCGCGCTTTTGGCCGGCTGGGCGAGGTACGGCTGCGGACAGATGCGTGGTAACCATGAAACACCTCCTTGAGTGTGCTACGAAAAACCGCCGGGGATCACCCGGCGGGTATGGGGGAAGCAGGCAACCGGTAAGTTGACGGCACAGATTGTAGGGTATCAATCCGAGATATGGCATCCCTCCCATCAGAATTTACCGCAACCTACATGCTCCGATATGATATGTTTTTCATGCTCCGAGCCCGCCCTCACTGATGAAGCTATTCTTCGACTTTCTGCCGGTCGTCCTTTTCTTCATAGCCTTCAAGTTCGCCGGAATCTACGTCGCCACTGCCGTGATCATGCTTGCCACCCTGGCTCAAGTGGGCTGGAGCTGGTGGCGGGAAGGCAAGGTGGAGAAGATGCCCTTGGTGACCCTGGCCCTGGTGTTGGTGCTGGGCGCCGCCACGCTGTGGTTCCAGGACGAGACCTTCGTCAAGTGGAAGCCGACCCTGGTCAACTGGCTGTTCGCTCTGGCCTTCCTGGCCAGCCACTACCTCGGTGACAAGCCGCTGGTGCAGCGGCTCATGGGGCGGGAGCTGACTCTGCCGGATCCGATCTGGCTGCGTCTGAGCTGGGCCTGGATCGCCTTCTTCGTGAGCCTTGGTGTGACCAACCTGTTCGTCGCCTACCAGTTCGACACCGATACCTGGGTGGACTTCAAGCTGTTCGGCATGCTCGGCCTGACCTTGGCCTTCGTCATCGCCCAAGGCTTCTACCTGGCCCGCCACGTGAAAGCCGACATCCCCGACAATCCGCTGAGCAAGGAGTGATCCAAGCCATGCTGTATGCCATCATCGGCCGCGATGTCCCCGACAGCCTGCAGAAGCGCCTGGCGGTACGCGAGGCCCATCTGGCCCGAGCTCGCGCCCTGCAGGCCGAAGGGCGTCTGGTGCTGGCCGGTCCCTTCCCTGCCGCCGACTGCCCCGACCCTCTACAGGTGGGCTTCGCCGGCAGTCTGATCGTGGCCGAGTTCGACTCCCTGGAGGCCGCCCGCGCCTGGGCCGAGGCCGATCCCTACTACCTCGACGGCGTCTATCAGAGCGTCGAGGTATTGCCCTTCAAGCAGGTGCTGCCGGCATGAGCGAGCGCGTGGCGCTGATCGAGGCGCGGCTGCGTGCAGCACTGTCCCCCACCGAACTGCGCATCGAAGACGACAGCGCCGCCCATGCCGGCCACGCCGGTGCTCGCAGCGGCGCCGGGCATTTCAATGTCTACATCGTCTCTTCCGCCTTCGCCGGAAAGTCCCTGCTGGCGCGCCACCGCCTGGTCTATGCCGCCCTGGACGATCTGCTGCAGAAGGAGATCCATGCCTTGAGCATCAAGGCCTTGACCCCCGAGGAACGATAACCTCATGCCCCTGAAATCCGTGAAGAAGCTGGCCCTGGGCCTGGCCCTGGGCCTAGGTGCCGGCTTGCCTGCTGCGGTCTTGGCCCAGCAGATGACCGCCGAGCTGCCCGATCCGGTGCTGATCATCAACGGCGAGCCGATCACCCGCGCCCAATTCGAGATCTACGCCCAGGAGCGCGCCTCGCAACTGGGCGACGTCAGCTCCAACGAAGCGCGCAAGACCCTGGCCGATGAGCTGGTGCTGCAGGAACTGCTGGTGCAGGAGGCCAAGAAGCAGGGTCTGGAGAAGGATCCGCAGCTGCAGCAGCAGCTCGATCTGGTGTGGCGCAACCTACTGGCCACCGCCGCGGTGCGCAAGCACCTGGAGGCGGTAACGCCCAAGGACGAGGAGGTCAAGGCCGAGTACGACAAAGCCGTGGCCAGCTTCAGCAAACAGGAATTCAAGGCCCGCCACATCCTGGTGGAGAAGGAGGACGAAGCCAAAGCCCTGATCGAGAAGCTCAAGGGCGGCGCCGACTTCGCCCAACTGGCCAAGGACAGCTCCATGGATGCCTCCGCCGCCGAGGGCGGCGACCTCGGCTGGTTCAGCGCCGACGCCATGATCAAGCCCTTCGCCGACGCGGTGGCCAAGCTGGACAAGGGCCAGATCACCGAAGCCCCGGTGCAGACCCAGTTCGGTTGGCACGTGATCCTGCTCGAGGACAAGCGCGCCGCCGAGCCGCCCTCTCTGGCCGAGCTGCGCCCGCAGATCATGCAGATGCTGCAGGGGCGCAGGCTCAACGAGCACCTGGCCAGCCTCAAGCAGCAGGCCACGATCGAGAACAAGCTGCCCTGAGAGGAGTGCACAGCGCGCGGTGCGGTCTGCGTTGTCGCACGCACCTGGAACCGTTCAGGCGTGCCAGCGGCTGAACAGCTCCACCCCGGCCAGCATCAACCGCTCCCCCAGCGAGCGCCGCACACGGTAGCGCACCAGCATCAGGCGTGCCTCGCGGCTGGCCGCCAGCAGATAATCGTCGCTGGTGCGCAGTTCGTCCACCAAGCCTAGTTCCAGCGCGCGCTGCCCCAACCAGTACTCACCGGTGGCGACCCGCGCTAGATCCAGGGCCGGACGATGCTCGGCGATGAAGTACTTGAACAGGGCGTGCACATCCTCCAGCTCCTCCTGGAACTTGCGCCGCCCCTCCTCGGTGTTCTCGCCGAACAGGGTTAGCGTGCGCTTGTAGGGACCGGCGGTGTGCAACTCGAAATCGATGTCGTGGTTGCGCAGCCAGCGGTGGAAGTTGGGCAGTTGCGCTACCACGCCAATGGAGCCGAGGATGGCAAAGGGCGCGGCGAGAATGCGATTGGCCACACAGGCCATCAGATAGCCGCCGCTGGCCGCCACCTTGTCCACTGCCACCGTGAGCGGGATGCCATGCTCCCTGAAGCGCTGCAACTGGGAGGCGGCCAGGCCGTAACCATGCACCATGCCGCCGGGACTCTCCAGGCGCAGCACCACCTCGTCGCGGGGCGTAGCCACCGCGAGGATGGCGCTCACCTCCTCGCGCAATGAGGCCACCGCCGAGGCTTGAATGTCACCCCGGAAATCCAGCACGAACACCCGCCGCTCGCCGGCCGGTTGCGCCTCGCGCCGCGCCCGTCGCCGCGCTGCCAGCCGCTGGCGCCAGCCACGCGCCGGCTGCAGCGCCTCCTCTACCAGCCGTCCCATCTCCCGGTAACGGCGGCTGAGATCCTTCACCTCCAGCCGACCCTCGCGCCCGATCTGGGGCCTGTGCGCCAGGGCCAGGCTGCCGCCTACCACCAGCAGCATCGCCACCACCACAGTCAGGGTCTTGGCCAGGAACAGTCCGTAATCGCTGAGAAATTCCATCGTCACCTCGCAGCCTGGGGATCGCGCCGGCAGTCTAGCGCATGCCGCTCACCTGCGGCAGGCTGCGGACCGAGGCAAGGCTCGCTAATCCGCTTCTCCTAGCCAGTGGCGCTTCAGCCCAGCGTAGTGACGCTCCAGCCACTGCAGGGCGATGATGGTCTTGGCGTTGACGATCAGCCCCTGCTCGAGCATCTCCAGGGCCTGGACGATGGGCAGGGCCAGTACGCGGATATCCTCCCCTTCCGCGGCCAGGCCGTGCAGTCCGCCCACCTTCGCGCTATCGACCCGCCCGCAGTACAGGGCGACGGTCTCCGAGCAGGCACCGGGGCTGGTGAGAAAGCGCATGATCGGCACCAGGTCGGTGATCACGCAGCCGGCCTCCTCCCGGGCCTCGCGCCGCACCAGTTCCTCGCTGGTCTCACCTGCTTCGATGATGCCGGCCACGCATTCCACCAGCCAGGGCTGCCAGCCGGCGACATAGGCGCCGACGCGGAACTGCTCGATCAGCACCACGGCGTCGCGCACAGGGTCCACCGGCAGCACCGCGCCCACATGGCCGCGCTCGAACACCTCGCGGCTCAGCTCGGCGCTGTAGCGACCGTCGTAGAGACGATAGCTGAGCCGATAGCGCTCGACCCGGAACCGGCCCTGGTAGACGCAGTCGCGCTCCAGGAGCAGCACATGGTCGCGGTTCATGGCCGTCTGAGCAGACGGTAGCCAGCGAGCACCACGACGGCGCCGAACACGGCGACGAAGAAGCTGCGCAGATCGAAGCCGGTCACCGTACCGAAACCGAGAAAGGTGCCGATATACCCACCGACGAAGGCGCCGACTATCCCCAAGGCCACGGTGACAAAGAGCCCACCGGGATCAGCGCCGGGCATGATGGCTTTGGCGATCAGACCTGCGATCAGGCCGAATACGATCCACGACAGGATGCCCATCGCTTCCCTCTCTTACGCCCCGCTGCGGGCGTCGTAGCTGGTGGTTGTCAGGGTCTTGTCAACAAGCATAGACGGCGGGGCGAAAAGACGCGGGGTGGCGCGCTCGAGCGCGCCACCCCGTTCTCGCTGCAAGCAGGCCGCTCAGTTGGCGGCATGGGTGGGAGCGGTAACGGCCTCGTTGTATTCCGCCTCGCTCAGACAGTTCTTGCGCGTCTTGGCGAAAGGCCGAATGTTGAGGACGCCGGCATCCCGCGCCTCCTTGGCATCGACGCAGCCGTCGCCGTTGGCGTCGGCCTCAGCGAAGCTCATCAAGGCCTCGGGCACCTCGCGCGGCACGATCTTGGCATCCACCTGGCGCGAACCGTCGGGATAGATGGTGGTGGTGATGACAGTTTCGCTGGCGGCCAGCGCAGTAGTCGCCAGCGTCAGTCCCAGCAACATTCCGATTGCACGATGCTTGTACAAACGCATGATTTCCTCCTGGATTGTTAGCCGTATAACGTACCACTATGGATCGACCCCTGATCAGGGAAGTTCCACTTTTTATGCATATATCGGGACGAGTTCACGGCGTTCGCCGGGCAGGGCCGGGCATCAGGGTTTACACTTACAGTTGGGCGGCCCAGAGGACAGGCGCTTCAACACTGGGAGGACGCTGTAATGGAGTTGCAATTGCCACCTTTCGACGAGTTGCTGACCCTGGCCAGGGAGCGTCCCAACGAATTGGAGCGGCTGCGCCGGCAGCTGTGCCAGCGGGCGATCGACCAGGCCCCGGAAGCGACCCGGCCGCGACTGCGCGCCCTGCAGTCGCGGATCGAGCTGGAACTGCGCCGTCACCGCCATCCTCTGGCGCGCTGTGTACGTCTTTCGGCTCTGATGCACGCCTCCGTGGCGCAGCTCGCCCGGGTGCTGAACGAAGGGATGGAGCTGCCGCGCTCCATCCCCCGTACCGCGACCGGCGCCTGCGTCCTGCCTTTTCCCGCCGGTGGCAGCCGCCGGTGCCGGCGCTGAGCATTGCTGCGACTTGCAGCGGATCGAGATGCATCGACGCCGATAGTCGACAAGCCGCCTGACCTACCATTACCTTACGGTTGTCGCCGACAGCAAAACGCCCGGCGGCTGGCTAGAATTAGAGCCGGATTTTTGAGCCATCCGGCTCTATGCTTGGGCTGTCTACCCACAAGGTGTGACCGCCATTCATCCACTAACGATAAGGGATCGATCCATGAAGAAACTCCTAACCGCCATTGCCTTCATCGGCATGACCTGCGCCGGCCTCGGCCATGCCGCGGAGAAGACCGTCCGTATCGGTACGGAAGGTGCCTATGCGCCGTTCAATTACACGGATGCTTCGGGCCAATTGAAAGGCTTCGAGATCGACCTGGCCATGGCGCTGTGCGAAGAGATGAAGGTCAAGTGCGTACTGGTGCAGCAGGACTGGGATGGGATGATTCCGGCGCTGCTGGCCAAGAAATATGATGCCATCATGGCATCCATGGCGATCACCGAGGAACGCAAGCAGAAGGTGGATTTCTCCGACAAGTATTACAACGTCCCCAGCAAGTTCGTGCACAAGAAAGGCTCCGGCATCCAGGACGTCAGCCCCGAGGCACTCAAGGGCAAAACCGTAGGCGTGCAGCGCGGCACCATTCAGGACAACTACTTAACCGAACTGTACGAGAAGAAAGGCGTCAGGATCACCCGTTACGGCACCCAGGAGGAGGCCAACCTGGATCTCACTGCCGGGCGCGTGGATCTGCTGTTCGCCGATTCGGTGGCACTCTCCGACGGCTTCCTCAAGACCGACGCCGGCAAGGGCTACGAATTCGTCGGCCCCGACTTTACCGATCCCAAGTGGTTCGGCAGCGGCGTCGGCGTGGCCGTGCGCAAGGGCGACAACGAACTGCGCGAGGCCTTCAATAAGGCCATCACCGCCGTGCGTGCCAGCGGCAAGTACGACGAGATCGCCAAAAAATATTTCGACTTCGATATCTACGGTAAGTAAGTCGGCCAACCGCAACCCATCCTTGGAAACCGGGGCCATCCTCGCGATGGCCCCAGATGTTTCCATGACCTAGGTGATGCATATGTTCAATCTGTATGGTTACGGGCCCAGCATCCTGGAGGGCTCGTGGCTGACCGTGAAAGTCGCGCTGCTGTCTCTGCTCTTGGCAGTAGTGCTGGGCATGGTGGGAGCGCTGGCCAAGCTGTCCGCATCGCGCTCGGCCCGACTCGTCGCCGGCGTCTATACCACCGTCATTCGCGGCGTCCCCGACCTGGTGCTGATGCTACTGATCTTCTTCGGCGGCCAGATGCTGGTGAACGATCTGAGCACAGCGCTGGGCTACGAGACGGCGCCCGACATCGATCCCTTCACCGCCGGCGCCCTGACCCTGGGTTTCATCTACGGCGCCTACATGCTGGAAACCTTCCGCGGCGCCATTCTGTCGGTGCCGGCCGGTCAGTTGGAGGCGGGCTATGCCTACGGCATGCGCAAACACCAGGTGTTCTTCCGTATCCTGCTGCCGCAGATGATACGCCACGCCCTGCCCGGCTTCGGTAACAACTGGCTGGTGTTGCTCAAAAGCACCGCCCTGGTTTCGGTGATTGGCCTGGACGACATGGTGCGCCGCGCCGGCATCGCCGGCCGCGCCACGCAGAAGTCGTTCACGTTCTATCTGGTGGCGGCCCTGGGCTTTCTGGTCTTCACCACCATTTCCATCATCCTGCTGCGCTGGGCCGAAAAGCGCTACAGCCTCGGCTTCGCACCCCGGACGCACTGAACCATGAACTTCGGCATCATCATCGACAATATCGACCTCTACCTGCAGGGGTTGTGGATGACTGTGCAGCTCGTGTCGCTGTCCCTGGCGACGGGGCTGGTGCTGGCGGTACCGCTGGCGATCCTGGCCAATTCCAACAACTGGCTGCTGCGTGGCCCGGTGTGGTGCTACAGCTATTTCTTCCGCGGCACCCCGCTGCTGGTGCAGACGTTCCTAATCTACTACGGCATGGGCCAGTTCCAGCTCATTAAGGAGAGCATACTCTGGTCGGTTTTTCGGGAAGCGTACTGGTGCGCCCTGATCGCCTTCACCCTCAACACCGCGGCCTATACCACCGAGATCCTGCGCGGTGCCATCAAGAACACCCCGCGGGGCGAGATCGAGGCGGCCATCGCCTGCGGCATGTCGCGCCTGCTGATGATCCGGCGCATCATCCTCCCCAGCGCGTTTCGCCGTACCCTGCCGGCTTACGGCAACGAGGTGATCTTCATGCTGCACGGCAGTTCCATCGCCGGCCTCATCACCCTGGTAGATCTGACCGAGGCGGCACGCACCATCAACTCGCGCTATCTCAGCCCTTACGAAGCCTTCATCACCGCCGGGCTGTTCTACATGGCCCTGACCTTCCTCATCGTCTGGCTGTTCAAGCGCATCGAGTTCCGCTGGTTCGCTCATCTGCGGCCGCGCAGCGGGTAAAGAGACTGCTCAAGGCTCCAGCAGCTTGCCAGCCTCACGGTGCGGCAGGCTGCGCGGCCCGGCCACCTTGCCTACCACCTGCCCGGGCCGCGCCAGCTTCTCCTGGAGGCGGGCGAAGAACAGGCCCGCGGTGCGGCTTGCCAGCGCAATGCGCGCCTGCGCCGGATCGTCGACCAGGGGATCGACTAGTTCAGCCACCACCTCGCCCTCTTCTACCCGCTCCCCCAAGCGCTTGCGGTAGACGATCAGCCCGGCGGCCGGGGCGCAGATCCAGTCGACCCCATCGAGCGGTGTGCCGGTGGTGAGCGGCATCGGCAGCGGCCCGGGATCGCCAGCGACGACCCCACGCCGTTGCAGGAAGCGGAATATATTGAGCGCATCGGCCACTGCGCTCGCCTCATCGACATCGGCCTGGCCGCGCAGCTCCACGGTGGCGGCGAAACAGGCCAGGGGAATGGCCGCCCCCGGCACCCGTTGGCGCAGCTTCCACCACGGCCCGGCGGCGGACTCGTCGAAGGGCGAGCCGCCCGGATCGCTCTCCAGCAGCACCGTCGGCGCTCCCAGTTGCGCGCCGAGTTCCACGGCCAGCTCCTGCTGGTGGGCAGAGGCGTAGAGGTGCAGCAGCGCCTCGCTGTCGCAGTGCAGGTCGAGCACCAGGTCGGCGTCGATGGCCAGGCCGAGCAGGGCCTTCTTCATTGCCTCCACCTCGCGCAGCGCCGGCCACTGCGCCAGCGTCTGGCGCAACGCCGCGCGGATCAGCGCCACATTGGCCGCGCCATCCATCCCGAGCTGGGCACCGACGCGCGCCAGTACTGCTTCCACCGGGTCGGGATAGCTGCGGTTGAAGTTGCCGCTGCCGTCGAAGTCTTGACGCCCCAGCAAACGGCCGTTGAGGTGCTGGGCGAGGCCCACCGGGTTGGCCACCGGCACCACCACCACCTCGCCCAAGAGCCGCTCCTCGGCCTGCTCCAACAACCGGCGCAGATGGAGCTGGACCAGTTGCCCAGGCAGCTCGTCGGCGTGCAGCGAAGCCTGGACGTAAGCCTTGGGCCGCGCCTCGGGCCGACCGTAGCGGAACACCTTGAGCCGGCGCTGGGTCCCCGGGGAACTGCTGGGAAGCTCGATGTATTCGATGGAAGTCGCCATAGCATGCATCCGTCGCGATGAACCGCCCCTAGCCTCAGCGCTCGCGCCCCTTGCGCAGGTGCTGCTCCAGGTATTGGCTGAAGCGGGACATGAAGAAGCAGCAGACGAAGTAGATCAGGCCCGTAAACAGATAGGCCTCCACCGAGAAGCCCAGCCACTGCGGGTCGGTCAGCGAGGTTTTGGTGGTGGTCATGAGGTCGAACAGGCTGATGATCACCACCAGCGAAGTGTCCTTGAACAGCCCGATGAAGGTATTGACGATGGGCGGGATGGCGATGCGCAGCGCCTGGGGCAGGATGATCAGCCCGGTGGTCTGCCAGTAGCTCAGACCGAGGGCGGCAGCCGCCTCGTACTGGCCCTTGGGCACCGCCTGCAGGCCGCCACGGACCACCTCGGCCAGATAGGCAGCGGCAAACAGGATGATGGCCGCTTGGGCGCGCAGCAGCTTGTCGATGGTCACGCCCTCGGGCAGGAATAGGGGAAACATCACCGAGGCCATGAACAACACACTGATCAGCGGCACGCCGCGGATCAGCTCGATATAGCCGACGCAGACGGCCTTGATCGCCGGCATGTCGGAACGGCGCCCCAGAGCGAGCAGGATGCCCAGCGGGAATGCCAGGAGTATGCCCACGACTGACAGCATGAGGGTCAGCGGCAGACCACCCCATTTGTCGTTGGACACGGCCTCCAGGCCAAGGATGCCGCCAGCCATCAGCACATAGGAGGCCATCATGAGCGCTGCCCAGGCCAGCAGCAAGCCGCGGTTCCAGAAGCGGCGCTGGGTACTGAGGCCGATCAGGACAACGAACAGCAGCATGGCCAGAGTCGGCCGCCACTGCTGCTCGAGCGGATAGAAGCCGAACATGATGTAGCGGAACTTCTCACGGATGAAGGCCCAGCAGGCGCCATCCTCGGCCGCCCGGCAGATCTCGGGAGTAGCCTGCCAATGCGCCTCGAGCAGCAGCCACTGGACGATCCCGGGAATGAGATAGACCAGTGCCGCCAGCGCCAACACCGTCAGCACGCTGTTGAAAGGGCTGTTGAACAGATTGGCGCGCAGCCAGCCGAGCACGCCGACGCTGGTCGCCGGCGGACGTACCGCTTCCGGCGTCGGCGGAGCGGGAGCGATGGAGGATTCGGCCATAGGCGATCAGCGCTCCTTGAAGGCGATGCGTTTGTTGTACCAGTTCATGAAGGCGGCGATGGCCAGGCTGATGGTGAGGTAGGTGGCCATGATCATGGCAATGCCCTCCACCGCCTGCCCGGTCTGGTTCAGGGTGGTGTTGGCGATGGACACCAGATCCGGGTAGCCGATGGCGACCGCCAGCGAACTGTTCTTGATCAGGTTCAGATACTGGCTGGTGAGCGGCGGCACGATCACCCGCAGCGCCTGGGGCAGGATCACCAGCCTGAGCACCTTGCTACGCGGCAGGCCCAGCGACAGCGCCGCTTCGCTCTGCCCCTTGGCCACCGCCTGGATGCCGCTGCGCACGATCTCGGCGATGAAAGCAGCGGTATACAGGGTCAAGCCGGTCAACAGCGCCGCGTACTCGGGACTCAAGCTCAGCCCGCCCTGAAAGTTGAAGCCCTTGAGTTCGGGCACACTCCACTGCAACGGCGCCCCGAGCACGAAGAAGACCAGCACCGGCAAACCCAGAACCGGCCCCAGCACCAGCAGCGACAGCGGCACCTGCTGCCCGGTGAGGTCCTGGCGGCGGTGCGCCCAGCGCACCAGCAGCAGCGCCAGCACCACGGCCACGATCAGGGCCAGGGCGACATAGCCATAGTCGGCCTGCCACACCGGCGCCGGCAGATACAGCCCGCGGTTGGACATGAATACCCCAGGCAGCGGCGACAGTGCCTGGCGCGGCCCCGGCAGGGATTCGTTAATCAGCGAGTACCACAGGAACAGCTGCAGCAACAGCGGAATGTTGCGCAGCCCCTCGACGTAGATCGCCGCCAGCCGCGCGATCAGCCAGTTGCTGGAGAGCCGGGCGATGCCGATCACGGTGCCGATCAGCGTCGCCAGAACGATGCCGACCAGCCCCACTTTGAAGGTATTGAGCACACCGACCAAAAAGGCGCGCAGATAAGTGTCGGCGGGCGTATAGGCGATCAGGCTCTCGCTGATGCCGAAACCAGCTTCCTTCTCCAGAAAGCCGAAGCCAGTGGCAATGGACTGCTGCTCCAGGCGGTGCAAAGTATTGGATACCAGATACCAGCCCAGCAGCAGCACGCCTCCCAGGACTAGGATCTGGTAGACGATGGCGCGCAAGCGCGGATCGTTCCAGACCGCTTGACGACGGGTAGTCTCGACGGGCTTGCTCATGGTCATGCGCCGCCCCCTTCGCGGAGGCGGCGTCGCTCAGAAGAGGCGCGGGTGGGTGGGAGTCAGCGGATGGGCATGGCGTACATCAGCCCGCCATCCTTCCACAGGGCGTTGAGGCCACGCGCCAGACCCAGCGGCTTGCCGACGTTGCGCTCGTAGATCTCGCCGTAATTGCCGACCTGCTTGATCATGTTGTAGGCCCACTTCTCGTCTAGGCCCAGATTCTTGCCCATGCCCGGGGTGACACCGAGCAGGCGCTGCACGTTGGGGTCGGTGCTCTTCAGCTTCTCGTCGACGTTTTGCGAGGTAATACCCTGTTCCTCGGCTTCGATCAGGGCATAGACGGTCCACTTAACGATATCGAACCATTCATCGTCGCCGTGGCGCACCACCGGGGCCAGCGGCTCTTTGGAGATGGCCTCGGGCAGGATCACGTAGTCGTCCGGGTTCTTGGCCAGCTGCGTGCGGATTGCCGCCAGACCGGAGCGGTCGGTGGTGTTGACGTCGCAGCGGCCGGCGAAGAAGGCGTTGTTGAGTTCGTCGAACTTCTCGATCACCACCGGCTTGAACTCCATCTTATTGGCGCGAAAGTAATCGGCCAGGTTGAGTTCAGTGGTGGTACCGGGCTGTACGCAGACGGTGGCGCCGCTCAGCTCCTTGGCGCTCTTCACCCCCAGCGACTTGGGTACCATGAAGCCCTGGCCGTCGTAGAAGGTGACCGGCGCGAAGTTCAGCCCCAGCGTGGTGTCGCGCGTCTGGGTCCAAGTGGTGTTGCGCGACAGCACGTCGATCTCGCCCGACTGCAGGGCGGTGAAACGCTGCTGAGCGTTGAGGGGGATGAACTGCACCTTCTTGCTATCGCCGAACAGGACAGCGGCGATGGCGCGGCAGACATCGACATCCAGCCCGCTCCACTCGCCCTTGCTATCCGGGTTGGAAAAACCGGGCAGGCCGTCGTTGACACCGCACTTGATGGTCCCGCGCTGCTTGATGGCGTCCAGGGTCTGGCCGGCGTAGGCCTGGGGTAGCGCGGCGGTGCCGGCTGCGATGGTCAGGGCGGTGGTGATGGCGGTCAGTAGACGGGTTCTGGTCATTATCATCTCCTGCTGACAGTGCTCGAGGGCTTGTTGTTATCGAGGGGGTTTGTCTCAAGGATAGCCGTCCCCCCCCGTTTTTCTAGAAAAGCGGAAGCGCCCCGATACCGTCAAGCCGCCGGCTCAGTAACGCTCGATCACCACCCGTCCTTGGGCGTCGCGGGTGATGTCGCCCATGTGCAGGCGGAACACGCCGCTGGCGCGCTCCTCCAGATAGCGGTGCAGGGTCTCTTCGACCACGGAGAAGGCCAATTCCCCCCAAGGAATCTCATCGGGGGTGAACAGCCGCACCTCCAGGCTCTCCGCGCCGGCACTGGCCCGCCCCTCGCGCAGCCGGCCGCGGAACATCATGTAGACCTGGTCGATGTGGGTGAGATGATAGACCCCGTACAGGGTCAGCTCATCCACCACCGCGTTGGCCTCCTCCAACGCCTCGCGGGCCGCCGCCTGACGCGTCGACTCGCCGTTCTCCATGAATCCGGCCGGCAGGGTCCACAGTCCATAGCGCGGCTGGATGGCGCGCCGGCAGAGCAGGATGCGCCCCTGCCACTCGGGGATGCAGCCGGCGACGATCTTGGGGTTCTGGTAATGAATGGTGTGGCAGCAATCGCACACGTGACGGGGCAGGGTATCCCCCGGCGGTATGCGCAGACTGACCGGAGCACCGCATTGGCTGCAGAATTTCACATCGTCTCCTGAGGTTGGCTGTCGGCCGTGGCCGCCGCGCTCTCGGGCTGCTGGCCGTAGGTCTTGAACTTCTCCACCACCCGCGCCATCTCCACCGCCGACAGCAGGCGTGGCCGACCCACCGCGAGCGCTCGCCAGTACATGGCCGCCAGGGTCTCCACCTCCTGCGCCAGTTCCAGCGCCTGCGCCAGATCGGGCGCGACGGCGACCATACCGTGGTTGGCCAACAGGCAGGCCGTGCGCTCCTGCAGGGCGGCCAGCGCTCTTGCGGCCAGCTCGGCGCTGCCGAAGGTGGCGTAAGGGGCGCAACGGATGCTGTCGCCACCGGCCACCGCCACCATGTAATGAAAGGCCGGTATCTCCAGCCCCAGGCAGGCCAGGGTGGTGCAGAACATGGCGTGGGTATGGATCACCGCTCCCACCTCTGGCCGCGCCCGCAGGATGGCCAGATGCAGCGGCCATTCGCTGGACGGCCGACGCTGCCCAGGGGCCAGGCTACCATCATCGGCCAGCGCCACGATATCAGCCGGGCCCAGGGCATCGTAGGCCATGCCGGTGGGGGTGATGAGCATGCCGCCAGGAACGCGCACCGAGGCGTTGCCGGCCCGGCCCTGATTGAGGCCGAGCGCGTTCATCCGGCGACAGGTGGCAATCAGTTCACTGCGTAATTCCGGATAATCCATGTCCACAATGACCCTGGCCCGCGCGGCAAGTGCCCCGGCGCGGGCGGTTTGGCGAAGGCGGCGCTTCGGCTAAACTGGGCACCGGGCGGCAGGGGCTCTTCTGCTCTCCCAGCGCGCAGCCGCACCGTCACAGCATAGCGCGCCCCAACCTGATCGTGTTCATGGCGGGATCTCCCAACCAGCAACAGCTCAAGCGCGCCATCCTCAGACAAGTCTACGAGGATAACCTGGGCGACCGTTGCGCCGGCGCGGCGCGGCCCCATGCGCCATGGCGACAGGCCACGGCGCCGCGGCGTCTGCACTGGCTGTGGCCGCTGGCGCTGCTGGCTGCACCGGTGCTCTACATTCTGCTGCCCTCGGCACCGGCCCCCGCAACTGCACCGCTCCTGCCGCAGCCCCGGCAGGCGGCTATCGCACCGTCAGACCCTGTGCTCCAACCCCCACCGCCGGCGGCGAAACCAGTGCCGCCAGTGGACACGGCGGCGCTGCTGGCACGGCTGTCCCGGCGTCCGGGCGCTGCCGGCGACTGGCGCCTACTCATCCGCTCCGCCACCCCGCCCGCCGCCGGCTGGCTGGCCGCGCTGCAACGGCCGCCCTCCGCCTCGCTGGCCCGGCTGCCGCAACCGGCCGTGGAACTGCTGCGGCGCTATCGCCCACGCCCGGAAGCCGCCGATGCCTGGCAGCGGCTGCATCTGGCCGGCGGCGCACTGCCGCCCGCCCCGCCCTACGCCGCGCCGGTGCTGAGCCAGAGCCGTCCGCTCACGGAGCGCGTTGCCATCCCGGCGGCTGCGGCAACGGCGGAAGTGCCGATCGCCGAACTGTTCGGCCTCACGGTGCGCACCATCGTCATCGATCCCGGTCACGGCGGCAAGGATTCCGGTGCCAGGGGCCCCAGCGGCCTGACCGAGAAGGACATCACCCTGGATGTGGCGCAACGCCTGCGCGACCGTCTCTCGCTGCGCAGCGGCTACCGCGTGCTGCTCACCCGCGAGAACGACCGCCCCCTCACTCTGCGCCAGCGGGTGGCCATCGCCAACACCTACGGTGCCGACCTGTTCATCTCCATCCACGTCAACGCCCTGCCGGTGCCCTGGCACGCCTTTGTCGAGACCTACTACTTCGGCCCCTCCAGGGATGCCACGACCGTGCTGCTCGCTGAGTGGGAGAACCGGGAATCGGATTATTCCATGGCCGAGTTCAGGGAGATGATTGCCAAAATCGGTGATACATTCAAACAGCAGGAATCCCGGACCCTGGCCCGATCCATCCAGCGGGGTCTATACGACAACCTGCAACGACATGATCGCAAGATCGTCGACCGCGGCATCAGTCCCGCCCCTTTCGCGGTGCTGCTCGGCACCGAGATGCCCAGCATCCTGGTGGAAATCACCTCGATTACCAACCCCCAGGAGGAGGCGCGGCTGGCCACGGCGGAGTATCGCGACGAGATCGCCCGCTATCTGGAGCAGGGTATCGTCGCTTACCTGGAAAGAACCGATGAGAAACATATCGAAGGGGCAAAACACCATGACGGACAAGACATCGACGCCGGCGAACGGCGCGCTGTGCGTCGGCATTGACCTGGGCACTTCGCGCTCCGTCGTCTCGGCCAGCAACGGCAAGCGCCGCTGGGTCGAGAGCTACGTCGGCTGGCCCAAAGACTTCGTCGCCCGCAAGATGCTGGGCAAGAAGGTTCTGTTTGGCGCGGAGGCACTCAACCACCGCCTCTCCCTCAATCTGGTGCGACCGCTCGCCAACGGCGTGATCCAGGATGGCACGGAGAAGAACGAGGAGTCGGTGCGCGAGCTGATCGGCCATCTGATCGAGCTGGTAGAACCGGCCCCCGGTCAGGCCGTCCATGCCGCCGTCGGCATCCCAGCCGAAGCGCTCAAGGTCAATCGCGACGCCATCAAGAAGGCGGTGTCGCAGTTCGCCGACAAGCTGATCGTGGTCTCCGAGCCGTTCTCCGTAGCCTACGGCCTGAACGCCCTGGACAACGCCATGGTCATCGACATCGGCGCCGGCACCGTAGACTTCTGCATCATGCACGGCACCATGCCCGGCGAGGATGATCAGCGCAGCCTGATCAGCGCCGGCGACTACGTGGACAATCAGCTCCTGGCCCTGCTCAACGAGAAGCACCCGGCCGCCGACTTCACCGTGCATGCGGTGCGCAAGTTCAAGGAGAAGTACGCCCATGCCGGCGAGATGCGCAAGAAGGCCGAGGTGCAGGTGCCGTCCCAGGGACGCATGGTCACCCTGGAGATCGGCCGCGAGATCAAGCGCGCCTGCGAGAGCATCGTTCCCGCCATCGCCGAGACCGCCATGGACCTGATCGCCAGGTTCGATCCCGACTATCAGGAAAAGGTGCGCCAGAACATCATCCTGGCCGGCGGCGGCAGCCAGATCGAGGGCCTGGAGGAAGCGCTCGGCGAGGCGATGAAGGACTTCGCGCCGTGCCGCTTCATCCGCGTCGACAATCCCCTCTACGCCGGCGCCGACGGTGCCCTGGCCCTGGCCCAGGACATGCCGGCCGAATACTGGGAGAACATCGGCCGCGAGTAACGAAAACCACCCTCCCCCACTCGTGGGGGAGGGTCAGGGGTGCGGGGCGGCTGGACGCACCGCCCCGACACCTCGATAATTCAATCATCCCCCCAAGGCGCCCGGGGCTTTCCCGCATGCTCAGCCTGCTCGGCGAATTCGAATGCAAGCTCGATGCGAAATCCCGCATCGTGCTGCCGGCCGCCCTGCGCAAGCAATTGCCCGCCGCCGAGCAGGAGCGCTTCGTCGTCAACCGCGGCTTCGAGCAGCATCTGGTGCTGTACCCGGCCAGCGTCTGGCAGCGGGTCGCCGCCGAGATCGAGAAGCTCAACCTCTACGTCAAGAAGAACCGCGACTTTGCCCGCTACTTCTTCCGCGGCGCCACACCCCTGGAACTGGACGGCGCCGGCCGCCTGCTGCTGCCGCGCCGGCTGCTGGACTACGCCGGCATCCAGGAGGACGTGATCCTGCTCGCCTACGCCGAGCGCATCGAGGTCTGGGACCCGCTGATCTACGACCGCGTGCTGGGCAGCGAGCCCGAGGATTTCGCCGCCCTGGCCGAGGAGATCATGGGCGCGGCTCCCCTCGGCGGCACTGCGCCCGAACCCGAGGCCACCGGCTTCGTCATCCCCTTGCCGCGCAAGGGGCGTTGAGGCGGCGTGCCAGCGGCGCCAGCAGCAGCGGCATGCAATAGATGGGCAGTTGTCCCACTGCCACATAGAGATCGAACAACGGCCCCAGCACTCCGCCGCTCACCGCCAGCACCAGGGCCAGGTTGCGGTTACCGGCGCTGAGCGCCGCTGCCAGCGCCGTCTCGCGCCCGCAGGGGCGGAACAGGAGATAGCCCAGACCATGGTGCAGGACGCTCATGCCACAGGCCAGCCCCAGCCAGCCCAGCACCCGCAGCGGCTCGGCGCGCAGCCAGTCCTGAGTGCCGTCCATGATGCCGATGGCAAACACTAGCAGCAGCAGCACGTTGGCCGCGTCGATGCGCCGCCCCTGGCGCGCCAGCCAGTCTGCCGGCAGCCAGCGCCGCAGCAGTCCCGCCGCCAGGAACGGCAGGGCCACGAACAAGCCGGCGTGGAGCAGCAGGCGAGCGCCGTCCACCGCACCGTTGCCGCCCAGCAGGGCGGCGGCAATGGGCACCAGGGTAAGCGGCAACAGCAGCGTGGCCAGCACTAGCACCACCACGTTCAGCGCCGGATTGAGGCCGAGCAGCTGCGCGAACACCGGCGAGGCGGTGAGCGGCGGCCCGGCGGCATGCATCACCAGCACCAGGGTAAGCACCGCCGGCAGGCCGAGCGCGTGACCTAGCCCCCACAGCAACAGCGGTGAGGCCAGCAGCAGCCAGGCCAGCAGCGCCGCCACCAGCCCGGGGCGCTGGCGCCAGGCCCACAGCGTGCGCCAGTCCAGGCGCAGCAGGGCCAGGCCGAGCATGAGCAGGATGCTGGGGCTGAGCAGCGGCCGCAGCAGCGCCGCCAGCTCCGGCAGCAGCACCCCGACGAAGACGCTGGCGGCCAGCAGGATGCGGGCGTGACCTAGCAGCCAGGTGATGCTCATAGGGCGAGCAGCCCGCTGCCCCACAGCCAGGCCAGCGCCAGGGCCATGGACAGCAGCGTCATGGGAATGCCGCAGCGGGCGTGCTCGACGAAGCCCAGCCGCACCCCCGCCTCGCGGGCACGCTCGACCACGATGATGTTGGCCAGACTGCCGATGAGCAGCAGGTTGCCGGCCAGGGTGGAGAGGATGGCCAGGGCGTAATAGCTACCGCTGCCGAGCTCCGGCCAGACCGACAGCACCAGCATGATCATCGGCACATTGCCGATGGTGTTGCTGCCGACCAGGGTAAAGGGTGCCAGCGCCAGCAGCCGCTCCGGGCTCAGGCCGTGGCCGGCCAGCCATTGCACCAGGCGCGCGCTGAGGCCAGTGGCGGCCAGGGCATCGGTGACCACGAACAGCCCGGCGAAGAGGATGAGCAGATGCCAGTCGACCATGCCCAGCATGCGCCGGCTGGCCAGCCGGCGGCTCACCAGCAGCGCCCCGGCCACCATCAGCACCCCGCTCTCGTGCGGCAGCGGTGTGGCGAACAACACCAGCAGCACCACGGTCGCCAGCAGCGCCTTGCGCAACTGCCAGCGATCGAGGGTCACGCTGAGGGGTGCCGTGGTGGCCTCGCCAAGATGGAAGCGGCCGCGCCAGACCCAGGCTACCACAGCGAACACGCAGGCCATCCCGGCCAGCGCCGGCACACCGCAGGCGGCCAGAAACGGCCAGAACTCCAGCCGCCCCACCTGGGCGATGAGGATGTTCTGCGGATTGCCGATCATGGTGGCGGCAGAGCCGGCGTTGGCGGCGCCGGCCAGGGCGATCAAATAGGGCCGCGGATCGAGGCCGCGCGCCTGCAGACCGCTGCACAGCAGCGGCGTCATGGCGAACACCACCACGTCGTTGGCCAGCACCGCCGCCAGGTTGCCCGCCACCGCCACGGTAATGGCCAGCAGCCGCAGCGGCGAGCCCTGGGCGCGGGCGATGCGCAGCGCGCAGACGTCGTAGAAGCCGCTGGCGGCGAACTGGGCGGAGAGCAGCATCAGCCCGAACAGGATGAACAGGGTCGGGAAGTCGATGGCACGCCAGGCCTGCTCGCCCGCCACTGCCCCACCCAGGTAGAGCAGCAGCGCGCCGAGCAGGGCGATACCGGTGCGGTCCAGTTGCAACCCAGGGAAGCGCCCCAGAGCCATCCCGGCGTAGACCAGCACGAACACCGTCAGCACCAGCGCCATCGCCCGCTCTCCTCGTCCGTAACAGCCACCCGCTACCGGCGTTCAGCCGCGGGCGCTCATGCGCTGCGGCAGGTACAACACGATCTGCGGAAACAGAGTGATCAGCACC
>DATLYF010000096.1:0-19247 GCA_035575095.1 Candidatus Competibacteraceae bacterium
AGACGTGCCCGCCGCAGCGCGTCCAGGTCGAGCTCGAAGACCAGCACCCGGCTGTCCAGCTCCAGCTCCCGCTCCATCGCCGGATGCAGAGCGCCGATCCAGCCGATGGCCATACCATTGCGCTCGATACGCGCGCACTGCCCGGGATGCAGGGCAGGATGAGCCGGACGGGCGGCGACGAAGGCGAAGCGCTCGGGCTCGCCGGTGAGCGCCAGCAGCGCCTCCACGTCGGCCTTGAGATCGTAGAAATCCACTCCGCGCGTCGCCGTACCCCACTGTTCGGGCAGCGCCGGCCCGCACACCACACCGCCGATGTACGGCCGCTGGCGCAGCGCGCCATCCTCCTGGCGGAAGGTGAGACCGCTCTCGAACAGCCGCACCCGCGTCTGCTGCCGCGCCAGGTTGTACACCAAGGCCTTGACCAACCCCGGCCACAGGCTAGTGCGCATCACCGCCAGGTCAGCGGAGATGGGATTGGCCAGAGCCAGGGTCTCGGCCTCGGGGTCGAGCAGGCGCTGGAAACGGGGATCGACGAAGCTGTAGGTGATGGCCTCCTGGTAGCCACGCTGTATCAGCGTCTCGCGCAGCCTGGAGAGCGGCACCTCGGCCTCGGGCTGAGGCTGCATGGTCAGGCGGGTCAGGGGCTGGCTCACCGGCACGTTGTCGTAGCCGTCGACGCGGGCGATTTCCTCGATCAGGTCGGCCTCGATGGCGATGTCGAAGCGCCGGGCGGGCGGCAGCACCTGCCAGGCGTCGCCGTCGCGCTGCAGCGTCATGCCCTGGCGGCTGAGGATGTCTTCGACCTGGGCAGCAGCGTAGTCACGCCCCAACAGCAGACGGATGCGCGCCGGGCGCAGGCGGATGCTGGGCGGTACCGGCAGATGCTCGGCCGCGACCGCCTCGATCACCGGCCCCGGGCGGCCGCCGGCGATGTCGAGCAGCAGCCGGGTGGCGCGCTCCATGGCCTTGACCTGCAATTCGGGATCGACCCCGCGCTCGAAGCGGTGCGAGGAATCGGTGTGCAAGCCGTAGCGGCGGGCCCGCCCGGCGATGGTGAGCGGGCTGAAGAAGGCGCTCTCCAGGAACACATCGCGGGTGTCGTCGCCGCAAGCCGTGTGTTCACCGCCCATGATGCCGGCCATGGCCACCGCGCCAGCGTGGTCGGCGATCACCAGGGTCTCGCCATCCAGCGCCACGGTGTTGCCGTTGAGCAGCTCCAGGGTCTCGCCGGCGCGGGCACGGCGCACCACGATGCCGCCGTTCAGCCGGGCCAGGTCGAAGGCGTGCATGGGCTGACCCAGTTCCAGCATGACGTAGTTGGTGACGTCCACCAGCGGCCCCAGGCTGCGCACGCCGGCGCGGCGCAGCCGCTCTTTCATCCACAGCGGGGTCTCGGCATGCACATCGACGCCGCGCACCACTCGGCCCACGTAACGCGGGCAGCCGGCGCCGTCCTCCAGCACCACCGGCAGGCGGTCGTCGCTGGCCGGCGCCACCGGGGCGATCTCCAGCTCCCGCAGCGGGCAGCGGTTGAGCACCGCTACCTCGCGGGCGATGCCGGCCATGCCCAGGCAATCGCCACGGTTGGGCGTGAGATCGACCACGATGATGCTATCCTCCAGCCCGAGCAGCTCGCGTACGTCGGTGCCGGGCACGCTGTCTGCGGGCAGCGCCATCAGCCCCGCGGCATCCTCGGACAGGCCCAGTTCCTTGGCCGAGCACAGCATGCCGGCCGACTCCACGCCGCGCAGCTTGGAGCGCTTGATCTTCAGCTCGCCGGGCAGCACCGCTCCCACCAGGGCGGTGGGTGCGCACATGCCGACGGCCACGTTGGGCGCACCACAGACGATCTGTAGCGGCTCCCCTTGGCCCACATCGACTGTGGCCACGCGCAAACGCTCGGCATCGGGATGCGGCACCAGGCCGATCACTTTGCCCACCACCACGTTACTGAAGGCCGGCGCCGCCGGCTCGACCGCGTCCACCTCCAGTCCGGCCATGGTCAGTTGCGCCGCCAATCGGGCGCTGTCCACCGCGGGATCGACCCATTCCCGCAGCCACTGTTCACTGATTCTCATGATGTTCGCCCTGTTCGTTCAGAGTGTTCGCCGACCGTCATCCGCCTCAACGAAACTGGCGCAGGAAGCGCAGATCGTTGTCGAAGAACAGGCGCAGGTCGTTGACCCCGTAGCGCAGCATGGCCAGCCGCTCCACACCCATGCCGAAGGCGTAGCCGGTGTAGCGCTCGCTGTCGTAGCCGACGTGGCGGAACACCTCGGGGTGCACCATCCCTGAGCCCAGCACCTCCAGCCAGCCGCTGTGCTTGCATACCCGGCACCCGGAGCCGCCGCACATCACGCACTGGATGTCCACCTCGGCCGAGGGCTCGGTGAAGGGGAAATACGACGGTCGGAAGCGCACCTTGAGGTCCTCGCGCTCGAAGAAGTGGCGCAAGAAATCGTGCAGGATGCCCTTGAGGTCGGCGAAGCTCACCCCTTCGTCCACATACAGCGCCTCGACCTGGTGGAACATGGGCGAATGGGTGATATCCGAGTCGCAGCGGTATACCCGGCCCGGCGCGATGATGCGCACCGGCGGCTGGTGGCTCTCCATCACCCGGATCTGCACGTTCGAGGTATGGGTGCGCAGCAAGGTATGGGCGTCGAAATAGAAGGTATCATGCATCGCCCGTGCCGGATGGTGCGGCGGAATGTTGAGGGCCTCGAAGTTGTGGAAGTCGTCCTCCACCTCCGGCCCCTCAGCCACACCGAAACCGACCTGGGTGAAGAAGGCTTCGATACGCCCCAGAGTGCGGGTGATGGGGTGTAGTCCACCCACGGCTTGCCCGCGCCCCGGCAGGGTGACGTCGATGGCCTCGCTGGCCAGGCGGGCATCGAGGGCAGCGGCTTCGAGCAGTGCCTTGCGCGCTTCCAGCAGGGTCTGGATCTGCTCCTTGGCCTCGTTGATCACCTGGCCGGCGGCGCGGCGCTCCTCGGGCGGAAGCTGGCCGAGTTGCTTCAGCCGTTCGGTCAGCACGCCCTTCTTGCCCAGGTAATGTACCCGCAACTGATCCAGGCTGGACAGATCGGCGGCCTGGTCGATGGCACTTCGGGCACTCTCTAGCAGTTCTGGCAACGCGTCCACGTGGCTTCTCCGGATTGATTCCGACCCGCCACCGCGGCGGCGGGTCGGCACATAAAAAAGGGAAAGGACCCAAGGCCTTTCCCTTGATGCGAGCGCTTGTCGTGCCGGCTTGGAGCCGGCGCACGGATCAAGCGGCGTTGAGAGCGGCCTTGGCTTTTTCTGCCAGGGCGCTAAACGCGGGCTTGTCGAATACCGCCAGATCCGCCAGCACTTTGCGATCGATCTCGATGGCGGCCTTCTTCAGGCCGTTGATCATGCGGCTGTAGGACAGGCCGTTGCTGCGGGCACCGGCGTTGATACGGGCGATCCACAGAGCGCGGAACTGGCGCTTGCGCTGCCGGCGGTCGCGGTAGGCGTACTGGGCGGCCTTGGTGACGGCCTGCTTGGCGACGCGGAACACGCGGCTGCGCGCACCATAGTAACCCTTGGCCTTGTTCAGGATCTTCTTGTGACGGGCGTGGGCGATAACACCACGTTTGACGCGGGGCATCTCGGTTTACCTCCAGAGCGAATCCAGTCCGCGAAGGATCAGGCGTAGGGCAGCATACGGCTGACCATGGCGGTATCCGCCGCCGCCACCATGGCCGGACCGCGCAGCTGGCGCTTCCGCTTGGTGGACTTCTTGGTCAGGATGTGCCGGGCATAGGACTGCTTGCGCTTGAAGCCGCCGGACCCCGTGCGGGCGAAGCGCTTGGCCGCGCCGCGATTGGTCTTCAGTTTGGGCATTTACTCAACTCCGCATTCGATTATGGATGTCGGGGCGTCCCGCGGCCGCCCGAGGATGTGGCCGACGCGCAAACTCACTTCTTGCGCGTCGGCGCCAGCACCATCACCATCTGCCGCCCTTCCATCTTCGGGCGCTGCTCGACGGTGCCGTGCTCCTTGAGGTCATCCTCGATGCGCTGCAGGAGCTTGAGCCCCAGTTCCTGGTGAGCCAGTTCCCGTCCCCGGAACCGCAGGGTCACCTTGGCTTTGTCGCCTTCGGTCAGGAAACGTATCAGGTTGCGCAGTTTGACCTGATAATCTCCCTCGTCCGTCCCTGGGCGAAACTTGATTTCCTTGACCTGGATCTGTTTCTGCTTCTTCTTCGCTTCCTGCGCCTTCTTCGCCTGTTCGAACTTGAACTTGCCGTAATCCATGATACGGCACACGGGCGGCTTGGCGTTGGGCGAGATCTCTACGAGGTCCAGGTCCTCGTCTTCCGCGATCTGCTTGGCCTGAGCCAGGGATACGATGCCGATCTGGTTGCCGTCCTTGCCGATCAACCGGACTTCGCGCGCGGTGATCTCATCGTTCACCCGGTTTTCGTTATTGGCTGCGATTGTCTAATCCTCCTTTACGCCTAAACGGAACGGCCGCGCTTCGCGATGTCGGCAGCCAGGAGCGCCTCGAAGGCTTCGAGGCTCATGCTTCCCAGGTCTTTGCCGGCCCGCGTCCGCACGGCCACGCTGTTGGACTCTACTTCGCGATCCCCGACGACCAATAAGTAGGGCACACGCTGTAAAGTGTGCTCGCGGATTTTAAAGCCGATCTTCTCGTTTCTCAAGTCCGCTTTGACGCGAAAACCCTGTTTCACAAGGGCATTTTCCACCTGCCGGACGTAGTCGCGCTGATGGTCGGTGATGTTCATCAGCACCGCCTGGGTAGGCGCCAGCCAGGCCGGGAAGTGACCGGCGTAATGCTCGATGAGGATGCCGATGAAGCGCTCCATCGAGCCGACGATGGCGCGATGCAGCATCACCGGCGGCTTGCGGGTGTTGTCCTCGGCCACGTACTCGGCGCCGAGCCGCGAGGGCAGCACGAAGTCGAGCTGTAGCGTACCGACCTGCCAAGAGCGTCCCAGGGCATCCTTGATGTGGTACTCGACCTTGGGTCCGTAGAAGGCGCCTTCGCCGGGCTGCTCCTGCCACTCCAGGCCGCAGGCGCGCAGCGCTTCCCGCAACCCCGCCTCGGCCTTGTCCCACACCGCGTCGGAGCCGGCGCGCTTGTCCGGGCGTAGGCTGAGCTTGATGTCGATGTGATCGAAGCCGAAGTCGCGGTAGACGCTCATCGCCAGGGTGTTGAAATCCCGCGATTCGGCGATGATCTGCTCTTCGGTGCAGAAGATGTGGGCGTCGTCCTGGGTGAAGCCGCGTACCCGCATCAGGCCGTGCAGCGCGCCGGAGGGCTCGTTGCGGTGGCAGGCGCCGAACTCCGCCATGCGCAGCGGCAGTTCACGGTAGCTGTGCAGCCCGTGGTTGAAGATCTGCACGTGGCACGGGCAATTCATGGGTTTGACCGCGAAGTCGCGCGACTCGGAGTGGGTCGTGAACATGTTCTCGCGGTAGTTCTCCCAGTGCCCGGAGCGCTCCCACAGCACCCGGTCCACCACCTGCGGGGTCTTGACCTCAACGTAGCCGTTGGCCCGCAACTGGGCGCGCATGTACTGCTCCACCACCTGCCAGATGATCCAGCCGTTGGGGTGCCAGAACACCATGCCCGGCGCCTCTTCCTGGAGGTGGAACAGGTCGAGCTGCTTGCCGATCTTGCGGTGATCGCGCTTCTCGGCCTCCTCGAGCTGGGTGAGATAGGCGGCGAGCGCCTTCTTGTCGGGCCAGGCGGTGCCGTAGATGCGCTGCAGCATCTCGTTGTTGGCGTCGCCGCGCCAGTAGGCGCCGGCCACCTTCATCAGCTTGAAGGCCTTGAGCTTGCCGGTGGAGGGCACGTGCGGCCCGCGGCACAGGTCGATGAAATCGTCCTGGCGATACAGGCTGATTTCCTCGCCCTCGGGGATGGCGGCGATGATCTCGGCCTTGTACTCCTCGCCCATGGCACGAAAGAACTTCACCGCCTCGTCGCGCGGCATCACCGAGCGCTCTACCGGGATGTCCTTGGCCGCCAGCTCCTCCATGCGCTTCTCGATTTGCGCCAAATCGTCGGGGGTGAAGGGGCGCTCGTAGGAGAAGTCGTAGTAGAAGCCATTCTCGATGACCGGGCCGATGGTCACCTGGGCGCTGGGGAAAAGCTGCTTGACCGCATGGGCCAGCAGATGTGCGGTAGAGTGGCGGATGATCTCCAGGCCATCGGGGTCGCGGTCGGTGACGATGGCAAGGCGCGCATCGTCGCTGATGACGTAACTGGTATCCACCAGCCGGCCGTCGATCCGACCGGCCAGCGCGGCCTTGGCCAGGCCGGTACCGATGCTAGTCGCCACCTCGTGCACCGTCACGGGCTTGTCGAAGATACGCTGGCTACCATCGGGGAGTGTGATGACCGGCATGGCTTTCGCTTCCTAAACGACGTCGAGGGAACGGATCAGGGACGAAACAACATAAACGAATGAAGGGCGTGCCGGGAAGCCCTTCTTGTGGAAGGAGCGGCACGCCCTTCGGGATAGCGTGGTAGGCGCGATTGGACTTGAACCAACGACCCCCACCATGTCAAGGTGGTGCTCTGACCAACTGAGCTACGCGCCTAGCGTAGGCCGCGAAGATTACCCAAAGCCGTTGCGCTTGGCAAGGGGGCGGTCTCAGTCGACCCGCACCGCCATCTCCCCCAATCCCAGGAACTCGCGGATGCGGGTGATCTCGTCGCGCAGCCGTGCCGCTTCCTCGAACTCCAGGTTGCGGGCATGCTCGTACATGCGCATCTCCAGTTGCTTGATCTTCTTCAGTAGCAGCGCCGGCGGCTGGCCGGCATACTCGTGCAACTCCTCGGCCACCTTGGCGTACTGGCGTGCCGAGGGCACGGCATCGCTGTAGGCACCCTCCAGGATATCGGTCACCGCTTTCTTGATGCTGCGCGGGGTGATGCCGTGGGCCTGGTTGTAGGCCTGCTGCTTGGCGCGGCGGCGTTCGGTCTCGTCGATGGCCCGCTGCATCGAGCCGGTGATGGTATCGGCATAGAGGATGGCCTTGCCATTGACGTTGCGCGCGGCGCGGCCGATGGTCTGGATCAGCGAGCGGTCGGAGCGGAGGAAGCCTTCCTTATCGGCGTCGAGGATGGCCACCAGCGACACCTCCGGCATGTCCAGGCCCTCGCGCAGCAGGTTGATACCCACCAGCACGTCGAATTCGCCCAAGCGGAGGTCGCGGATGATCTCCACCCGCTCCACGGTGTCGATGTCCGAGTGCAGGTAGCGCACCCGCACCCCGTGCTCGGCCAGGTACTCGGTGAGGTCTTCGGCCATCTTCTTGGTCAGAGTGGTAACTAGCACCCGCTCGTCCACCTCCACCCGCTTGCGGATCTCGGAGAGCAGATCATCCACCTGGGTGCTGGCCGGACGCACCTCCACCTCCGGGTCGACCAGGCCGGTGGGCCGCACCACCTGCTCCACCACCTGATCGCCGTGGCGCTCTTCATACGGCCCCGGCGTGGCCGAAACGAACACGGTCTGCGGCATCAGCCGCTCGAACTCGTCGAAGCGCAGTGGCCGGTTGTCCAGGGCCGAGGGCAGGCGGAAGCCGTATTCGACCAGGGTCTCCTTGCGCGAGCGGTCGCCGCGGTACATGCCGCCGAGCTGGGGGATGGTGACGTGAGATTCGTCGATGAACAGCAGCGCATTCGGCGGCAGATAGTCGAACAGACAGGGCGGCGGCTCGCCGGGGGCGCGCCCGGAGAGGTGGCGGGAGTAGTTCTCGATGCCGGAGCAGTAGCCCAGTTCGGCGAGCATCTCGATATCGAACTTGGTGCGCTGCTCCAGGCGCTGCTCCTCCAACAGCTTGCCTTGGGCATGCAGCTCGGCCAGGCGGCTGCGCAGCTCATCCTTGATCTTGTCGATGGCCGCGAGCACCGTCTCTCGCGGGGTGACGTAGTGGGTCTTGGGATAGACGGTAAGCCGCGGCACTTTGCGCAGGATCTCGCCGGTGAGGGGATCGAAGTAGGAGAGCTGCTCGATCTCGTCGTCGAACAGCTCCACCCGCACCGCCTCGCGCTCGGATTCGGCCGGATGGATGTCGATGACCTCGCCTCGGACACGGAACGTGCCGCGCTCCAGGGCCAGGTCGTTGCGCGTGTACTGCAACTCGGCCAGGCGGCGCAGGATGGCGCGCTGATCGACACGCTCGCCACGCACCAGGTGCAGGATCATGCTCATGTACTGGCGCGGATCGCCCAGGCCGTAGATGGACGAGACGGTGGCGACGACGATGGTATCCGGCCGCTCCAGGATGGCCTTGGTGGCGGACAGCCGCATCTGCTCCACGTGCGCGTTGATGGAAGCGTCCTTCTCGATATAGGTATCGGAGGCCGGCACATAGGCTTCGGGCTGGTAGTAGTCGTAATAGGAGACGAAGTACTCCACCGCGTTGTCGGGGAAGAACGTCTTCATCTCGCCGTAGAGCTGGGCTGCCAGGGTCTTGTTGGGCGCCAGGATCATGGCCGGGCGCTGGGTGGCCTGGATGACGTTGGCGATGGTGAAGGTCTTGCCGCTGCCGGTCACCCCCAGCAGGGTCTGGGCGGCCAGCCCGGCCTCGATGCCCGCCACCAGTTGGCGGATCGCCTCCGGCTGGTCGCCGGCGGGCCGATAGTCGGTGCTGAGTCTGAAACGCGCACTCATGGCCGTATTCCGAGGTCGCTGCAAAGGCTTCCAGCATAAAACGCTTCCCCTGACAGCGTTAAGTCAGTGGTCGCATGCCCCTGTCATCTCCGCTAGAATCGGCGGTCGCACCGCATCACTGAGCGCAATCATCCTGATATCCCAACTGACGCATAGCCGAGACGCCATCATGAGTCTGTTTTCCGCCGTCGAAATGGCCCCGCGCGACCCGATCCTGGGCCTGAACGAAGCCTTCACCGCCGACCCGCGTCCGACCAAGGTCAACCTCGGTGTGGGCGTGTACTACAACGACGAGGGCCGCATTCCGCTGCTCAAGGCGGTGCAGGAGGCGGAGAAGGCGCGCCTGGCGGCCGCCACGCCGCGTGGCTATCTGCCCATCGAGGGTATCGCCGCCTACGATCAGGCGGTGCAGAAGCTCTTGCTCGGCGCCGACTCGCCGCTCGTGCGCGCGGGCCGGGTGGTCACCGCCCAGGCCTTGGGGGGTACCGGTGCGCTGAAGATCGGCGCCGACTTCCTCAAGCGCCTGCTGCCGCAGGCCCGGGTGGCGATCTCGGATCCGAGCTGGGAGAACCACCGCGCCCTGTTCGAATCCGCCGGCTTCCCAGTGCAGAACTATCCCTACTACGACGCCGCCAGCCACGGCGTCGACCTGCGCGGCATGCTGGCCGCCTTGGAGGCGCTGCCGGCGCGCTCCATCGTCGTCCTGCATGCTTGCTGCCACAACCCGACCGGCGTCGACCTTGGTCCCGAGCAGTGGCGGCAGGTGGTAGAGGTGCTGAAGGCGCGCGAGCACGTGCCCTTCCTCGACATCGCCTACCAGGGTTTCGGTGACGGCATCGACGCCGACGCCGCCGCGGTGCGCCTGTTCGCCGAGAGCGGCTTGCCGTTCTTCGTCGCCAGTTCGTTCTCCAAGTCGTTCTCGCTCTACGGCGAACGCGTCGGCGCACTGTCCATCGTCACCGGCAACCAGGACGAGGCGGCGCGCGTGCTGTCGCAGATCAAGCGCGTGATCCGCACCAACTACTCCAACCCGCCCACCCATGGCGCCGCCGTGGTCTCGGCCGTGCTCAACAGCGCCGAACTGCGCGCCCTGTGGGAGCAGGAACTGGGCGAGATGCGCGAACGCATCCGTGCCATGCGCAACATCCTGGTGGAGAAGCTGAAGGCCCAGGGCGTGGCCCGCGACTTCTCCTTCGTCAACCGCCAGCGCGGCATGTTCTCCTACTCCGGCCTCTCGGCCGAGCAGGTGGAACGTCTCAAGAGCGAGTTCGGCATCTACGCGGTGAGCACCGGCCGCATCTGTGTGGCGGCGCTCAACAGCCACAACATCGATACGGTGGCCAGCGCCATCGCCCAGGTGCTGCGCTGAGCCTAGAAGGGGCGGACGGGGGTTGACGCCGTCAGCCCCTGACCTTAAGATTCGCAGCCTCACGTTCCCCGGTAGCTCAGTCGGTAGAGCAAGTGACTGTTAATCACTGGGTCGGCGGTTCGAGCCCGTCCCGGGGAGCCAGCCTTCCTTACTGGGAAGCGCCGCGATGAGGTGGTTCGGGTCATATTCGATCCGGACGCGTTCCCGCTTCGCTTGACCTTCCAACAACTTCCGAAGCACAGAGCCGCCGAGCGCGACAGCGGAGATGTCGCTCGTCGGCGTCGCGGGCAGGACCTGCCCAGTACGGCGGCGCTTCATGCCGTATCAAGCTATGCTTGCTCAAGAAGCGCTCATGCCATCGCGTAGATGGCCGGTAGTTTCCAAGGCCGATACGTCAAAGGCAACGATGCAAAGGAGATCTCTCATGAGCACCTGTGCCAGAGATTACCTATTCGCGATTTCGCTGCTAGTGGCACTCCCGCTTTTTGCAGGCGCATCCATCGCCTATTCACAGACATTCCAGTCCGCAGGATTCTTCGTTGTCGTCGACGCCACGCAGAAAAAGGTCGGCGACGTCATAAGCCTCGCTCGTTCTGACGATTTATCGATTCCAATCGTCGCTTTCCAGCTGGAGAATTATCCCCCATTCGCTCTGCAAGTATTCCGGGATCGCCTGGTCGGCAATGGGAGCATGAACGCTTTGTATTTCCCATCGGGTGACTGCTCGGGAACGCCTTTCGTGCTACTCGATACCCTGACCCGACTGCAAAACCGGCTCATGCTACCCGTCGCAGTGGCCGCTCCGGGCAGCACCGTCTATGCAGCGGACCCGCTCGCCATTGCCCAACCCGTCGTCAAGAACTCCGCGCTGATTCTGGAGGAAACCGCTTACGACAGTGAACCACCGCTCTGCATCGCTTCCGACAACCAGGTCAGCATCATGGTCCCGCTGGTCCCCATACTCAGTCTGGATCTGCTGTTCATCCCACCGTTCAGCCTGCAGGTAGCGGCATACGATATCGATTCCTTCAATCAATTCATCCTGGATCTGCGAGCAGATCTCGATCATCACAGTCACGTCTACCTGACCGGCAAAGGCGAGGGGCACAATAATACGGAAGCCGTTACCGGACCGCCGGTGTTTCCGTAATGAGTTCAGGTCGAGGCTTCCACCGTCGAGTACGAACTTGCTAGACAACCGCCAGATCGCAACCCGGTTGCGCGAAGCCTCCCAGCTACTCGCGGCCCAGGGCGCCAACCCCTTCCGGGTATCCGCCTATCGTAAGGCCGCTGACACGGTCGACGGTCTGCGCTCTACTCCAACACCGCCAGGGCCCACGAGCTAGGCCGGACCCGGGACTGGGTAGTGCTGTACTTCTACGACGATGAGCACAGCGAGCGCCAGCACACCGTGGTCACCGAGACCAGAGGTCCTCTCGACGGTAAGCGTGTGGTGCGGAGGCGTGAGCAGGAGTGCCGGGACTACTATGCTGGGGATGCGTGACCACAGCGGTAGGCAGGTAAGCCCCCCCTCGGGGGCTGCCATGCGCTGTCCTATAATGGCGCCCTCGTCACCAACTCCCGCTGCCGCCCTGCCGTTATGCGCCTCGACCGTTTCTTGAGCGATACCACCGGCCTCAGCCGCGCCCAGGCGCGCCAGGCGATCCGCGCCGGCGCGGTAACGGTGGACGGTGTCCCGGCCCGCGATCCAGCGCGGCATATCGCCGACCACAGCCGGGTGGGCTACGCCGGCCGCGAGCTGATCCGGCGAGGGCCGCGCTACTACATGCTGCACAAGCCGGCGGGCTACGTCTGTTCTACCGCCGATCCCGACCATCCCACCGTGCTCGCCCTGCTGCCGCCCGAGGAGCGTGCCGGCCTGCATCCTGCCGGGCGGCTGGACCTGGACGCCACCGGCCTGGTGCTGCTCAGCGACGACGGCCAGTGGAGCCACCGCATCACCGCGCCGCGCCGCGGCTGCGCCAAGACCTACCGGGTAGTGCTGGCCGAGCCGCTTCCCGCTGACGCCGTACAGCGTTTGCGCCAGGGCCTGCTGCTGCATGGCGAAGACCAGCCGACGCGGCCAGCGGAGCTGGTGCCGGAATCGGAGCGGGTGGCGCGGCTCACCGTCTACGAGGGCCGCTACCACCAGGTCAAGCGCATGTTCGCCGCCCTCGGCAACCGCGTGCTGGCCCTGCATCGGGAGCGCATCGGTGGCATCGCGCTCGATTCCGCCCTGGGCCCGGGGCAATACCGGGCGCTGACCGCAGACGAGATCGCCAGCGTCGACCGGCCATGAGCGACCCCGCCTTCGCCCTCCTCGCCCGCGATCTGGCCGGCTGCGACGGCTGCGGCCTATGGCTGGCCGACGACAACATCCCCCGTGCGGCGCTGGCGACGCTACCCCCCAACCCTGCCGTGACCGTGCTGAGCAACCGCTACGACCTGTGGACGGCGCTGCGGGAACGAGGCTGGGACGCGCGCTTCGCCGACTTCGACGGCATGGAGCTGGCCGACGCCTGCCTGGAGGCGCTGTTCTATCGCGTCTCCAAGGAGAAGCCGCTGGTACACCACGTGCTCAACCTGGCGGCACGGCTCCTCAAACCAGGCGGCAGGCTGTACCTGGCCGGGCTGAAGAGCGAGGGCATCCAGACCTATATCGACAAGGCCCGTGCCCTGTTGGGCGAGCGGGTGGAACAGGACATTCGCGGCAGCGGCTTGCGCCGGGCGGTGCTGGGCCGCATCGCCGGCCATCACGCCCCGCCTCTGGACGACCGCGACTATGGCCTGCTGCGCCCGGTCGCCGAGGAGGACGGTCGGGTGTTCTGGAGCAAGCCCGGAGTGTTCGGCTGGGACAAGATCGACCAGGGCAGCCGCTTCCTGGTGGAGTACGTGGAACAGCGCTATCCGGGCGGGCTGCCCGCGCCGGTGTTGGATCTCGGCTGCGGCTACGGCTATCTGGCCGTGCACGCGGCCCGGCTGGGCGCGACGCGGGTAGTGGCCACTGACAACAACGCCGCCGCCGTGCGCGCCTGCCGACACAATTTCGCGCTCCACAGCATCGCCGGCGCGGTCATCGCCGCCGACTGCGGCGCCGGCATTGCCGAGCGCTTCCCGCTCATCCTTTGCAATCCACCCTTCCACCAGGGCTTCGCTGTGCAAGGCGGGCTCACCGAACACTTCCTCGCCGCCTCCCGGCACCTGCTGGCCCAGGGGGGCACGGCGCTGTTCGTGGTCAATCGCTTCATCCCGCTGGAGCGCAAGGCCGCAGCCCAGTTCCGCCGGGTCGAGACGGTGGCCGACAATGGCCGCTTCAAGCTGATCGGTGCATGCGGGGAGTGAGCGCTGCGCAACACCCTGCCTAGGAACCCGCGCTGCGCAACGCTTGTCACATTGCCGCGGCCACTATGACGGGTCGCAATCCCGGTTCAGAGACCTCCCACCATGCGCATTCCCTACAGCGCCGCCCTGCTCGTTCCGCGCCTGCCCAACCGCTGGGACCTGCTGGCCATGCCGCTGGTGTTCGGCGTGCTGTTCGCACTCGCCTGGAGCGCGCGGCAGATGGCCGTGCCCTACCAGTTCGGCACGCCCCTGCCGCTGTCCCTGGACCTGGTCGCGCTGCCCTACTATGCCCTGCGCACCACGCTGCGCATGGTATTGGCGCTAGGGCTGTCCCTGGCCTTCACCCTGGCCTACGGCAACCTCGCCGCCAAGAGCCGGCGCGCCGAGCAGATCATGATCCCAGTATTGGATGTGCTGCAGTCGGTTCCCATCCTCGGCTTTCTCTCCATCACCGTGCTGTGGTTCGTGCAGCTCTTCCCAGGCAGGCTGCTGGGGCCGGAACTGGCGGCGATCTTCGCCATCTTCACCTCCCAGGCCTGGAACATGACCTTCAGCTTCTACTACTCGCAGAAGCTGCTGCCGAGCGAGCTGCGCCAGGTCGCCGACCTGTTTCGCCTCGGGCCGTGGCGGCGCTTCTGGCGGCTAGAGGTGCCCCATGCCGTGCCCGGTCTGGTATGGAACACCATGATGTCGGTCTCCGGCGGCTGGTTCTTCGTGGTGGCCGCCGAAGCCATCACCGTTGCCGATCGCACCGTGCTGCTGCCCGGGGTGGGCTCCTACATCGCCCTGGCCATCCAGAAGCGGAATCTGGCCGCCATCGGCTGGGCAGTGCTGACCATGCTGGTGGTGATCGTGCTCTACGATCAGCTCGCCTTCCGCCCGCTGGTGGCCTGGGCCGACAAGTTTCGTCTGGAACTCTCCCGCGCCGAAGAGGCACCCACCTCCTGGTTCCTGAACGTGTTGTGCCGCACCCGCTGGCTGCACGCTCTGGCGCGCCTGCCGGCCCGCTCCGGCACTTGGCTGACGCTGCGCCTGGCCCGCTGGCATGGCGCACCGCACTGGCAGCCGTCCCTCCCCGAGTTGGCCCGCCCCCGTCTGCCGTCAGGGCACTGGCTGGAGCGGCTATGGACGCCGCTATTGGCGTTGGCGGCGGCGGCGAGCATCGTGGCCCTGGCCCACTTCGTGCTGGAGGAGGCACCGCTGGCCGAGGTCGGCGCGGTGTTCCTCTATGGCTTCTGCACCCTGCTACGGGTGGCGGTGTTGACCCTGCTCGCTGCCCTGATATGGGTGCCGGTGGGGGTATGGATCGGCCTGCGGCCGCGGCTGGCGGCGCGGGTGCAGCCCGTTACCCTGTTCCTCTCCGCCTTCCCTGCCAACCTGCTATTCCCGCTGGCGGTAATCGGCATCGACCGCGCTCACCTGAACCCGGAGATCTGGACCAGTCCGCTGATGATCCTGGGTACCCAGTGGTACATCCTATTCAACGTCATCGGCGGTGCTGCGGCGCTCCCCAATGACCTGCGCGAAGTCGCCGTCAGCCTTGGCCTGCGCGGCTGGGCGCTGTGGCAGCGAGTGCTGTTACCCGCGGTGTTTCCGGCCTTCCTCACCGGCGGCCTAACCGCCTCGGGCGGGGCGTGGAACGCCAGCGTGGTGGCCGAGGTGGTGAGCTGGGGCGACACCACCCTGCGCGCTACCGGCATCGGCGCCTATATCGCCCAACATACCGCCCACGGCGACCAGGCGCGGGTGGTTTTGGGGATAGCGGTCATGAGTCTCTACGTGGTGCTGATCAACCGCTTGTTCTGGAAACGTCTGTACGATTACGCCCAGCGCCGGCTGGCACTGGACTGAGCAGAGGCTGCCATGAACGACAACGTATTACTCGAGTTGCGCAGCGTCGGCCGCCGCTTCCATGCGCCGCAACGGGGCGATAGCCTCATCCTCGATGGCATCGACCTCGATGTGCACCAAGGCGAGATTGTTGCCCTGGTCGGTCGCTCCGGCTGCGGTAAGTCCACCCTACTGCGCATCGTCAGCGGTCTCATGCCGCCGACGAACGGCACGGTGCGCTACCGCGGCCAGCCGGTGACGCGGCCGGTGCCCGGCATCAGCATGGTGTTCCAGAGCTTTGGCCTGTTCCCCTGGCTGAGCGTGCTGGAAAATGTGGAGCTGGGGCTGGAAGCCCAGGGTGTGGCCGCCGCCGAACGCCGTCAACGCGCCTTGCAGGCCATCGACATGATCGGCCTGGACGGCTTCGAGTCGGCCTACCCGCGCGAGTTGTCCGGCGGCATGCGCCAGCGGGTGGGCTTTGCCCGTGCCCTGGTGGTGAACCCCGATGTACTGCTCATGGACGAGCCTTTCTCTGCCCTGGATGTGCCGACCAGCGAGACTCTGCGCAACGATCTGCTCACGCTATGGTTGGAGCGGCAGATCCCCACCCGCGCCATCCTCATGGTCTCCCACAGCCTGGAGGAGGTATTGCTCATGGCCGACCGGGTCGTGATCCTCGACAGCAATCCGGGGCGCATCAAACAGGAACTGCCCATCACGCTGCGCCACCCGCGGGATGAAGCCGCCCCCGCCTTCCGCCAACTGCTGGAGCGGCTCTATAGCATCATGACCGGCGTCGGCAGCAGCCTGGTGGCCATCGGCCTCGGCCATCCCCTGCCCAAGGCCGGCGCCACGCAGATGACCGGCGTGCTGGGCGCTATCGCCGCCGGCGGCGGGGAGCGCTCCCTCGCCGACCTGGCCGACGACTTGGAGATGGACGCCAGTGACCTGTTTCCCATCCTGGAGGCTTTAGAATTGCTGGATTTCGCCCGGCTGAGTGAAGGCCATGTGCAACTCACCCCCCACGGCCGAGGTTTGTTGGATGCCGACATCCAACGGCGCAAAGCCATCTTCGGCGAGCATCTGCTGCGCCGGGTGCCGCTGGCCCGCCATATCCGTCGGGTGCTGGACGAGCGCCCCGGGCAACAAGCGCCGCGGGAGCGCTTCTTGCACGAACTGGAAGACTACATGAGCCCGGCAGAGGCAGAACGGGTGATGACGGCGATGATTAACTGGGGCCGCTATGCCGAGATCTTCGAGTACGATGCCGGCACCGGCCTGCTGCTGGGTACCGATGCCGGCACCCTCGTCGGATAGGCCGGCGCCGACTGGCCGGAGCCAGCTTCGGCCGCCTCGCGATCACCTGTAGTAGAACAGCAGACAGGCCGACAACAGCACCGCCACCCACAACACCATGCTGCCGGTGGGCCAGGTGCGGGCCAGCCGCCCCTGCGGACCGTGGTAGCGCACCAGCCAGCGCTGCATCCGCTGCCACTGCACCAGCACGCCACGCTCCAGGTCGACACGGAAGCCAGCGATGCGCTCGATGCCCCCCACCAGCAGCCGTTTGCCGGGGTGGCGATAGAACCAGTCCAGGTCCCACAGCGCTCCCGGCGCCGGCAGCAGCCGCTCGCGCAGCAGCCAGAACACCGCCGCCGACACCGCCAGCAGTTGTAACTGGGCCAGCACGTGCTCGTAGCTGTAGAGCCGGTAATCGCCCACCGGATAGGGCAGCAGTCCGTAGAGCAATTCCGGGAACCAGCCGGGCAGCAGGCACAGCAGCACCAGCAGCGCCATCCCGGCCAGGGCCGATGCCGGCGGATCGGCGGCGCCGGGCGGCGGCTCCCGGCGCGGCGGGCCGAAGAACAGCAGCCAGGGCAAGCGCAGGCCGATATAAAGCGAGGCGCTGGCCGAAGCGGCGGTGAGCAGAAACCACACCGCGCCCAGTTCGGCATCGGCGGCGGCTTGCATGATCAGCGACTTGCTGGCGAAGCCGGCGGTCCAGGGCAGGGCCGAGATCGACAGCGCGCCCACGGTACAGGCGATCGCCGTCAGCGGCATGCGCGGTGCCAGCCCGCCCAGCTCGCTCACCTGACGCCGCCCGGTGGCGGCCAGCACCGCACCGGCGCTCATCAGCAGCAGCGCCTTGTAGGCGATGTGGGCGAAGGCGTGGGCAGCGGCGCCGGCCAGGGCCAGGGGACTGCCGATACCGATGGCGGTGACCATGTAGCCTACCTGGCTGACGATGCTGTAGGCCAGAATGCGGCGCGCATCGCCCTCCAACAGGGCATAGACGATACCGTAGCCGACCATGATCAGGCCCAGCACCCTGAGCAGCTCGACGCCGGGGAAGACCAACCACAGCACCAGCACCGCGGTCTTGGTGGTGAAAGCGGAGAGGAACACGGTGCCGCTGGGGCTGGCCTCGGGATAGGCGTCCGCCACCCAGGACCACAGCGGCGGCGCGGCGGCGTTGACCAGCACCCCGGCCAGGATCAGCCAGGCACTCCAGGCGGACAGCGCCAGCGGTCCGACCTGAGCGCTGCCGCCTGTGGCTAGATGCCCGGCGATGCCGGCCATGAGCAGCACGCCGCCGAAGAGGTGGATGAAGATATAGCGGAAGCTCGCCGCCCGCGCTCGCTCGCCGCCGGCCCAGAGCACCAGGCTGGAGCCCAAGGCCATCAGCTCCCAGTGCAGAAACAGGCTCAGCCAATCGCCGCCCAGGGCCACGCCGATAGCACTGCCAGCGTAGACCAGAGCGGCAGACAGCTCCAGGGTGCGGGCGCTGCGCAGGGCGAACAGCCCGCCGGCCAGGGCGGCGATGGCGAAGGCGGTGGCGAACAGCCGGCCTACCGCCGAACCTTGGAGCGGCGTCAGGGTGTAGCTCAGATACGGCCACTGCCACAGCGGGCCGTCCGGCACTTGCCAGATCAGCGCCAGCACCAGCAGCGGCAGCCCTACCACCAGCTCGGCGCGCAGCCGCGGCCACAGCGGCAGCGCCAGACCGCCGGCGATGAGCAGCCAGCCCGGCGGCGGCAGCAGCCACCAGGCCAGTCCCGCTAGCAGCAGCAGCCCCGGCAGCAGGACGACGTTCATGGTCCCTCCTTGCGGCGCAGCAGCGGCCCCGCGAGCAGCGCCAGCCCGGCCAGCACGCCGTTGGCCAGCAGCGCGTAGAGCGGGTTGAAACCGAACCAGCCGTCGAGCCCGAAGTAGGCATGATGATGGGCGAGCGGTTCGGCGAGCAGCAGCAGGGCCAGGATCAGCCAGGGCAGGCGACGCAGCAGCCGAGCGCGGTTCATGGCGGGCTTCCCCGCAACATCTGCTCGGCCAGTTCCAGCGCCGGCCCTGGGAACAGGAACAGCAGCACGGTGAGGGCCGCACTGACGGTGAGCGCGGCCACGATGGGCGGCGGCGCCTCGCCGTGGTGGCCGTGGTAGTGGTGATGACCGTGATGATGGATCCGGGCCGGCTTGAAGAAGGCGGCATAGACGATGGGCAGGAAGTAGGCTGCGTTCAGCAGGGTGCTGGCGGCGATCACCGCCACCGCCGCCCAGGCCCCGGTCTGCATAGCCCCGGACAGCAGATACCACTTGCTGACGAAGCCAGCTGCCGGCGGCAGGCCGATCATGGACAGGCTGCCCACGGCAAAGGCGGCCATGGTCCAGGGCATCTGCCGGCCGATGCCGTCGAGCTCGCTGATCTCGGTCTTGTGGCTGGCGGTATAGATGGAGCCGGCGGCGAAGAACAGGGTGATCTTGCCGAAGGCGTGGGCAGCGATGTGCAGCGCCGCCCCCACCAGCGACAGCGGCGCCAGCAGCGCCGCCGCCAGGATCACGTAGGACAGCTGGCTGACCGTGGAATAGGCCAACCGCGCCTTGAGGTTGTCCTGGCGCAGGGCGATGACCGAGGCCACCAGCAGGGTGAAGCCGGCGGCCCAGGGCAGCCACTGGGCGCTGGCCTCGGCGGCGAGCAACTGCGGACCGAATACGTAGACCACTACCTTGACCACGCTGAATACGCCGGCCT
>DATLYF010000097.1:0-4966 GCA_035575095.1 Candidatus Competibacteraceae bacterium
CTGCTGTTGTCATGTCTGATCAAGGAGGCGGTGAAGCTGTACCGCTGCAGTTTCCCCGCCACCGTCGAGTTTCGCACTACCCTCGACGCCGAGACACCGCCGGTGATGCTCGATCCCATCCAGGCCGAACAGGTGCTGATGAATCTCTGCATCAACGCCCGCGACGCCATGGAGGGGATGGGTGTCATCGATATCGCGGTGCGCGAGTGCCAGCAGGTGGCCGGCGTCTGCGCCTCCTGCCGCCAGCAGGTGGCGGGCAGCTTCGTTGAGATGGCGGTGCGCGATACCGGCCCCGGCATCGCACCGGCGGTGCTGGAGCGCATGTTCGAGCCGTTCTTTACCACCAAGGAGGTCGGACGGGGCAGCGGCATGGGTCTGGCGACGGCCCACGGCATTGTCCACGAATACGGGGGGCATATCCTGGTGGAGTCGGCTCCCGAGCAGGGGGCGCTGTTCCGCGTCCTGTTCCCCGCCACCCAGGCCGCTGTTCCCGCCGACGCCGCCGACGCCGAGCCCCGCGCCATGGAACGCGGCTATTCGGGCCGCGTGCTGGTGGTAGACGACGAGGCCTCGGTGCGGGCGTTCATGGAGGAGCTGCTGCAGAGCCGCGGTTTCCAGGTGCGCTCCGCCGGGGATGGGCAGATAGCCCTGGAGTTGCTGTGCTGTGAGAAGGAGCCGCCGGATCTGGTGATCACCGACCAGACCATGCCCCGCCTGACCGGGCTGGCCCTGGCCCGGGAACTCCGCGTCCGCTGGCCGCTGCTGCCGGTGATCCTCTATACCGGTCACGGCGAGAAGCTCGCCGCCGACGAGCTGCGTGAAGCGGGCGTAGCGACCGTGCTGCACAAACCCCTGGACGTGGGCGAACTGTTCGCCGCCATCCGCGAGCTGCTGGCGGCGCGTGCCCGCTGAGCGGTGCCGGGCGGCTGGCTGAGCCGGTAAAGGCAGCGTTCATCTTGCGATGGCTATAAGAGGAGCGGTGTCCGCGGCCGCTCTGGCCGGCGCGCGGGCCGACGATTAAGCTTTGCGCCCAGCCAACCAGGAAGCCGTCCCGATGAGTGTGCACAGCATCAAGACCGTCGCCACCCAGCCCTTCACCGACCAGAAGCCCGGCACCTCGGGGTTACGCAAGAAGGTACAGGTGTTCCAGCAGCCCCACTACCTGGAGAACTTCGTCCAGGCCATGTTCGACTGCCTGCCGCAGTGGCGCGGACAGACTCTGGTGCTGGGCGGCGACGGCCGCTATTACAACCGCGAGGCGCTGGCCATCCTCCTGCGCATGGCCGCCGCCAACGGCATCGGCCGCGTCCTGGTGGGGCGGCACGGCTTGCTCTCCACTCCGGCGGCTTCGCATCTCATCCGCAAGTACGGCGCCGGCGGCGGCATCATCCTCTCGGCCAGCCACAACCCGGGCGGTCGCGACGGCGACTTCGGCATCAAGTTCAACCTGAGCAATGGCAGTCCCGCCCCGGAAATCCTGACCGAGGCGGTCTATCAGCGCTCGCGCAGTCTGGTGGAATATCGGCTGCTGGATGCTCAGGTGCCGTCCCTGGACCGGGTAGGCGAGGCCCGTTTGGGCGACATGGCGGTGGCGGTGATCGATCCGGTGGCCGATTACGCCGAGCTGATGGAGTCCCTGTTCGACTTCGACGCCATCCGCGCCTGGCTCGAGCGCAACCCGATGCGCTTCGACGCCATGCACGCCGTCACCGGCCCTTACGCCCGGGAGATCCTGGAGCGGCGCCTGGGCGCGCCGGCAGGCACGGTGATGAACGGCGTGCCGCTGCCGGATTTCGGCGGCGGTCATCCCGATCCCAACACCACCCATGCCCACGCGCTGGTAGAGCTGCTCAACGGCGGCCACGGCTACGTCTTCGGCGCTGCCTCCGACGGCGACGGCGACCGCAACCTCATCCTCGGTCCCGGTTTCTTCGTCTCCCCCAGCGACAGTCTGGCCATCCTCGCCGCCAACGCCCGCCTGGTGCCCGGCTACCGGCACGGCCTGACCGGGGTGGCGCGCTCCATGCCCACCAGCCGCGCCGTGGACGCAGTGGCGGCGGCGCTGATGATCCCCTGCTACGAAACCCCCACGGGCTGGAAATTCTTTGGCAACCTGCTGGATGCCGGGCGTATCACCCTATGCGGCGAGGAGAGTTTCGGCACCGGCTCGGACCACGTGCGGGAGAAGGACGGGCTGTGGGCGGTGCTGTTCTGGCTCAACCTGCTGGCGGTGCGCGGCCAGGGGGTAGAGGCCATCGTCCGCGAGCACTGGCAGCGCTTCGGGCGGCATTTCTACTCGCGCCACGACTACGAGGCGCTGCCGCTGGAGCGGGCCGAGGCGCTGATGCAGGGGCTGCGCGCCCGGGTCGAGGGCCTCGCCGGGCAGAGACTGGGACGCTGGACGGTGGAGCAGGCCGACGACTTCGCCTATCTCGATCCGATCGACGGCAGCCGCAGCCAGCGCCAGGGCATCCGCGTGCTGCTGGAAGGCGGCGCGCGCATCGTCTACCGCCTCTCCGGCACCGGCACCGAGGGGGCCACCCTGCGCATCTACCTGGAGCGCCACGAACTCGATCTCGCCCGCCACGGCCAGGACACCCAGCAGGCCCTGGCGGAGCTCGCCGCCCTGGCCGACCAGTTCGCCGGCATCCGAGAGATCATCGGCCGCCAGCGGCCGGATGTGGTGGTGTAGTGCGGACTCTGCAAAGTTCTGCGTAATTCCGCTGGTATCCGTGATCCTGCGCGCGTCCCCGGCACCCTCGCTTCGCTCTCACGCCCGCGGGAGAAGGGGTGTGGAGCGGCTCGCCCTCAGCCGACGTGCTGCAGCGCCTGCACCGGGCAGCCGCCGAGTTTCTCGCGGCCGTGGAGAAAGCCCAGCTCCAGCAAGAACACGCAGCCCACCGGCCGCGCCCCCAGCTGCTCCACCAGCCGCGCGCAGGCGGCCATGGTGCCGCCGGTGGCCAGCACGTCGTCCACCAGCAGTACGCGCTGGCCGGCGCGGATAGCGTCGGCGTGCACCTCCAGGGTGTCCTGGCCGTACTCCAGGTCGTAGCTGATGCGGGTGGTGGCGTGGGGCAGCTTGTTGGGTTTGCGGATGGGCACGAAGCCCACGCCCAGGCGGTAGGCCAGGGCAGCGCCGAAGATAAAGCCGCGCGCCTCCGGGCAGGCCACCACGTCGGGCTGCAGGTCGGCGTTGCGGCAGCGCTCGGCCATGGCCTCCACCACGGCGTGGAAGGCGCGGCCGTCGGCCAGCATGGGGGTGATGTCCTTGAAGACGACGCCCGGCTTGGGGAAGTCGGGAATATCGCGGATCAGAGCCAGGGCCTGGTCGAGAGTGTAAACGATCATGCACGATCTCCTTGTTCTTGAGTTTGGGGGCCTTCCCCGAAAGCATGGTTGGGCCAGAATGATTCCACCACCGGCAGTGCCACGTCTTCAAGCCCGCGCCCGCAGCCGGGGCGCTTGCGTCGGCGCCGGCCAGGCCCTACAGTCGCGGCCATGGAGCGCCGCCACCTGTTGATCGTCTACCACTCCCAGACCGGCCACACCCAGGCCATGGCGGAGGCGGTGCTGCGCGGCGCGCAGAAAGAGGAGGGGGTGGAGGTGCGCATCAAGCGCGCCTTGGAGGCGGGGCTGGACGATCTGCTCTGGGCCGATGGCGTGATCTTCGGCACCCCGGAGAACTTCGGCTACATGTCCGGAGCGCTCAAGGATTTTTTCGACCGCACCTTCTACCCGGCCCAAGGCAAGGTCGAGGGCCTGCCCTACGCGGTGTTCATCAGTGCCGGCAACGACGGCAGCGGCGCCCTGTTCAATATCGAGCGCATCGCCCGCGGCTATCCGCTCAAGCCGGTGGCCGAGCCGATCATCGCCAAGGGTGAACTCACCGAAGAAGCATTGGCCTGCTGCGAGGAACTGGGCGAAGCCATGGCCGCTGGCGTGGCGTTGGGAATCTTTTGAATGGGGCGGCGGCTGCTGCGCGGGCTGGGCTGGCTTGCGGCCGGTTGGGTGACGCTGACGGTGCTGCTGGTGCTGCTGCTGCGCTGGGTGCCGCCGCTGACCTCTGGAATAATGGTGCAGACCTGGTTCAGCGCCTTGAGCAGCCTGCCGGAAGGCGGCATCCGCTACCACTGGGTGCCCTACGAAGCCATCTCGCCGCAACTGGCGCTGGCGGTGGTGGCGGCCGAGGACCAGTTGTTCCCGGCGCACAGCGGCTTCGATTGGCGCGCCATCGGCAAGGCGCTGGAGCACAACAGCCGCAGCCAGCGCATACGCGGCGCCAGCACCATCAGTCAGCAGGTGGCCAAGAATCTGTTTCTGTGGTCCGGCCGCTCCTGGCTGCGCAAGGGGCTGGAGGCCTGGTTCACCCTATGGCTGGAGGCGCTGTGGTCCAAGCAACGTATCCTGGAGGTGTACCTCAACATCGCCGAGATGGGGGAGTTCACCTTTGGTGCCGAGGCTGCCAGCCGCCGCTACTTCGGCAAGCCGGCCGCCGAACTCTCAGCAGCCGAAGCGGCGCTGCTTGCAGCGGTGCTGCCCAATCCGCGCCAGTTCCGCGTCGACGCCCCCAGCCGCTACGTGCGCAGCCGACAGAGCTGGATATTGCGGCAGATGCGCCAACTGGGCGGTGTAGGCTATCTGCAGGATCTATGATGTCCGGGTTTCCGAATCACCGGAGCTGATTTTCAACCCTAACCCAAGGTCTATGATGAGCGACAACGATATCCTTCTGTTCGCCGACGAACGCCGCAGCGGCGGCCCGCTGTCCAGCCGTATGGTCAACCTCCTCGGCTTCGCCTCCTGCGCCGGGCTGCTAGCCTACGCCATCCTCTACCTGCAGGAGCGGCTCGGCCTGGAACCGTGCCCGCTGTGCATCTTTCAGCGCATCGCCTTCATCGCCTTGGGGCTGGTGTTCCTGGTGGCGGCCATCCACCAGCCGAAGCGCGGCGGGCGCTACGTCTACGCG
>DATLYF010000098.1:0-16141 GCA_035575095.1 Candidatus Competibacteraceae bacterium
CACATCCTCCAGGGTGGTTATCCCCAAATCGGGGATACCGCAGGAGCAGGCCGCCACGCCGCCGCCGGACAGGTACAGTGCCTTGTAGCCGCTGTGCTCGGCCAGCCGGGCGAAGTAGGCGTTGACCGCGCCCACCACCTGCAGGGGCCGTTCGGCCTGCACGGCGGCGCGGAAGCGGGCGCCGGGGGATATCCGTTGGGTCATGCTTCGATTACCTCTCGTCGAGTTATCCCCCCCGCCATCACGGGGAAGGGAACAGCTGGGTTACCGCCCCACCGCCTTTCGTACCTCTTCCAGGGAGTTGGGATCGTCCAACGTGGACAGATCCCCTGGGTCGCGCCCTTCGGCCAGGGCCTGGATGGAGCGGCGCAGCAGCTTGCCGGAGCGGGTCTTGGGCAGGGCGTTGACGAAGTAGACCTTCTTCGGCCGCGCCACCGGTCCCAGCAGCTCCACCACCTTGGCCAGCAGTTCCTTCTCCAGGCGGGCGCGCTCCTCCTCGCTCGCCACCAGGGACGGGTCCTTGAGGGTGGCGAATACCACCGCCTCCTGGCCCTTGAGCTCGTCCTGCACCCCGACTACCGCCACCTCGGCCACTGCCGGGTGGGCCTGCACCGCCTCCTCGATCTCACGGGTGCCGAGGCGGTGGCCGGCGACGTTGATGACGTCGTCGGTACGGCCGAGGATGAAGAAATAGCCGTCCTGGTCGCGTACCGCCCAGTCGGAGGAGGTGTAGAGCAGCTCCTTGAACTGGGTGAAGTAGCTCTTGACGAAGCGCTCGTCGTCACCCCACACGGTGGTGAGGCAGCCCGGCGGCAGCGGCGGCACCACCACCAGCACGCCCTTCTCGCCGGGCGCGGCGTCGCTGCCGGTGGTCTCGTCGATGACGCGGATGTTGAAGCCGAAGTTGGGAAAACCTGGCGAGCCGAAGCGATTGGGCTTGAGCTCCACTCCGGGCAGATAGGTCAACATCGCCCAGCCGGTCTCGGTCTGCCAATAGTGGTCGATCACCGGCACCCCCAAACCGTCGCTGATCCAGCGGCTAGTAGGCTCGTCCAGCGGTTCGCCGGCCAGGAACAGATAGCGCAGGCTGGAGAGGTCGTATTTCTTCAGATAGGCCGGGTCCTGCTTCTTCAGCACGCGGATGGCGGTAGGTGATGAGAACATGGTCGTCACCCTGTAGTCCTGTACGATCTTCCACCAGATGCCCGGGTCGGGGCGGGTTGGCAGCCCCTCGTAGACGAGGGTGGTCATGCCGTGGATCAGTGGCCCATAGACGATGTAGCTGTGGCCCACCACCCAGCCGATGTCGGAGGTGGTGAACATGGTCTCGCCGGGCTGGGCGCCGTAGACGTACTTCATGGACGCCGCTAGCGCCACGCAGTAGCCGCCCACGTCGCGCTGCACACCCTTGGGCTTGCCGGTGGTACCGGAGGTGTAGAGCACGTAGCTGGGCTCGTTGGACTCCAGCCACTCTACCGGCACCTCGGCATCCAGGTGCTGCTGGCGCAGGCTGGCATAGTCTAGATCGCGCCCCGCGCTCCAGGGCATGTTCTTGTCCAGGCCGCGGTTGACGATCAGCACCTGCTGCGGCGGATGCTGGGCCAGGTTCAGCGCCTCGTCCACCAGGTTTTTGTAGGGCACCGGCTTGCCGCCGCGCATGCCGGCATCGGCGGAGATGAGCAGCTTGGGCCGGGCGTCGTCGATGCGCACCGCCAGGTTGTGGGAAGCGAAACCGCCGAATACCACCGAGTGGATGGCGCCGAGACGGGCACAGGCGAGCATGGCGAAGCACGCCTCGGGGATCATCGGCATGTAGATCACCACCCGATCCCCCTTGCCCACCCCGAGCGAGCGCAGGACCGCGGCGCAGCGATTGACCTCGCGGTGCAGCTCGGCGTAGCTGTAGCTACGGCTCTCGTCGGTCTCGGTGGAAATGTAGACCAGGGCCGGCTGCTGCGCCCGGGCGGCCAGATGGCGATCGATGGCGTTGTGGCACAGGTTGGTTTCGCCACCGACGAACCAGCGGCGAAATGGCGGATTGCTGTAATCCAGAATCTGCCGCGGCGGCGTGCGCCAGTCGATCAGCGCCGCCTGTTCACTCCAAAAGCCATCGACGTCCTCGATGGAACGGCGATGGAAGGTCTCGTAGTTCATCGTGGCTCCTCCAATCTTCTGCCTGTTGCGGGTTGCGGTCTGTACTTGCCGGCCGCGCGGGCCTCGCCTCGCATCGTGACACCGCTTCACCATGCGGATGGCGTTTTATGTAGCAGGATTAGTATACCCAATGAAATTTAAGTGTTATTTTGTTTATGTTAATACAAAATATTGGCGCACCAATCCGATTCAGGTGCCGCCCCAGTCTGGGGCGGCAGACCGGATCGAGCGCCGTATCGCCCTGGAATGCCGCGCGGCAAGTTCAGAGAAACTCCCGCTCGATATCGAACGACGAGCGCCGCCCCAGGTCGCGGAAGTGGCGGCCCAGCCACTCCCGCGCCGCGGCCTGGCCGTGCTCGCGCAGATGCTCCAGCAGCCGCAGGTCGGGGTTGAGCTTGCTGGCCACCGACACCTGCTCGCTGGTCTCGTCACAGCGGATGGAGTGGATCAACGCGCGCCCGAAGCGGCGCTTGAACTTGCCGCGCAGCAGGTTGCTGCGCGCCAGGCTCTGGGCGGCGGCGACGGTGCGCAGTTCCTTGAGCAGCGAGGCATTGAAGCTGATCTCATTGATGCGATTGGCGATATCCAGCGCCGTGCGGGGCACTCGGTCGCGGCGCAGCGGATTGATGTGTACGATCACGATGTCTCGCGAATCGCATTCCAGGAGCAGCGGATAGAGCACCGGATTGCCCATGTAGCCGCCGTCCCAGTAAGCCTCGCCGTCGATCTCCACGGCCTGGAACAGGTACGGCAGGCAGGCCGAGGCCAGCACCGCATCCACCGCCAGGTCCTCGTTGCGGAACACCTTGACCTTGCCGCTGCGCACGTTGGTGGCGGCGATGAACAGCTTCGGCCGTTTGGCCCGGCGTAGCCGCTCGAAGTCCACTAGTTCGGCCAGCAACTCGCGCAGGGGGTTGAGGTTGAGCGGGTTGAACTGGTAGGGGGAAAGCACCCGGATGAAGGCCTCCAGCCAGAAATGGCTGACCGTCGCCCCGATCTGTTCCACGCCGGGCAGTCCGGGTATCTCCGGCAGCGGCCGTACCGGGCTGAGCACCGCACCGAGTGCGCTGATGCGACGCCAAAACTCGTCCAGGGCGGCGCGGGCGCCGTCGCGCCTGCCCTCCAGATAGCCGTGGGCACACACCACGGCATTCATGGCGCCGGCGCTGGTGCCGCAGATGCCGTCGAAGTCCAGCCGGCCATCGGCCAGCAGTTGATCCAGTACGCCCCAGGTGAAGGCGCCATGAGCGCCGCCGCCCTGCAGCGCCAGGTTGATCGGGCGCCTATTGCGCCCCATCACCGCACTCGGCCACCCTACCCAAGCATAACCTTTGAACCGCGCGAGCTTAGTGCCAAGTCGCATGCGTGTTCCTCCTGCCGCAGAGCTTGGTCCGGCATTATGCTGCAATGCACAATCAATGACCAACTCTTTGACCTCGCTCGCCGGATAGAGTGCCGCGGGCGATGGTCGCCTGGCTGGCCGCTACGGCGTGCTGGAGGACTACGGCCCCGAAAACACCGACGGCGCGAGGATCAACCCGCGCCGTCGTAGGATATACAGGACTGGGGCGGAGGGCTCAGCCCTTCAGCAGCTCCTCGATGGCGGCGCGCTCCTCGCGCAGCTCGGCCTCGGTGGCCTTCATCTTGGCGCGGGAAAACTCGTCGATCTCCAGCCCCTGCACGATCTCATAGCGGCCGTCCTTGCAGACGCAGGGGTAGGAGTAGATCACGCCCTCGGCGATGCCGTAGGAGCCGTCGGCGGGAATGGCCATGGATACCCAGTCGCCCTCGGCGGTACCCAGCGCCCAGGAGCGCATGTGGTCGATGGCGGCGGAGGCGGCGGAGGCAGCGGAGCTGGCGCCGCGGGCCTTGATGACGGCGGCGCCGCGCTGCTGCACCTGGGGAATGTACTCATTCTCGTACCAGGCCCGCTCCACCAGGGACAGGGCCGGCTGGCCCTTGACGGTGGCCTTGGACAGGTCGGGGTACTGGGTGGAGGAGTGGTTGCCCCAGATGGTGACCTTGCGAATGTCGTTGACGTGGCTGCCGGTCTTCTCCGCCAGCAGCGACAGGGCGCGGTTGTGGTCGAGGCGGGTCATCGCGGTGAACTGGCGCGGATCGAGATCTGGCGCGTTGTTCTGGGCGATGAGGGCGTTGGTGTTGGCCGGGTTGCCCACCACCAGCACCTTGACATCGCGCGAGGCGTACTCGTTGAGGGCTTTGCCCTGGGGGGCGAAGATGGCGCCGTTGGCCGACAGCAGGTCCTTGCGCTCCATGCCCGGGCCGCGCGGACGGGCGCCTACCAGCAGGGCGTAGTCGACGTCGGTGAAGGCGGTCTTGAGGTCGTCGGTGGCGACGATGCCGTACAGCAGGGGGAAGGCGCAGTCGTTCAGCTCCATCACTACGCCCTGCAGGGCGCCCAGGGCCGGGGTGATCTCCAGCAGGTGCAGGATGACCGGCTGATCCGGGCCCAGCATATCGCCGGCGGCGATACGGAAGGCCATGGCGTAACCGATGTTACCGGCAGCCCCCGTGATAGCGACGCGAACGGGCTTCTTCATGTGCAGCTCCTCAACATAAGGGTCAATGGCAACGGACCAGGCCGTTCGACCGCGGCACCACACCCCGGCCTGCCCAGCCCCGGCTATCGCTGCGGGCGGCGATGAGCGCGCGTATTATGCTGCATGGTGTCAAAAAAATCAGGTATGTAGGGGCGGCCGATGATAGGCCTTGCGGTGGTTGAGCGCGGCCTTGTCGATGATGGTGGCGGCAATCTCCTCCACTGACTTCAAGGTGGTGAGCAGGTAGGGGATGCCGTACTTGCGGTACAGGGCCTCGGCCTGGCGCGTCTCAAAGTCACACTGGGCGAGCGAGGCGTAGCGGCTGTTAGGCAGACGCTCGTTGCGGATCTGCTGCAGCCGGTTGGGATCGGTGGTCAGCCCGAACAGCTTGGCACGATAGGGACCGAGCGCCTTGGGCAGGGCCAGTTCCTCCAGATCGTCGGGCGTGAGCGGGAAGTTGGCGGCGCGGATACCGTAGTGCAGGCTCAGATACAAACAGGTGGGCGTCTTGCCAGTGCGGGAGATGCCCAGCAAGATGATGTCGGCCTCCTCCAGATGCTTGGTGCTGCTGCCGTCGTCGTGATTGAGGGTGAAGTTGACCGCCTCGATGCGCGAGGAATATTCGTCGACGTTGGTGAGCCCGTGGGAGCGCCCGGCGGTGTGGTTGGACTTCATCTCTAGCTCGCGCTCCAGGGGACCGAGGAAGGTGTCGAAGAAGTCCACAAACAGGCAGTCGGCGGATTTGACGATATCGCGCACCTCGTCGGTCACCAGGGTGCTGAACACCAGCGGCCTGAGGCCGGTATCACGGTGGGCCTGGTTGATGCGCTCGCGCGCCTTCTCGGCCCGCTCCCGGTCGTCGACGAAGCGCAGCGTGACCTGCTCCACCTCTAGCCCGTCGAACTGGGTCAGCAGGCTGTGGCCCAGGGTCTCGGAGGTGATGGCGGTGCGGTCGGAAACGAAGAAGGCGATACGTTTGGCCACGCGGCTGATCCCCCGTTGCGTGAATCGGTGATGGGGGCATTCTACGGCATCACGCCCCTGCTCAGCAGTCGCCCCGCGTGGCACGGTTGCGGCGGTGCGGCCGTCCTCCTGTCGGCGCTTCTGCCGCAGCCGGTCGATCCGCCATTGTTCCCTCCTGAGCGCTATAACTTGATGTGGAAGCCGTCAGCGAACCGTCATCCGGCTCGGCTTTCATACAGTATGGCTGCTGTCAGCCGGGCTGCGCGGCCATGCCATCACCACGAGGAGACAGTCCATCATGAGCGGCAAGAAGATTCTGATGCTGGTGGGAGATTTCGGCGAGGACTACGAGATCATGGTGCCGTTCCAGGCGCTGACCATGATCGGCCACACCGTGCATGCAGTATGCCCGGACAAGAAGGCCGGCGAATGGGTGGCCACCGCCGTGCACGACTTCGAGGGGCAGCAAACCTATTCGGAGAAGCCGGGCCATCGCTTCACCCTCAACGCCAGCTTCGCCGAGGCCGACCCGAGCGACTACGACGCCCTGGTCATCCCCGGTGGTCGCGCCCCCGAGTACCTGCGCATGACGCCGCGGGTGATCGAGATCGTGCGCCACTTTGCCCAGGCCGGCAAACCCATCGCCGCCATCTGCCACGGCGCGCAATTGCTGGCGGCGGCGGGAGTGATTAAGGGCAAGCGGGTCTCCGCCTATCCGGCCTGCGCCGCGGAAGTGCAACTGGCCGGCGCCGAGTACGCCGAGATCCCCATCAACGGCGCGATCACCGATGGCAACCTGGTCACTGCCCCGGCCTGGCCGGCCCATCCCGACTGGTTGGCGCAGTTCCTCAAGGTGCTGGGGACGGAGATTCGGCCGTAACCTGCGCCCTCACCCCTCGCCGGATGCGCACCATCCGTGGTGCGCATCCTCTAGGCGCCCTGAGGTGCGCTCAAATCCGCTCCGGCGGATTTGTCTCACACACGTGGGAGAGGGGGTTCACGCCGCAATCAAAACCGCCGCGCCAACTGTTCCAGCGCCTGGCCGCTAACCCGGTATAGCGTCCACTCGTCCATGGGGACGGCGCCCAGCTTCTTGTACAGGCTGATGGCCGGCCTGTTCCAGTTCAGCACCGACCATTCGACGCGACCGCAGCCACGCTCCTCGGCCAGCCTGGCCAGAAAAGCCAGCATCACCTCGCCGATGCCGCGTCCGCGCGCTTGCGGGCGCACGTAGAGATCCTCCAGGTACAGCCCGGGGCGGCCGAGGAAGGTGGAAAAGCTGTGGAAGAACAGGGCGAAGCTCACCGGCTCGCCCTGGTATTGGCCGATGACCACCTCGGCCGTGCGCCGCTTGCCGAACAGGGTGACGGCGAGCAGCGCCTCGTCCGCCACCACCTCCTCGGAGAGCTGCTCGTATTCGGCCAGCTCTTTGATGAAAGCCAGAATCAGGGGCACGTCGGCGGCGCTGGCAAAGCGCAGGGTGAAGCCGGGGATACGCGTGGTGATAGTCTCGCGAGTGTCGATGGTCATAGTCGTTGTCCCTGTTGTGTAGAGCCGGGTCGAGCGCCGGCCTCGACTGCCCTTGGACGAACGCCGTCGCGTTCAGTTCGCCGGACGGTCGGAGTGGCCGAGGCTCTTGTCCGGGGCGATGATGTCGCGTACCCGTTGCTTGAGCTCCTTGGCCTCGGGGAAGCGCCCCTCCTCCTTGCGCGACCAGACCAGCGCGCCGTCGACGCGCACCTCGAACACGCCGCCGGTGCCCGGTTGCAGCGCCACCTCCCCCAGCTCCTGCTCGAAGGTGGTGAGCAGTTCCTGGGCCAGCCAGGCGGCGCGCAGCAGCCAGCGGCACTGGGTGCAGTAGCGGATCTCGACGCGGGGCAGCGGATTCATGGCGGTCCTCGGACGGTTGGGCGACTCCTTGCCATACTGTCCCACGCCGCCGCTCCTCGGTAAACCCGCGTGCCGGGTCGCGGGCCATTCAAATGCCGACCTCCTCGGCCTCCAGTACCTCCGTCTCGGCCTCCGCCGCCCGCTGCCACTCGCCCATGGCCGGGTCGGACAGCACCGTATCGACGTAAGCGCGCTGCACCGGTCCCAGCGTCACGCCATAGGTGACGAAGCGCGTCGCCACCGGCGCGTACATCGCATCGGCGATGGTGAAAGCGCCGAACAGCCAAGGGCCGCTATTGCCGTAGCGTTTGTGGCACTGCGCCCAGATCGCCTGGATGCGGGCGATGTCGGCAGTGACCGCCGCATCGATCGGTACCGTCCGGCCGCGGGCGCGCACGTTCATGGGCATGGCCTGGCGCAGGGCGGCGAACCCGCCATGCATCTCGGCGCTGATAGAGCGCGCCATGGCGCGGGCAGCGGGATCGGCCGGCCAGAGCCCGGCGGCGGGAAAGCGCTCGGCGAGATACTCGCAGATGGCCAGGGAGTCCCACACCACCCGCTCGCCGTGATGCAGCACCGGCACCTTGCCGCTGGGCGACCAGGCGGCGATGTCACGGGTGAACGTCTCGGTGTCCAGCGGCAACCGGACCTCCTGGAACGGCACGCCCAGGTGCTTGAGCACCAGCCAGGGACGCAGCGACCAGGAGGAATAGTTCTTGTTGCCGATGATCAGGGTATAGCGGTCGGACATCGAGGCCTCCGGTGGGATGCAGGACAGTGCAGATGCAGGATCGCGACGCGATTCACTATTCTTAAGAAACCATTGGATAGTTCCAAGGAAAATCGCTGCGGGGAGGGAAGCATGGGGTTGCGTGCCGCCGCCGCGCCATGATCAGCCTGTTCCACCGTCTGCGCCGGCACTCTGTGCTGACCGCGCTGCAGCTCATGCTCATCGCGCTGCTGGTGTCGGCGTCCCTGGCCCTGGGCTATTACGTGCACGACACTCTGGAGCGGCTGCAGCAGGGTTTGCCCGCCGAGCTGCTGCGCCAGACCAATGACCTGCTGGTGGTGGTAGAGGCGCTGCAGCGGCTCGGCCAAGCCGCAGAGCAGGCCCTGCTCGAGCCAGACGATCCGGTCCATCGCCAGCGCCTGCTGGCCGACAACCAGGACCTGCTCGACCGCCTCAAGGCATTGCGCACCAGCTACATGTTCGACAATCTGGCCGGTGCCTCGGCCCTGCACGCCCTGGTCAACCCTGCCGCCGAGGACATCCAGCGCTGGCTGCACCACGGACTGCCCGGCAGCGCCGCCGACTCGCCCGCCGTCCTGAGGCTGGTGAACACCCGCGCCCGCGATGTTTACGCCCGGACTCGGGAGCTCTCCCTGCGGGCCCATCGCAGCGCCATCGGGCTGCTGGAACAAGAGGTCTCGCGCCTGCAGCGCTTTCGGGCGAGCCTGCCCTGGCTGCAGCTGTTCCTGTTCGGCCTGACCCTGGTGGTGGTAGGCCTGTTCGTCAGTCAGCGTCGCGGCGAGGCACGGCTGGCGGCGCTGCGCGAGCAACTGGCCGATGCCGTCGAGAGCATCCCCGAAGGCTTCATCCTCACCGACGCCGAGGACCGGGTCGTGATGTGCAATACCCAATACCGGCGCCTCTACCCCGAGCTGGGTGCCCTGGCCCGGCCCGGCGTGCCCTACGAGCAACTGCTGCGCCACTATCTCGCCCATGCCCCGGTGCTCGGCAGCGAGGGGCGCGAGGAGGAGACCATCGCCGCACGGCTGGCGCGCCACCGCAATCCCGGCCCGCCCAGCGAACTGGAACTGCGCGACGGCCGGCGCATCCGTGTCAACGAGCAACGCACCCGCAACGGCGGCATCGTCGGCATCCACGCCGACATCAGCGACCTGCGCCAGGTACAAGAGCGGCTGCAGCACCTGGCCACCCACGATGCCCTCACCGGCCTGCCCAACCGTGCCTACTGCCTGGAGCGCCTGGAGCAAGCCCTGGCCCGGGCGCGCCGCCACGGCAGCCGCTTCGCCGTGCTGTTCCTCGACCTGGACCGCTTCAAGCTGGTCAACGACACCCTCGGTCATCACGCCGGCGACGAACTCTTGCAGCAGGTGGCGGCACGGCTACAGCAGCAGCTGCGTGGCGAAGACACCCTGGCGCGGCTGGGCGGAGACGAGTTCATGATCATCCTCGAGGATCAGCCGCCGGAAAGCAGTGCCGTGACCTTCTGCCAGCGCCTGATCCAGGCCCTGGGCGAGCCGTTTCGGGTGACCGGGCAGGAGGTCATCGTGACCAGCAGCATCGGCATCGCCTACCATCCCGAGCACGGCAGCGACGTGCACAGCCTGATGCGCCACGCCGATGCCGCCAGCTATCAGGCCAAGGCCCAGGGCCCCAACCAGTTCCAGGTTTACAACGGCGCCAGCGGCGCGCTGCAACTGCAGCGCCTGCGGCTGGAACAGGACCTGCGCCTGGCCCTGGAACGCAACGAGCTACGGCTGCACTATCAGCCCCGCTACAGCGTCGACGGCGTCCGTATGACCGGGGTCGAGGCCCTGCTGCGCTGGCACCATCCCCAGCTCGGCCTGCTCGGCCCCGCCACCTTCCTCGAGCTGGCCGAGGAGAGCGGTCTGATCGTGGCTATCGGCACCTGGGTGCTGGCGCAGGCCTTGCGCGACTACAGTCAATGGCGCAGCCGCGGGCTGGCGCCGCCGCGCCTGGCCCTCAATCTCTCGGTGCGCCAGCTCGGTCAGACACAGTTGCCGGCGCAGTTCCAGCAGACCCTGGAGCGTTACGCCGTCAGCGCCGACAGCCTGGAACTGGAGCTCAACGAGATCAGCCAGCTGGAACCGCCGCAGCCCGCCTTCCAGGTGCTGCAGCAGCTGGCTGCGGCCGGGATGCATCTGTCCCTGGACGATTTCGGCACCGGCTATTCCTCGCTGCGCCTGCTGCAATGCCTGCCGCTGGAGTCGGTAAAGATCGACCGCGCCTTCATCGGCCAGCTGGATGGGCCGGGCAATGGCCGTGCCATCGTCGGCGCCCTGCTCGACCTGGGTCGCGCCATGAAGCTGCGCATGGTCGCCGAAGGGGTGGAGACGGCGGCACAGTTGCGCTGGTTGGGCGAGCAGGGCTGCAGCGAAGTGCAGGGCAATCTGCTCTGCCCGCCGCTGCCCGCCGCCGAGCTGGAGGTCCGCCTGGGCGGCCCGCCACCGCGCCAGGTCCGCGCCGAGCTGCTGCTGCGCTGAAGGGAAAGGGAACGCATCCGCCGCCGCGTCATGGTGCGTATAAGTCGATACGGCGCATCCACCGCCACCCCGACCATCACAGAGGAGGTCGCATGCACAAGGGCAAGCTGCTGCTGGCGGGGCTGATCGCCGTCCTGATCGTCGCCTTCTTCGCTCTCGACCTGGACCGCTACCTCAGCCTGGAGTATTTCCGCGCCCAGCAGAGCGCTATCATCGGCTACCGGGATGCCCATCCCCTGGCCAGCGCCCTGCTGTTCTTCGCCGTCTACGTGGCGGTCACTGCCCTGTCCCTGCCTGGCGCCACGGTCATGACTCTGGTGGCCGGCGCCATCTTCGGCCTGGGCTGGGGTCTGCTCATCGTCTCCTTCGCCTCCACCTTGGGCGCCACCCTGGCCTTCCTCAGCGCCCGCTTCCTGCTGCGTGACTGGGTGCAGACCCGCTTCGGCGAGCGCCTGAGCACCATCAACCGCGGCGTGGAGCGCGACGGCTCTTTCTACCTGTTCAGCCTGCGCCTGGTGCCGCTGTTCCCGTTCTTCCTCATCAACCTGGCCATGGGCCTGACCCCGCTGCGCGCCGTGACCTTCTACTGGGTCAGCCAACTCGGCATGCTGCCTGGCACCCTGGTCTACATCAACGCCGGCACCCAGCTCGGCCGCCTGGAATCGGCTTCCGGTCTCCTCTCTCCGGCCCTGCTGGCCTCCTTCGCCCTGCTCGGCGTGTTTCCGCTGCTGGCACGCAAGGCGGTGGACTGGCTCCGGGCACGCCAGGTCTACCGTGGCTGGAGCCGGCCACAGCGCTTCGACCGCAACCTGATCGTGATCGGCGCCGGCGCGGCCGGCCTGATGTGCGCCTATATCGCCGCCGCGGTCAAGGCGCGGGTGACACTGATCGAGAAGCAGCGCATGGGCGGCGACTGCCTCAATACCGGCTGCGTGCCGTCCAAGGCGCTACTGCGCTCGGCGCGGCTGGCGCAGCAGATACGCCGTGCCAGGGAGTTCGGCCTGCGCGTCGGCGCGCCCGAGGTGGACTTCGCTGCGGTGATGGAGCGTGTGGCGCGGGTGATCCGCCAAGTGGAACCCCACGATTCGGTGGAGCGCTATACCGGTCTCGGCGTGGAGGTGATCCAGGGCGAGGCCCGGCTCACTTCGCCGTGGACGGTGGCGGTGGCCGGCCGCAGCCTCAGTGCCCGCGCCATCATCATCGCCGCCGGCGCCAGTCCATTCGTGCCGCCCATCCCCGGCCTGGCCGAGCTGGACTACCTGACCTCGGACAACCTCTGGTCGCTGCGCGAACTGCCGGCGCGGCTGCTGGTGCTGGGCGGCGGCCCCATCGGCTGCGAGCTGGCCCAGGCCTTCGCCCGCCTCGGCAGCCAGGTGACACTGGTGGAGATGCTGCCGCGTCTGCTGATCCGCGAAGACCCGGAGATCTCCGCCATGGTGCTGGAACGTTTCCGCGCCGAGGGGCTGGACGTGCGCCTCGGCCACCGCGCGCGGGAGTTCTGCATGCTGGCGGGCGAACGGGTGCTGCTCTGCGAGCACAGCGGCGGCGAGGTGCTGATACCCTTCGACCGGGTGCTGGTGGCGGTAGGGCGCAAGGCCGACACCCACGGCTACGGCCTGGAGGAGCTGGGCATCGCCTTGACCCGCGCCGGTACCATCGAGGTCAACGAATATCTGCAGACCCGGTATCCCAATATCTACGCCGTGGGCGACGTGGCCGGCCCCTACCAGTTCACTCACACCGCTTCGCACCAGGCCTGGTATGCCACGGTCAACGCCCTGTTCGGCGCTCTGCGCCGGTTCAAGACCGACTATTCGGTGATCCCCTGGGCCACCTTCACCGAGCCGGAGGTAGCACGGGTCGGCCTCAATGAACTGGAGGCGCAAGAGCAGGGCATCGCCTACGAGGTGACCACCTATGGCCTCGACGATCTGGACCGCGCCATCGCCGACGGCGTGGCCCACGGTCTGGTCAAGGTGCTTACCGCGCCGGGCCGCGACCGCATTCTCGGCGTCACCCTGGTCGGCGAGCATGCCGGCGACCTGATCGCCGAGTTCGTCGCCGCCATGCGCCACGGTCTGGGCTTGAACAAGATCCTCGCCACCATCCACATCTACCCGACCCTGGCCGAGGCCAATAAGTACGCTGCCGGGGCCTGGAAGCGCTCCCACGCACCGCAGGGACTGCTGCGCTGGGTGGCGCGCTACCACGCCTGGCGCCGGGGCGATGCGGCGGGCGCCGCCGCAGCCGAGCCCCTGACAGTTTCTTCTCAGCGCAAAGATACGTAATTACGTAATACGCAACTACTCACCGCCAGCACGACGAACATCAGGCAGCGCGAGCGCTGTCGCCCTCTGCTCTTCCGCCTCGGCTTCTGCCGCGGCGGCTGCCTGTTCCTCCGCCACCGGCAGGGTGAAGCGGAACACGGTGCCGCCCCTGGGATCGGACTCGGCCGCCAGGGTGCCGCCGTGGGCCTCGATGATGGAGCGGCTGATGGACAGCCCGAGCCCCATACCCTCGGCCTTGGTGGTGAAGAAAGGCTGGAACAGATGGCTGCGCGCCTCGGCGGACAGCCCCGGCCCGCTGTCGCGCAGCAACACCTCCACGCTGTGGACGCCTGCGGCACGGGTGCGAACGGTGAGCTGGCGCTGGCCCTCGGGCACCTCCTGCATGGCCTCCATGGCGTTGCGCATCAGGTTGAGCAACACCTGCTGGATCTGGATGCCATCGGCCAGCACCCGCGGCAACGCCTCGTCCAGTTCGAGCTCGACGCTGACCTCGAAGCGCCGGTACTCGGCCCGGTACAGATCGTCCAGCTCACGGATCAACTGGTTGAGATCGGTGGCCGACCGCTGCGGCGGCTGCTTGCGCAGGAACTTGCGCAGGCGATGGATGATGCCGCCGGCGCGCAGCCCCTGCTCCGCCACCTTCTCCAGGATGGTGGCCAGTTGCTCGCGCTCGACGCTCTCGCTTTTGAGCAGACGCAGCGCCGCCTGGGCATAGGTAACCATGGCCGCCAGCGGCTGATTGATCTCGTGGGCCAAGCCGGAGGCCATCTCGCCGGCCAGGCTGAGGCGCCCCATGTGGGTCAGCTCCTCGCGCAACTGGCGCAACTGGTCCTGGGCCTGGCGCCGGGCGGTGATGTCCTCGGCGATGCCAGCCATGCGGTACAGTCGCCCCTGGGCGTCGTAGACCGGGAAGCCGCGGTCGTGGATCCAGCGGATGCCGCCGTCAGGGCGCAGGATGCGATATTCCACGTCCATGCGTCCGCTTTCGCGGCTGGCGGCGATGACCTGGGCCACCTTGGCGCGGTCCAGGGGATGCACGGTATCGAGAAAGGAGCTGCGCCCCAAGCGCCATTCTTCGGATGAACGCCCCCACACCTCCTCATAGGCCGGGCTGATATAGATGCGCTGGCGCTGATCGAGGCTGACCATCCAGAACACCTCGCGGATGTGCTCGGCCAGCTGGCGAAAGCGCTCCTCGCGCTCGCGCAGGGCGCGCACCGCACCGAGGCGAGCCTGGATCTCCTGCTGCAGCCGGGTGTTGCTGCGCACCAGTTCGGCGGTGCGCTCGCGCACCCGCGCCTCCAGTTCGCCGTGGGCACGGCGCAGCTCCTGCTCGGCCTGCTTGCGCACGGTGATGTCGCTGCTGCAGCCGCGGTAGCCGCGGAAGCGCCCGTTCTCGTCGAACACCGGCTTGCCGCTGATGCTCAGGTAGAGCCGCTCGCCGCTGCGCCGGCTCCAGGCGATCTCCAGGCCGCTGAAGGGCTGGTGCTGGCGTACCCGGGCCAGATACTCCGGCCAGGGTGCGCGGCCGAGTTCGTGGTAATCGGCTAGGAACGCCTCCAGCGGGCGGTCGAGGATCTGCGCCGAGGGCAACCCCAGGCGGCTCTGGTGCTGGCCGGAGACATAGGTGAAGCGCAGGTTCTCGTCCAGCTCCCAGAACATGTCGGCGGCGATTTCGGCGAAATCGCGAAAGCGCTGCTCGCTCTGGCGCAGGGCGGCCTCGCTCTGCTTGAGCAGAGTGATGTCGCTGACCATGCACAACACGCCGCGGAAGCGCGCCTGTTCGTCGCGGATCGGGTTGCTGGCGATCAATGCCCACAGCCGCGCGCCGTCGCGCCGGCGCAAGATGAACTCCTGCTGGTCACTGATGCCGCTGCGCCGGCGGTTGAAGGCAGCCTCGGCGCGCGGCCACTCCTCCTCGGCCAGCAATACCAGATAGCGCTGGCCGACCAGTTCCCCCGGAGTAAAGCCCAGCAGCTCGTGCAGGCGCTGGTTGGCATAGGTGATATAGCCCAGGGCGTCGAGCATACCCACCCCCTCCTGGGCGGTATCGAGCAGGCTGTGCAACTGCGCTTCGCTCTGCCGCAGGGAGGCCTGGGCTTGCTGTCGGCGGCGATACTCCCGGCGCAGGAACCACAAGGCCAGCAGGCCGGCGGACAGGGCCGCACTCAGCAGCGGCGCCACCTCGTTGAAGGCGCGGCGCAGCAACATGGGCAGCGTGAACGGTTCCACCACCGCCTGCAGCATCAGCATACTGCCCTCCACCCGATGGCCGGTAAACACCCGGTAGCCCGGCGGCGGACGCCAGCCGCCAGTCAGACCCTGCGCAGTGAGCAGGACCTCGCCGGGCCGGTCGCGCTGCCCCAACCACAGCGCATAGCCGGGGCGCAGCGGTTGCTGCATCGGCTGGATCAGCAATTGCGGCAAGAAGCCGATGGTCAGCCAGCCGCTGCGCTCGCCGTTTAGCTTCCAGGGGACGCTGATCTCCAGCAGGACGAGTTCCGGCATCAACTCGAGATGGGTCTCTGCCACCAGCACGTGGCGCTCGGCTGCTTGCTGGAAGGCCTGGCAGCCGGTCGCACCGAGGCCGTAGCAATGCCAGGCCCGCGGCCTGCCCTCGGCATCGCTGATCAGATAGGCGACGGCGTGCGGCAGGCTGGCGCGCAGCAGTTCCTCGAGCTGCTCCTGATCGGCCTGCATGGCGTGCCGCTCCTCCAGGGTGCCGAGTAGCGTCACCTCCTGCTGCGCGATGATGGCGATGCTGCGGCTGCGCTCGTGCAACATCATGTCGAGCTGCCGGCCGACGCCGTAGGTCAGCCCGGCCACCAGCTCGCGCTCGTGGGACTTGACCTCCTCGTAGCGCTGCCAGGTGAGCAGGATGCTCAACGCCAGAAAGGCCAGGCCGAGCAGCAGGGCAGGACGGCTCAGTAGGCTCTTGAGCCGAGAGAGGGTGAGGACGATAGCGGGCTTGGACATGGCAGGCATTCCCCAACGGGCGTGACCGCGCTGGGAGGCAGTTTACTCTCTCGGCGG
>DATLYF010000099.1:0-16951 GCA_035575095.1 Candidatus Competibacteraceae bacterium
CCGGCCCGCCTCCACCACCCACAGTTCCGCCCCGGCGCTGCGCACCAGCGCCAGCGCCTCGTCCTCCAGGCCGCGAAAGATGCCGATCATGGAGAACACGATGCCGAGCAGCAGGCTCAGGCCGAGGCAGGTGAGCAGGAAGCGCGTCGGGCTGTGGCGGATATCGCGTAGCGCCAGGTTCATAGCGTCCCCGCTTGCGCCCGCAGCACCGCCTTGCGGCCCGGGCGAGCGTCGGCTGGCACCTCGGCGAGGAGCACCAGACCGGCGGGCGGTTCCATGACCAGCCGGCGGCCATCGAGCAACAGCGGGCCGAGCCGCACCGGCTGCAGCTTGAGCCGCCCCCGCTCCAGCGCCCAGGCCACGGCGCGACCGTCCCGCTGTTCCTGCAACGCCCACTCCGGCAATACCACGGCCCGTTCCACCCGCGCGGCCTGGATCACCACCTCGGCCTGCTCGCCCAGATGCAGGTCCTCAGGGATGCGGTCAAAGGCCACCATGACCCGGCGTTCCTCGCCCACCCGGTCGCTCTCGACATCGATGCGCGCCACCCGACCGGCATAACGCTCGCCCGGCCGCGAACGCAGGCGGATCTCGGCCGCCTGCCCCAGCGCCAGCGCTCCGGCCCGGCTTTCATCGACATAGGCCTGTATCCACAGGGTCTGCGGGTCCAGCAGCGTCAGCACCGGCGTTCCCGCCGTGAGCACGCTGCCCGGCTCCTGCAGGCGGGATACCACCAGCGCAGCGAACGGCGCCGTCAGGGTATGGCGCTCGAGCAATACCGTTTCGTGGCGCAGCGCCGCCTCGGCCCGGTTGCGGTCGGCTTCGGCCAGGGCCAGTACGGCCTCGGCCTGGCGCAGTTCGGCAGCGGCCATGTCGACGGCGGCCTGCGCCGTCTCCACCTGCTCCAGCGAGACCGCACCGCTCGGCGCCAGCCGTTGCAGACGCTGCAGCGTGCGGCGCTTGTCGGCCAGTTGCACCTGGTTGCGGGCCAGGCCGGCCTGGGCTTGCCCGAGCGCCGCCATGGCCTGCTGCAGCGTGGCCTCGGCCTGGGCCAGTTGCAGCCGTTGCTCGCGGCTGTCGAGCACTGCCAGGATCTCGCCGGCTCTGACCCGGTCGTGCTGGTCGACCCGCACCTCGGCCAGGGTGCCGAGCACCTGGAAGCCGGTCCGCACCAGGGTCCGCGCCTCCACCGTACCCAGCCCGTAGACCTCGACCGCGATCTGCGCTTCCACAGGCGCTGGCGTGACCGGCAGCGGCGCCAATAGCCGCTGGTAGCTCATTCCGCTCAGACCGCCGGCCAGCAGCACCGCGAGCGCTATCGAGTGGCGCGCCTTCATCGCCCAGCCGCCTCGGTGGGCGCCAGCCCTTGCAGGGCGAGTTCGAGCAGGGCCATGCCTTCGGCCACCAGATCGAATTCCCGGCCCTGCAGCGACCAGCGCAGCATCACTCCCGGCACCAGGCTCAGCAGCATTCGAGCGGCCACGGCTGTGTCGGTCCGCGGTGGGATGGCGCCTTCGCGCGCGGCCTCTTGCAGCAAGCCGCCGAGTAGCTGCCCCAGGCGCTGCACGCGGCTCACGAAGAACGCGCGCAGCGCGCCGTTCTGGCTGTGCAGCTCGCGGGAGAAGAGGATTGCCGGGATGGCCGGCGTCGCTTCGATGAACATCAGGTGCTGGCGCAGCAGCTCGCGCAGCCGCAGCAATGCCGGCGCATCGCCGGATACGGCACGCTGCCAGATCCGCTCCAGCGCCTCCCCGATCCATTCGGCGATCGCCATCCACAGCGCCTGTTTGGTGGGAAAATGCCGGAACACGGCCGGCTGGCTGACGCCGATGAGCTTGGCGATGGCATCGGCGCTGACCCGCTCCGGTCCCCGCTCGTGGGCCAGCCGCAGGGCGGTCAGAATGATCTCGGCCTGCCGTTCGGCGGCGGTCTTGCGCATCGACATGGCGGCATCCTCATCGCTGCGGGCGGCGCTCAATGCACCAGCGGCTGCCAGCCGAGATGCGCGAAGTACTGCCCGTAGCCGTCCAGCGCCTGGGCGATGCGGGCGGCACCCTCGGGACGCCCTGGCGCGCCGCTCTGCCCGGCCATGAGTGCGGTGCCCTGCAGGATTTCGGCCAATACCACGTGGAGCATCGCATCGGCCTCCTGGGGCAGCCGGCAATTGTGGATGATGTTCTGAAGCTCGCCTTCGATCTGCTTGGCCAGCATCTGGTAGTGCGCATCGCTCAGCCGACCGCCGTGGATATCTTCGAGCCGGTCGCCCAGCAGGCGGCGGATGTTGCTCATGCCCTGGCGCAGCGCCTCGTCGGTAGGCCATTGCGCCGTCCCATCGAGCCTGAGCTGGAGAGGTTGCGCGCGACCGTGTTGGTGCTGGGCTTGCTCCGCTGCGGCCGCGCTGCCGCCTGAGGAGAGCACGGCGATGAGGATCAGGGCAGGGATGAATGCGGTTTTCGTCGACATGGAAGTCTTCCTCTATACACGTTCAATCTTCCGATAGCGCCCTCTCGCGCGTGAAACAGGCACGATTCGCGCGCGATGGGGTTTCGGGTCTTTTTGTTAGTTATTGATAACTAACTTATATACCAATAAGCTCCCTGCCTCAAGCGCCATCCGGGTGAAGAGCAGCCAGCCATGTCGATCTGTCCACAGCGCGCATCTGATGGCGGACAGGTTGCTCCAGGCAAATTTTCCTGACCTGAATCAACGCGCTTCGCGCCCGCCGGGTTAGCGTTTTTGTCATACCCAGCCGCGCGACGGCACCTACACTCTGGTAGTCGCAACCCAAGGAGTTCGTCATGAAACACTTCGCCATTCCGGTCGTTCTGGCCGCCTTCAGCCTGTTCGCCCTGAGCGCGCTCGCCCAGCAGACGCCATCCACCATTCCCCCACCCTCGCCGCCCGCCCAGCCCGCTCCCGATGCAGCCACGCAGGAGCAGATGAAGCGCATGCAAGAGATGCAGAAGCGCATGCAGGAGATGCGCGAGGACATGGCCAAGATCCGCGAGACCACGGATCCCGCCAAGCGCCGCGAGCTGATGCAGGAGCACATGCAGGAGATGCGTGAGGCCATGCGGGAGCTGGGCGGTATGGGTGGCATGATGGGTGGCCCGGGCGGCATGATGGGCGGTCACGGCATGATGGGGCCGGACGCACGGATGAGCATGATGGGCATGCGCATGGAGATGATGCAGCAGATGCTGGAGCAGATGCTGGAGCATCAACAGATGCTGGAAGGCCTGCCGCCCAGCACGTCGGGCTCGGACTAGGTGGATGCCGTCGCTCCCGCGCTCAGGGGTGGTGTGACCCCGCCGGCTCCCGCGGAAAGTACACGGCGCGCTGTGCTTCCTCAAAGACGGTGAAGGACTGCCGCCAGACGCCATTGGGCCAGCGATACTCGACCTGCCCCTGCCAGGGCGCATAGATCGCCGTGTAGAGGGTGCCGAAGCCATGGCCGTAGGCGGTCGAATAGAGCGGCGGGCGCAGGAACGCCTGCAGCAGCGGGGCCGGCGTGTCCGTACACTCGCGCAGGCGCAGGGCCAGGACGCGCTCGCGCTCCTGGGTCGCCGTTGCCCGCGCGTGCCGCTCCCACTCGATCTCATCCTGATGGTTGGTGGCAAAGGGCAGGGAGCGCACCCGCGTCGGCCGGTCCGGGGCAAGGTAGGCGGTGGCGAACTTCCCCCGCCGATCCAGGACGGTGACGGTGTAGGCCATGTGACACGGTACTCGCTCCAGCACCTCCACCGCCTCGTCGCTGGTGGTCGCGAATTCGAGGATGTAGCGCAGCAGCAGCGGCACACCGAAGCCCTCGCCCACCACCCGCCGACCGCCGAAGGCGAGGGATACCGCCAGCCCCTCCGCGTTCATGCCGTCCAGCACGCCCCACAGACAGTCGCTCATGGCGATCACCGGGCGACCGTTCCAGGCCGTCTTCAGGATCGCCGCTTCGCAGAGCTGAGGACTGTAGTCGTAGTTGCGCACCAGCAGCGGCGGCTCGCCTGGCCACACGGCCTGCGAACAGCCGCTGATGTAGGGCGGCGGACAGTAGAGCGACAGAAACCGCGCGGCCAGGTCACCACCGCCGGCGAGTTCCACCAGACGCTCGTAGGTCGGCAGCAATTCCGGCATGTGCCGGCGCAACGCCCGCACTGCGCTGAGATAGTAAGGCCTGGCCCGCTCTCCCTCGCTCAGAAACCAGCGCCGATAGGCCGGCCAGCGGCGTGCGAACAAGGCTTGCCACTTGGCACCCGGCTGCTCCTCGGCGATGGCTTCGAAGACGAGTTCCACGCAGCGGATCTCCTAGAGGATCTTGAAGGCTCCCGCCGCCGGCACGGGCGCCACCTCCGCCGTCGGCAGGGGCTTGGCGGCGTAGTGGTCGAGGATGCCCTTGATCCAGGTCTGCGCCCGATCGTTGAGCTGGAAGTCGTCGGTCATGGAACGCCCGCGGGTGATGAGGATGCCCAGATCGGCCCCCTTGTAGCGGTAGTCACCCGGCCCGGTGATACGTAGAAAGAAGGCCTCGCGCTCGCTCTCCACGGCGCGGCGGTGATAGTCGAAACGGTCGTAGGCGATGGTGCCGTCATCGTCGAGCCGCCAGATCCCAGTTGGCGGGGCCTGGGTGACGATGTCGACGCTGTCCTCGGTATGCTTGATGACGAGCTGGCTCCAGTTGTCGATGTATTCGGGATCGGCCCAGCGCGCGTTCAGCGCCTCCACGTCCAGCTCGAAATCGACCCCCGAGAATTCCAGCAGATGGAACAGGAACAGCGGGGCATCGGCGTGGGCGAAGGCCGCATGGTTGGTCATGGAGCTGGCGCCGGTGATACGTGGATTGAGTTCACCGAGATATATTTCACCACTATCCCGATCGATCAGGAAGTCGAGATCGAAATAGCCCCGGTAGCCCTCCGCCCGCAACTGCTCACCGAACTTGAAGGCGTAATCGCGCGCCTTGTCGCGAATCGCCTGGGTGAAGGCGCCGGGGAAGATCTCGTTGCCGGACCAGCCTCCCTTGTAAGGCGTCAGTTCCTTGAAGCCGATGATCTCGGTGAGCAGTGGGCCGACGATGGTGCCATGCCGCGTGGTGCAGGCCTCGAGTGTCGCGCCGCGGCAGTTGATGCGCTTCATGATCTTGACCTCCGCCTCGGCGGCGATCTCGTCGGCATGCCGGTTCCAGTCGGCTTCGCTGGCGATGAAGAAGGTGGTATGCCCGGAGTCACCGAAGGCGGTCTGGATCACCAGGTCGGAGCCCAGACCATGAGTGTGGCTGAGCGCGAGCAGCTCCGCGTGGCTGCGGGCAGGCGCCAGGACATTGGGCACGCTCGGCACCCCGGCCTTGTTGCCGATGCGCACCGTTTCCATCTTGTTGTCGCAGCGGTTGCGCAGGCTGGCCGGCGGGAACCAGACCTCGAGACCGAGTTCCCGGCACAGGGCTTCGGTCTTCTCGTCGAACATCAGAAAGGTCGCCACCGGCTGGCCGTCACGCCGCTTGATGTAATCGACGACCTCCTTGTGCTCGAGCAGATAGTTGTTGATGTCCTCGATGCTCTCGAACTCCGGATGGGAAGTCTGGCTGGGCACGAAGACGTTAGGATGCCGCCCGTCATAGCAATCGATATAGCAGATGTACTTGAAGTGCCGCACCCATTCATCGATGCCCAACAGGTTGAAGTTGGTGGCGCTGATGAAGTAGATCGGCCGCTCGTTGCGATGGAAAAAGCGGCGAATGTCGGAAATGCCTCTTAGTGTTTTCATCTCTGCCCTCCTCTCCTCCCACCCCGTGGTTCGGGGCAATCCAGCAACAAGCTATTGCCACAACCGCTTCATGACCCGCCCCCTTCCGCTTCGGCCGCACCGGGCGCTGGTTTGAAGGCGGCTTGCTCATCGCAGTATCGGCTCAGACCGGCCCTGGAGCCGCGCTCCGGCTTGAGCAGTGGCCCCAGGCTGCGCAGATAGCCTTCGGTCGGGTCGCTGCGCTGATACACGGCGAACTCCACTGGGCGGTCGCGGAAGCTCTTGAGCGGTTGCCCGAGGCTGCGGATGCCGGTCTCGCGCTCGCGGCGCACACTGTCCAGGTCGATCTCCAGCGGCATGGTCTCCGTCCCGCCGCCCGCCTCGTACAGGATGTGGCCGGACGGTTCGACGATGATGGAGCGGCCGACGCCGCCGTCGCCAACGCCGTTGATGTCGAAGAAATAGCACTGGTTGGTCGCGGCAGTGGCGCGGACGATGGCCAGTTCGACCTCGCGGTCGATGGTGTCGGTCAAGGAAGGGTGCAGGATGACCTCGGCGCCCAGCGCCGCGAGCGTGCGCGAAGTCTCCGGGAACCACATGTCGTAGCAGATGGAGATGCCGAAGCGGCCGATCTCCGGTACATCGAAGACGACGAATTCGGTACCCGGCTTCGTCTCCGTCTCGTAGGGCAGGAAGGGGAACATTTTGCGGTAGCGGGCGATCACTTGGCCATCGGGGGCGATCACCGGCGCGGTATTGTAGATATCGTCACCCCGGCGCTCGAATAGCGAGCCCGGAATGAGCCAGATCTGATAATGCGCCGCCATGCGGCAGAAGATCTCTTCTGCCGGCCCGGGCAGCGTCTGCGCGTGCACCGGCGCGGGCCCGAAGGCCGCGAGCTCGCTGAACACCACCATCTGCACCCAGGGGAAGCGCCGCATCAGCAGATCGAGGTGATGCCCCATAGCGGTGATGTTGGCATGGCTCGCCGAGACCGGCATCTGGATACCGGCGATCGCGAAGGGGGTCATGGTCGTTCTCCTCAGAAAACGGTAGGAATCGAAATAACCTGCCCGGTGTGTGACGGTAATGATTCCGGCAACCCTGATGTTGCGTGACCGGTATTCCAAACAATGGCAGCTATGGACCGGAAGTACCAGGCGGCTTGAAGCCGGGAGGCTGGTTGTGAGGAGAACGGGCCGGAGGGCGCTCTAACAGCGAGAGAGCCGCATCCCGTGGACACGGCCCCCTGCTCTGTCTGGCGCCGTGCGCCGGCTCAGCTCATGCGCCTCAGGCGCTCGTGCAGCGGACTGGAGCGCGGAAAGTGCGCCTGCAGGAAATCCATCTGATCGGCCAGGATGCGTCGGCCCTGCAGGAACACGTATTCGGCATGGTTGGGGGTAAAGGGTATGGCCAGCAGCTGCATGCCGGCCTGCTCCGGGGTGCGTCCGCCCTTGTGGTGGTTGCAGCGCTTGCAGGCGCTGACCACGTTGTTCCAATGATCGGTGCCGCCCTGCACCAGCGGCGTGATATGGTCGCGCGACAGCTCGCGGCTCGGGAAGCGCACACCGCAGTACAGACAGAGGTTAAAGTCGCGGCGGAACAGGGCCGCGTTGGACAGCGGCGGTACGTAGTCGTGGCGGGCGCGCAGGTGGGCGTAGGTGCCGCCCTGGGTGGCGATGATGGAATTGACGGCGATGACGCTGCGTCGGCCGGTCACTGCGTTGAAGCCGCCACGCACCTGATACAACAGGGTGCCGCAGGTATAGGCCACCTGCTCCAGGTGATACAGCCGGACCGCCTCCTGGTAGTCGATCCATTCCAGGGGCATGCCCGATACGTCTGTGCGCAGGACCAGTTGATCCAGTCCGTACATGTCCGTCCCCTCGTTTCAGGACCCTCGGCACCAGGGCATTGTGCCATAGCCCCGTGAACCTGGAGTTAAAAAAATGTGCAATGCCATGTATTGCTCATAGCGACATTTCGACAATCCAGCGCGACAGTTTTTCCCGCCTTAGGCTAATATCCGAGATCCGATGCCGACAACCCACCTCTTCGCGGGGTTGGGGTAGCATAGAGGATAACTATTCTTCATATTGATCTATTCAATTTTTCTTATCGAATAGCGGCAGACTATTTTCCTTCCCACCTACGTGGTGGACCTGATAACCACATAAGCAAGTCCCGGGAGGACATGACATGCCATTACGATTGGCAGTGCCGGCGGAGACCGCCGCCGGCGAACGGCGAGTGGCCCTGGACCCGAGCGTGGCCGAGCGCTTCGCCCGGCTGGGGTTGGAGGTGGTAGTCGAGCAAGGTGCGGGCACGCGGGCGCACTTTCCCGATGCCGCCTATGCGAGCAAGGCCACGCTGGTGGCGGGGGCGGCGGAATGCCTGGGGGGCGCCGACATCGTCTGCAAGGTGCAGCCACCGACTCTGGAGGAAGTGACCCTCATGAAGGAGGGTGCGGTGCTGATCGGCTTCCTGCAGCCCTACCGCCAGCTCGAACTGGTGCAGGCGCTGTGCGCCAAACGCATCACCAGCTTCGCCCTCGAGCTCGTCCCGCGCATCTCGCGGGCCCAGTCGATGGACGCCCTGTCCTCGCAGGCGGCGGTAGCCGGCTACAAGGCGGCGCTGATGGCCGCCGAACTGGCCCCGGTGTTCTTCCCCATGCTCACCACCGCCGCCGGCACCGTGCGTCCGGCCAAGGTGGTGGTGATCGGCGCCGGCGTGGCCGGGCTGCAGGCGATTGCCACCGCCAAGCGCCTCGGCGCCCAGGTGGAGGCCTACGACATCCGCGCCGCGGCCAAGGAGCAGGTGGAATCGCTCGGTGCCAAGCTCATCGACACCGGGGTGGACGCCTCCGGGGCGGGCGGCTATGCGCGCGAGCTCACCGAGGCGGAAAAGGCCAAGCAGGCCGAGGTGCTGGCCAAGCATCTGGCCGCGGCGCATGCGGTGATCTCGACGGCCGCCGTGCCCGGGCGCCCGGCGCCCAAGATCATCACCCGCGCCATGGTCGAGGCCATGAAGCCCGGAGCGGTGATCGTCGATCTCGCCGCCGAGACCGGGGGCAACTGCGAACTCACCGAACCGGGCAAGACCATCGAAAACGGCGCCGGGGTAATCATCCACGGCCCGCTCAACGTGGCCAGCCAGATTCCGGTACACGCCAGCGAGATGTACGCCAAGAATCTCTACAACTTCCTCTCGCCGTTCGTGAAAGATGGGGCGCTTGCGCTCGACTGGAGCGACGAGGTCATCGCCGAGAGCTGCCTCACCCATGCCGGTGAGATCCGCCACGAACCCACCCGCCAACGGATCGGAGGCTGAGCCATGATCGAAGGCTTCACCGCGCTGTACATCTTCCTGCTGGCCGCCTTCACCGGTTACGAGGTGATCTCCCGGGTACCGGTGATCCTGCATACGCCGCTGATGTCGGGCTCGAACTTCGTGCACGGCATCGTGGTGATCGGTGCCATGGTGGCGCTCGGCCAGGCCGAGACCGCCCTGGAGCAGCTCATCGGCTTTCTCGGCGTGGTGCTGGGGGCGGGCAATGCCGTCGGCGGCTACGTGGTGACCGAGCGCATGCTCGAGATGTTCAAGGCGAGCAAGTGAGGAGCGGCGGCGCCATGGTTTTCATCGAACTCTCTTATCTGATCACGGCCGTGCTCTTCATTCTCGGCCTCAAGCGCATGTCGCATCCCACCACCGCCCGCAGCGGGGTGGTCTGGGCCGGCTACGGCATGGCTTTGGCCACGCTAGTGAGCTTCCTGCATCCGCAGATCAGCGGCGGGGTGAGCAACTATCTGCTGATGCTCATCGCTCTGGGCCTCGGCGGCTATCTCGCCTGGGTGAGCGGCAAGAAGGTGGCCATGACCGATATGCCGCAGATGATCGCCATCTACAACGGCATGGGCGGCGGCGCCGCCGGGGCCATCGCCGCGGTGGAGCTGATCAAACTCGGCCAGCCCGGCGCCGCGGAAACGGGCGCCGCGCACGGCACCCTGGTGGTGGCGCTGGCCGTGCTCGGCGCGCTGATCGGCGCGGTGTCCTTTGCCGGCTCGGTCATCGCCTGGGCCAAGCTGGACGGGCGCCTGAACAAGGCAGTGCGCTTTGCCAACCAGCAGCTCGTCAACCTCGCCGTGTTCGCATTCGCCGTACTGCTCGGTCTGGTCATCGTCGCCTCCGACACCCCGGGCACGCTGGTGACGCTGCTCTTCTTCGCCGCGGCGCTGGCCTTCGGCGCCATGATGGCGTTGCCCATCGGCGGGGCGGACATGCCGGTGGTGATCTCGCTGTTCAACGCCTTCACCGGCCTGGCGGTGGGCTTTGAGGGCTTCGTGCTCAACAACTCTGCCATGATCATCGCCGGCACCGTGGTCGGCGCGGCCGGTACGCTGCTCACCCAGCTGATGGCCAAGGCCATGAACCGGCCGATCAAGAACGTACTGTTCACCAGCTTCGGCCCGGCCGGCGGCAGCGAGCAGACGGTCACCGGCTCGATGAAGGCCATCGAGCCCATGGACGCGGCGGTGCAGATGGCCTACGCCAACAAGGTCATCATCGTCCCCGGCTACGGCATGGCCGTGGCCCAGGCCCAGCACAAGGTGTGGGAGATGGTGGAACTGTTGGAGGAGCGCGGCGTGGAGGTCAAGTTTGCCATCCATCCGGTGGCCGGGCGCATGCCCGGGCACATGAACGTGCTGCTGGCCGAAGCTGGGGTGCCCTACGACAAGATCTTCGACCTGGAGGAGATCAACGCCGAGTTCGCCCAGGCCGACGTGGCGCTGGTCATCGGTGCCAACGACGTAGTCAACCCCACCGCCAAGACCGACAAGTCCAGCCCCCTTTACGGCATGCCGGTGCTCAACGTCGACGAGGCCAAGAACGTGCTGGTGATCAAGCGCGGTCAAGGCACCGGCTTCTCCGGTGTGGAGAACGCGCTGTTCTATCTCGATCATACCCGCATGGTCTACGGCGACGGCCAGAAGGTGGTCGGCGAGCTGATCGCAGCGATCAAGACCCTGTAAATCACGCCCGCCCCGGCTCTCTCCTCCCTTGCGAGGGCAGGGCCGGGGTGGGAGGCAGACATCACTCCCGCACCGCCGGATTCCGCGCCTATCCTGGCGTGCAGGGTCTGTACCTCAGCCTTACTGATGCTGGATAGGCGGCGCCCGGCCCAATGCACCAGGCGGTTGCGGTAGCGGGATTCGTCCTGGCGCCAGGACTTCTTGTGCACCTTGGAATGCCGCTCCAGGTAGCGGGCGAACAGCTCGCCAAAGGTCATTTCCTCGCGCACGGCGCAGCGCTTTTCGTTGGGATTGCGGCCTTCGGCGATGACGGAATTGACCTTTGGAAAGAACGGGAACTACGGTGAAGGGGACACCCTGAGACAGAATGTCACCGGCCCGTCGTTGGTCAGGCTGACCTGCATATCCGCTCCGAACACTCCAGTTGCCACGGGAGCGTAGCGCTCGCGCGCCCGGCCCACCAGATAGTCGAACAGCCGCCGCCCTTCCTCCGGCGCCGCCGCCGGCGTGAAACTGGGCCGCATGCCCTTACGGGTATCCGCCGGCAGGGTGAACTGCGGCACCAGCAGCAGCCCGCCGCCGATGTCGGCGACACTCAGGTTCATCCGACCCTGGGCGTCAGGAAATACCCGATAGCCCAGCAGCCGCTCCAGCAACCGCTCGGCCTGGGCCTCGCCATCGCCGCGCTCGACGCCGATCAGCACCAGCAGCCCGCGGCCGATAGCGCCCACCGTCTCCCCAGCCACCTCCACCCGTGCTTGGGAGACCCGCTGCAGCAGTCCGATCATGCCGTGAGGCGCCGGGCCAGGGCGTCGGTGGCAGCTACCAGTTCGCGAGCGATGGCCGGTTCGGTGGCGGCGTGACCGGCGGTGACGATCTTCAGCTCCGCCTCCGGCCAGGCCTGGTGCAGCGCCCAAGCGCCGTCCATGGGACAGACCACGTCGTAGCGGCCGTGGATGATGTAGCCGGGGATGTGGCGGATGCGCGGCACGTCGCGCAGCAACTGGCCAGGTTCCATGAAGATCTGGTTGACGAAATAGTGGCACTCGATGCGCGCCAGGGCGAGCGCACGGTGCGCTTCGCCGAAGTGATCCACGGTACTGGGGCTGGGTTCCAGGGTCAGAGTACCGCCCTCCCATTGCGACCAGGCACGGGCGCAGCGCAACCGTTCCACCTCATTGCGGCCGGTGAGGCGCTTGTAGTAGGCCTGCACCAGATCGCCGCGTTCGGCCTCGGGGATAGGGGCGAGGTACTGTTCCCACAGGTCGGGAAACAAACGCGAGGCGCCCTCCTGGTAGAACCAGTGGATGTCCTCCGTCCGACACAGGAAAATGCCGCGCAGCACTAGGCCCAGCACGCGCTCGGGGTGGGTCTCGGCGTAGGCCAGGGACAGGGTCGAGCCCCAGGAGCCGCCGAATACCACCCACCTGTCTATTCCCAGGTGCTGGCGGATGGTTTCGATGTCCGCCACCAAATGCCAGGTGGTGTTGTCGGTGAGTTCGGCGTGGGGCGTGGAGCGGCCGGCACCGCGCTGGTCGAAGAGCACGATGCGGTAGCGCTCGGGATCGAAGAAGCGCCGGTGCACCGGGTCGCAGCCGCCGCCGGGGCCGCCATGCAGGAATACCACCGGCAGCCCGCGGGGGTTGCCGCACTCCTCTACGTACAGGGTGTGCAGGGCATCCACCTTGAGGGAATGGGTGACATAGGGCTTGATGTCGGGATATAGCTCGGCCATGGGCTGGTCGTCCTGTGCTGCCGTGGTTCGCAATGCGCCAAGGATAGGGGCTGTGGCCCGCGCTGACCAGCACGCCGGATTCAGCGCGCCGCACCCCGGGCCAGCGCCCGCTCGCGGCAGGCGGTCAGTTCCGCTGTTGTGGCAGTGCCGCCGTCGATCTCCGGCCAGCCGGCGCCGTGGCGCCGCACCAAGCCGGCGAGCAGAGCGATATGCTCGGGCCGCGCGTTGAGCGCCGGGATGTAGCGAAATGCCTCGCCGCCGCGCTCGAGAAACAGCTCGCGGTTCTCCATGGCAATCTCCTCCAGCGTCTCCAGGCAGTCGGCGGCGAAACCGGGGCAGACCACGTCCACCCGTTTCACCCCCTGCCCGGCCCATTCCTGGAGCAGTTCGCTGGTATAGGGTCTGAGCCACTCGGCGCGGCCGAAGCGGGACTGGAAAGCCACTGCCCAACGCTCCGCCGTCAACCCGAGGCGCTCGGCCACCAGCCGGGCGGTCTTGTGGCACTGGCAGTGGTAGGGATCGCCGGCCAACAGATTGCGTCGGGGCAGACCGTGGAAGGAGAATAGCAGGCGCTCGCCCGGACTGCCCTCGGACCAGGCTTCGCGGATGCTGGCGGCGAGCGCCTCGATATAGTCCGGATCGTCGTGGTAGTGGGTGAGCAGGCGCAGCTCCGGCAGCCAGCGCCAGCTCTTGAGCACGTCCGCCAGGCAGTCGAAAGCACTGGCGGTGGTGCTGGCCGAATATTGGGGATAGAGCGGCAGCACCAGCAGGCGCCGCATCCCGGCGGCGCGCAGCTCCTGCAGGGCCGCGGCGATGGACGGGCGGCCATAGCGCATGGCCAGCGCCACTTTGATCGGCCCTGGACACTGCCCATCCAGCCGGGCCTGTAAGGCGGCGGCCTGACGCCTGCCGATAGCCAGCAGCGGCGAGCCGTCCTCGCCCCAGATGGCGCGATATTTCTCGGCGGACTTGGCCGGACGCAGCCGCAACACAATGCCGTGCAGGATCAGCCACCACAGCGGTCGGGGGATCTCCACCACCCGCGGGTCCCAGAGGAATTCGCCCAGATAGCGGCGCAAGGCCGCAGCAGTGGGGGCGTCGGGGGTGCCCAGATTGACCAGCAGCACCCCGCAGGCCGGCGGCTGGTCGTGGCGGTAGTCGGCATCTCCGCGATAGCGCATGGAAGCTCCCCTGGCTGATGGTTCGTCGACCGATTATAGCGCCCCCCTCGGGCGGCCCCGCGGCCGCGCCTGGTGGAGGTTACCGCATCGCGCACCCCGCCCATCAGCCGCCGTGGCCTTGGTGCGGCTGCTCCCCCTGCCCATTCCCTTGCTCCACCACCACCTCCACCTGTACCTCGCCGGCTCTCTCGAATTTCAGCGTCAAGGGGAAGCGCTCGCCTTGCTTGAACGATTGCTTGAGGCCGATGAACATCACGTGCAGACCGCCCGGAGCAAGCTTGATCTGACCGCGGGCCGGCACCTCGACGGCTGCGACCGGGCGCATCTTCATCATCCCATTTTCGTGGAGATGGATATGCAGCTCCACTTTGTCGGCCACATCGGCGCTGGCCGCTAGCAGGCGGTCGGCTTCGCCGCCGTTGTCGATAATGAAATAGGCACCCCCGGTAGGGGCGCCAGGCGGCGTGGGCCGTGCCCAGGGATGGTGGATTGTGAGCTGGCCCAGGGTATAGTCGTGGGCCTGGGCCAGACCGGCGGCCAGGATCAGGGCGGCGGCGCAAAGACGCAGACATACCTTCATGGTGCAGAATCTCCTGAAACTGATGGTGGAGCGCCGATCATAATCGCCCGTTATCCCGATACAAGCCGGTGCGCCTAGACCCCTGTGTCCGGCTGCCGTACAGTAGCGCTCCAGACTTTGCAGGGAGGGTACGGGGTTGCAACCCGCCTACATCGTTTCCACGCAGGCCCAGGCGCTGATCGCCGCCGGCCGCTTCTTCTTCGAGCGCGGCTGGGTGCCGGCCACCAGCGGCAACTTCTCCGCTCGGCTCGACGCCGACACCGCACTCATCACCGTCTCCGGCCGCCACAAGGGGCGGCTGGACGAGGACAGCTTCCTGCGCGTGGATCTGCAGGGCCGTCCGCTGGAGGCCCGCAAACCTTCGGCCGAGACCCTGCTGCACACCCTGATGTATCGGCGCGAGCCGGCGATCGGCGCCGTGCTGCACACCCATTCGGTGAACAGCACCGTGCTGTCACGGCTGCACCGGGAGTATCTGGAGCTCAACGACTACGAGGTGCTCAAGGCCTTTCCCGGCATCGATACCCATGCGTCCACGGTGCGCCTGCCCATCTTCGCCAACGATCAGGACATCGCCCGCCTGAGCGGCGAGGTGGAACGCTACCTGGACCGCCGCCCCGACACTCCCGGCTATCTGATCGCCGGCCACGGCCTCTATACCTGGGGGGCCAGCGTGGACGACGCCATGCGCCACGTCGAGGCGCTGGAGTTCCTGTTCGAATGTGAAACCCTGACGCGGAGGATGGGTCAGCCATGAGCCAGCTTCGTATCTACGCCGACAGCGACGCCAGCGCGCCGCTTGTCACCACCACCGATCACGCCGCCATCGCCCGTGAACTCGATGCCGCCGGTATTCTCTTCGAGCGCTGGCAGGCCGACCGCGAGCTGGCTGCCACGGCCTCCCAGGAGGAGGTCATCGCCGCTTACCGGGATTCCGTAGACCGCTTGATGACCACCTATGGCTTCCAGTCGGTGGACGTGATCAGCTTGCATCCCGACCATCCGGCCAAGACGGAACTGCGCCAGAAGTTCCTCAACGAGCACACCCACAGCGAGTACGAGGTGCGCTTCTTCGTCGAGGGCCAGGGCCTGTTCTGCATCCACAAGGGCGGCAAGGTGTATTGCGTGCTGTGCGAGCAGGGCGATCTGATCAGCGTGCCGGACAATACCCCGCACTGGTTCGACATGGGCCCCAATCCACGCTTTCGCTGCATCCGTCTGTTCACCAACCCGGAGGGCTGGGTGGCCAACTTCACCGGCAGCGACATCGCCGAGCGCTTCCCGCGGCTGGAGAACTGAGCCGTGGCGGTAAAGGCCATCGTCACCGACATCGAGGGCACCACCTCCAGCATCCGCTTCGTACACGAGGTGCTGTTCCCCTATTCACGGGCGCGTATGGCGCAGTTCCTGCGCGCCCATGCCGGTGATCCCGAGGTCGCGGAGCAGCTCGCTCGGGTATCGGCCGAGGTCGGACGCGAGCTGAGCCTGGAACAAGCCACCGCCCAGCTCCTGGAGTGGCTAGCCCAGGACCGCAAGATCGGTCCGCTCAAGACCCTGCAGGGGATGATCTGGGAGCAGGGCTATCGCCAAGGCGACTTCCACGGCCACGTCTACTCCGACGCGGTGGCCGGCCTGCGCCGCTGGCACGCCCGCGACATCCCCCTCTATGTCTATTCCTCCGGCTCGGTGCACGCGCAGAAGCTGTTGTTCGCCCACACCGCCTACGGCGACCTCACCACGCTGTTTTCCGGCCACTTCGATACTGCCATCGGCGGCAAACGCGAAACCGAATCCTACCGCCGCATCCAGGCCGCCCTCGGCCTGCCGGCCGAGGCGATCCTGTTCCTCTCCGACGTCGTCGAAGAGCTGGATGCGGCCCGCGAGGCCGGACTGCAAACCGCCTGGCTGGTGCGCGAGGGCGCACTGACGCCCGATGCGCGCCATCCACAGTATCGGGATTTCGACGCCATCCTGCCCGATTGAAGAACGAACACGCTCGGTGACTAGCGCCGCCCCGACATGCCCGAGGCCGGCACCTGCAGCGGCACCTCCTGGGTGGTGCGCTCGCGCCCGCCCATCGTCACCGCCGGCGGCACGATGATCACGTGTTGCCGGTAGCGCCGTTCCGCCTGCTCCCGAGCCGACAACACCTGGCCCTGCATGGCGGCCTGGGCCGCTACCATGGGCGCCGGCCCGCCGTCGGCGGGATAGGTCAGGTCGACCGGCGGCAGCGGCCCGTCGTAGCGGAGCTGGCCGTCCTCGTACACCACATAGCGCCAGCCCTGTTGGGCCGCGGCCGGCAACGAGGAGATCAACAGAAGCAACAGCGCACACAGTCTGGTCATGGGCTCTTCCCTGCGGCGATAGGGGGCGGACTGCCCTGAGTATAGCCCCCTATCCGGCCGCTTCGGCAGCGCGGACTGCTCTATATCGTCTCCCGGTCTCGTTTCTCCGCGGACCGCGTTACCGCCGCAGCCGGGTGGCGTAGACGCCAGGCCTGCAGCAGCAGGGCCAGCGCCAGCCACAGGCCGAAACCCGCCAGCGGCACCGCGATCAGCCACGGCCAGAGCAGGCCGAGCAGGGCCAGCAACAGCAGCACGAAACCGGAACCGGCCATGAGCTTGGCCTCGGCGGCACCCAGCTCGCGGCGGTTGGTGATGGCGGCGCCGACGGTGTTGGCGATGCGCAAGGC
>DATLYF010000100.1:0-6555 GCA_035575095.1 Candidatus Competibacteraceae bacterium
CGCCGTGGCGGCGCTGCCGCTGTCGCTGCCGCGCACGGTCTGACCCTGGCGCAGTTCCTCCAACTGCTTCTGGTAGCTCTGCACCGAGCTCTCCAGGGCGGCGAGCTGTTCGCGGGCCTTGGCCAGTTCGCTGTCGCGAGCGCTCAGTTGCTGGCGCAGGCGCTCGGCTTCGGCGCTCTGCTGGCTGCCGGCGGCGCGGACCTGCTGTTCGAACTGGGCCTGCACCTGTTGCTGCGCCTTGCGCTGCTCATCGAGCTCGCGACGGCTGGCCTCGAGCTGCGCCAGGGCCTGGACCAGCGCCTTCTGCAGGGTGTCGATCTGGCCCTGCAGGGCGGTCCTTTCCTGGCTGTCGGCAGGGGCAGCCTGGCGCGCGGCCTGCAGCTTGCCGAGCAGCTCCTGCTGCCGCTCGGTCTCCTGGCGCAGGCGTATCATCTCCTGCTGCTGCTGGCTGAGCAGCTTCTGTTGCTCGGCCAGGCGGCGCTCCAGTTCGCGGTTGGCGCCGCTGGCCGGGGGCGGGGAGGGCGCCGGCGCGGGGCGCTGCATCTCGCGGCGGCTGCGCTCCAGCTCCTGCTGGGCAGCCTCCAGGCGCTTGCGGCTGGCGTCCAGCTGGCGCTGAGTGTCCTGCAACTGCTTGCGCAGCGCGGCGGCCTCCTGTCGGCTCAAGGTGGCCTGGCGGTTGGCGGCCTGGCGTTCCGCCTCCAGTTGCTGGAGGGACGCGGTGAAGGCGAGCTGGTCGCCGCCCAGACCCGAGGCGCGCCGATACCAGTTGAGCGCCTGCACCCGGTCGCGCGGTACGCCCAGACCCTGCTCGTAGAGAGCACCGAGGTTGGTCTGGGCGCGGGCATTGCCCTGCTCGGCGGCCTTGCGGTACCACAGCGCCGCCTGAGCATAGTCGGGGGGCACACCCAGACCCTTTTCGTAGATCTCGCCGACATAGGTCTGGGCCGCTGCATCGCCCTGCTCGGCCAGCGGCAGCCACACCTGCAACGCGGTGGCGTAGTTGGCGCGATCGTAGGCGATGTACTCGCCGCCGCGGATCTCGCAGTCGCTGGCGGTGGTCTTGACCGCGCGGCGGGCGCTCAGATAGGTCACCGAACGGCCGAGTTTGCGGATCTGACCGGGCAGCAGGCAGTCGACCACCAGGAACTGATCGGCGGAGCCGGCGGCCGCGGCGGTCGCGGCAGGGAGAGGAAAGGGGGCGCACGCCAGCACCGCCGCCGTGACGAGCACACAGCAGGCGGCCCTGACGATCCAGCGGAAGCGGCCCTGCGCAGGCATGGGCGATGCCCCTGCGGCGGTATACGCCGCTTTGCATTACCTAGACTCTATTTAGCAGACCAGGCCGGGGGGGCAAGCCGGCGTCATGATGGGAATGGACCGACGATGGACAGGCGCCGCCGTGGGGCTGGCGCTGCTCGCCGCCTGCGCCGATCCGGCGCAGCGCATCGATGATCTGGCCGCGCGTCACGGTCTGCAGCGCCAGGAGGTGAGGGGGGCCGGCTTCACCCACGTGCTCTACCGCAACACCGGCGTCGGCCACGGCGGTCCGCTGCACGTCTATCTGGAGGGAGACGGTACGCCCTGGCTGCGCGAGGTCCTGCCCGCCGCCGATCCCACCCCGCGCCAGCCGCTGGCGCTGCGGCTGATGCTGCAGGACCGCGGTCCTGCCCTGTATCTCGCGCGTCCCTGCTACCACGGCCACGCCGCCGATCCCGGCTGTAGCCCGCTGCTCTGGACCGAGCGCCGCTATGCCCCGGAGGTGGTGGCGAGCATGGTCGCAGCGTTGCAGCACGCGCTGACGCGAGAGCGGCACGACGGCCTGGTATTCGTGGGCTACAGCGGCGGCGCGGTGCTGGCGCTGCTGCTGGCGGAGCGCTTCCCGCAGACGCGGGGCGTGCTCACCGTGGCCGGCAATCTCGACATCGCCCGCTGGGCCGCGCTGCATGGCTACAGCCCGCTGCACGCCTCGTTGAATCCGGCCGACCGGCCAGCGCTGCCACCCGGCATCGTGCAACTGCACTATGCCGGCGGCCGTGACCGCAATGCACCGGCCGCTGTATCACTGCCCGTTGTATCAAGGCAACGGAATGCTAGGTTTATCCAAATGGAGACGTTCGATCACGCTTGCTGCTGGCAGGACATCTGGCCCGGAATCCTCGAGCAACTGCGCACTGCCCTGGCGGCAGGGCGCGCCGCCGGGCCGGATGCCATGCCCTGAAGACCGGTGCACCGGGATACAGCAGCCAACCATTGGGTCATGACGCAGCAGATATCAAGGGGGGATGTCATGCACGAAAAGCGCAGCAAGCAGTGCTCACGAGCGGCCGCGGACAGCCGTGGAGCGGGGATAGGGAGATGTCGTGCGGCCGGCCGCTGGCGGCCGGTGGCCTTGCTGGGGGTGCTGGGGCTGGCGGCTCCGGCGGCCTGGGCCAACGTCAACATCGCCATCACCCAGCTCGATCCCGGCAGCCGGGTCGGCGAGGGCGGGACGGTGACGGTCACCGTCACCGTCAGCGAGGACGGCACGCAGCCGGTGGTGTTCGGCCAGGCGTCCTCGGTGAGCCTGGCGTTCACCATCGCCAACGGCAGCGGCGACAGCGCCACCCTGGGCGTCGATTACAGTGGACTGCCGCGCCGCGAGAGCCTGTCCCTGCCTGGTGATGCGCAACTGCCGCTCACCTTCACCTACCAACTGCCCATCGCCCAGGACAGCACGGTCGAGGGCGACGAGTTCTTCACCGTCAACATCGTCCAGGCCAGCGGCGCGGCGCTGAGCGACTCCGTGCCTCTCGCCTTCACGCCCACGGTGGGCGGGCCGGCGACCGTCACCATCGCCGACGACGACCAGGCGCCGGCACCGCCACCGGGCCAGGATCCGTCCCAGGCTCTGCTGGCCCTGGCCGCCACCCCGCCGCAGCGGGAACTGGCCCGCGTCATCGGCATCGTCTGTCCGCAGGGCATCGCCTCCGCCGACCTGCAGCGCGACTGCAACCAATTGCTGGCCGGAGCGGTATCCCCGGATTCCACCATCGTCGTCCAGAGCGCCAACGCCCTGGCCCAGCTCACCCCCGACCAGGCCGGCACCCCGAGCAACGCCGCCCAGAGCACGGTCAACGTGCAGGCGCGCAACGTCGGCGCTCGCCTGGCGGCGCTGCGCCACGGCGCCAGCGGCGTGCAGCTCGGCCTGCTCGGACTGAATCCCGGCCGACTGGCGGCAGCGGAGCGCGACGAGCTGCCCGGCACCCTGGGCTTGGGGCGCGGCGGCGGGGCCAGCGCCGACGGCGGCGGGCTCGATTTCGGCAGGCTCGGGGTATTCGTCAACGGCACCTTTGACTTCGGCGACAAGGACGCCACCGCCAACGAGGAAGGCTTCGAAACCGAGACCCGCGGCGTCACCGCCGGCGTCGACTACCGCTTCAGCGACAATCTGGTGCTGGGCGCAGCGCTCGGCTATCTGGCCACCGACACCGATCTGGACGATAACGGCGGCAACCTGGACAGCGACGGCTACAGCCTCAGCCTGTACGGCACCTGGTATCAGTCGGAGCGTTTCTACCTGGAGGGCAGCCTTACTTACGGTCGCAACGACTACGACCAGAGCCGCAACATCCGCTACACCCTGGGTAGCACCATCGTCGAGCAGGCTGCCTTTGCCGATTTCGACGGCGAGCAGTGGGACGTGATGCTGGGCGGTGGCTACGAGTTCCACCAGGGCGGCTGGACCTTCGGCCCGGTCGGCAGGCTGGAATACATCAAGATCGATGTCGACGGCTATAGCGAGCAGATGTCGAGTCCCTCCGCGGCAGGTTCCGGCTGGGCGGTGCAGATCGACGACCAGACCCTCAAGTCATTCACCCTCAGCCTGGGCGGCCAGGTCTCCTATGCCATGAGCCAGTCCTGGGGCGTGCTGGTGCCCCAGGCCAACGCGCAGTGGGTGCATGAGTTCGAGGACGATTCCCGCTTCATCACCGGGCGCCTGATCGGTGATCCCAGCGGGCAGAGCTTCAACCTGCCCACCGACAGCGTCGACCGCAACTACTTCACCGTCGGCATCGGCGCCAGCGCCGTCTTCCCTCAGGGAGCCTCCGCCTACCTGTTCTACCAGAAGGTGCTGGGCTATGAGGATTTCGATCTGGACAGCGTCAACCTGGGGGTGCGCTGGGAGTTCTGATCACTGCCCGGCGCGCTGCCGCAGCTGCCGCTCCAGGGCGCGCAGGCCGGGGTGATCCGGCACGGCGCTGAGGCCGGCCGCGACGTACTGCAGGCCGGCAGCGGTGTCGTTGCCGGCCAGGCTCTCCTGCGCCCTGGCTTCCAGGGCGTCGGCGATGGCCTGCAGGCCCTGGCGGGCGGCGGCGTTGCCCGGATCGAGCTCCAGCACCCGGCGGTAGGTCTCGGCGGCGTTGCTGCCCGGCGGCTCGGTGTAGCGCTCCAGCTCGAAATGAGCCTGGGCCACCTGCAGCAGGCTGTCCACCTGGGCCTGGAGCTGCGGATCGAGCACCACCGGCGGCGGGGGCGGCGGCTCGCCGCCGCGGCGCAGCAGCCAGTAGGCAGCGCCCCCGGCGAACGGCAGCAGCAGCACGGGCAGCAGCCACCAGCGCCACCGCGCCCGAGTGGGGACCGGGCCGGGCATGATGCGCGTGGTCGGCTCCTCTTCCTTGGCCGGGGTGGGCCGGGGCAGGCTCCGCAAGGCTTTCAGTAGTTCCTCGGCGCTGCCGTAGCGCGCGGCCGGCTCCTTGGCTAGCAGGCGCTCGAGCAACGGCTGCCAGGTCGCCAGATGCGGGGGCAGTTGCGGCAGTGGGCTGTTGACGTGCATCAGAGCGGTGGCGAAGGAGTCGGCGGCCTGATAGGGCTTAGACCCGGTGAGCATCTCGTAGAGCACTATCCCCAAGCTGTAGAGATCGCTGCGCGCATCCACCGGCTTGCCCAGGGCCTGCTCCGGGCTCATGTAGTTGGGCGTGCCCACGGTCCAGCCGGTGCCGGTCATCTGTGTGCCATCGTCCAGGGCCTTGGCGATGCCGAAGTCGGACAGCACCGCGCTGCCATCCTCGCGGAACAGGATGTTGGCCGGCTTGACGTCGCGGTGCACGAAGTGGCGGCGGTGGGCATAGCCCAGGGCGGTGGCGATCTGGGTGAGAACGGCGAGCGCCTCGTGCACCGCAAGCCCCTGGCGGATGCGCTCCTTGAGCGTGCCGCCGGCCAGGTACTCCATGGCCATGTAGTAATGGGAGCCGGCGGCGCCGATGTCGTAGATGGTGACGATGTGGGGATGGCTGAGCTGGGCGATGATACGGCCCTCCTTGAGGAAGCGCTCGCAGAAGGTCGGATCGGCTACCAGCGAGGCGGCCATGATCTTCAGCGCCACCGGCCGCTCCAAGGACTGCTGGATGGCCAGGTAGACCGTGGCCATGGCCCCGCTGCCGAGTTGCCGCTCGATGCGATAGCCGGGAATCTGCGGCATCGCTGCCGTCGCCATACGCCCCCCGCGCTGCACGCCGTCCTTGGCAATAATTGTGGGCGATGGCGACGAAGGCAGCCATCCCGCCGGCACGTGTAGCCCGGGCAGCGAATCTGGCCAAGGTCCCGCCCCTGCGCTAATCTGGGAATTATCCGGTCCGGGCGGTCGCTGAGTCTGCCGAACTAACTTGCGAGCGACCTGAAAGTCATAGCGCATGCCCATCTGTTTACCTCGGAGTCGGTGTCCGAGGGCCATCCCGACAAGATCGCCGACCAGATCGCCGACGCCATCCTCGACGCCTTCCTGGCCGAGGAGCCCACGGCCCACGTCGCCTGCGAGACCCTGGTGGCCAACAACCTGATCGTGCTCGCCGGCGAGTTCCGCACCCGCGACGAGACCCTGTTCCGCCGCCTGGAGGCGGCGGCTGACGGGCTGGTGCGCGAGCTCCTGCGCGAGATCGGCTACACCCGCGGCGAACTGGGCATCGACCCCGAGCGCTGCGAGGTGCGCGTCGTCTTCAATCACCAGTCCCCGGACATCGGCCGGGGCGTGGACCAGGGCGCGGGCGTGATCGGCGCCGGCGACCAGGGAATGATGTTCGGCTATGCCTGCGACGAGACCCCGGAGCGCATGCCGCTCGCCATCTCTCTGGCCCATCGCCTGGTGCGCCGCCAGGCCGAGGTGCGCCGCGCCGGGGTGCTGCCCTGGCTGCGTCCCGACGCCAAGTCGCAGGTGACGGTGCGCTACGCGGGCGGGCAGCCGCTGTGGGTGGAGGCGGTGGTGCTGTCCACCCAGCACGACCCCGACGTCACCACCGCGGAGCTGCACGCCGGGGTGCGAGAGCACATCATCGAACCGGTGATCCCGCCCGAGCTGCGCGCCGAGCGCTTCCGGACCCTGATCAACCCCACCGGCCAGTTCGTCATCGGCGGCCCGCGCGGGGACACCGGCCTGACCGGGCGCAAAATCATCGTCGACACCTACGGCGGCAGTTGCCCCCACGGCGGCGGCGCCTTCTCCGGTAAGGATCCGACCAAGGTGGATCGCTCCGCCTCCTACATGGCCCGCTATCTGGCCAAGCACGTGCTGGCGGCGGGGCT
>DATLYF010000101.1:0-8492 GCA_035575095.1 Candidatus Competibacteraceae bacterium
CTCTGTCGCTGCGCGCCCGCGCCTTCGTCGAGGCCGCCGAGTGCCTGGGGCAGAGCCGCTGGAAGATCCTCACCCGCCACTTCCTGCCCAATCTCGCCAGTTATCTGCTGGTGGCCGCGACCCTGAGCATCCCCGGCTACATCCTCGGCGAGGCGGCGTTGAGCTTTCTCGGCCTGGGGATACAGGAGCCCTCGTCCTCCTGGGGGCTGATGCTGTCGCAGGCGCAAAACGACATGCGCGTGTTCATGCTCGGTTTCTGGTGGCTGCTCACGCCGGGGGCGGCCATCCTGGTCAGCGTGGTGGCCTTCAACGTGCTGGGTGATGTGCTGCGCGATATCGTCGACCCGCGCTGGCGGCTGTAGGAGAGGGGACATGCTGCTCGAAGTGGAAGCGCTGCGCATCGCCTTTCCGGACCTCATCGCCGTTGACGGCGTAACCTTCACCCTGGATCAGGGCGAGACCCTGGCGCTGGTGGGTGAGTCGGGCTCGGGCAAGAGCCTCACCGCCCTGGCTCTGACCCGGCTGCTGCCGGCGGGAGCGCAGCTGTCCGGCGAGATCCGCTATCGCGGCGAGGCGGTGACTGCCATGGATGCCCGGCGCTTGCGGCAACTGCGCGGACGGCAGATCGCCTATGTGTTCCAGGAACCGACGGCGGCGCTGAATCCGCTGTTCACCGTAGGCGAGCAGATCGCCGAGGCGCTGCGCTATCACTTCCCCGGGCTCACGCGCACCCAGGTGCGCGAGCGGGTGGTGGCGGCGCTGGAGCGGGTGGGCATCCCGGCGCTGCGCTATCACAGTTATCCGCACCAGCTCTCCGGCGGCATGAACCAGCGCGCGGTGATCGCCATGGCTCTGGCCTGCGAGCCGCGGCTGCTGGTGGCCGACGAGCCTACCACCGCCCTGGACGTCACCTTGCAGGCCGAGATCCTGGCGCTGTTGCGGCAGCTGCAGGCGCAGACCGGCCTGGCCCTGCTGCTCATCACCCACAACCTGGCCCTGGTGCGCGGCCTGGCGCGGCAGGTGGCGGTGATGCGCCATGGCTGCATCCTCGAGCAGGGCGCTAGCGACCGGGTGCTGGATGCCCCGCAGCATCCCTACACCCGCGCCCTGCTGGCGTGCGTGCCGCGCCTGGGGCAGCGGCGTCCGCGGCTGCCGATCCTGGAGGAGGACATTTGAGCGGAATGCTACTGGAGCTCGACGGCCTAGCGGTGCACTATCCGCTGCACGCCGGATTGTGGCGCCGGGTGGTGGGCTGGCAGCGGGCGGTGGACGGGGTGAGCCTGGCCATCGCCCCCGGTCAGGCGATGGGGCTGGTGGGAGAATCGGGCTGCGGCAAATCCACTCTGGCGCGGGCGGTGATGGGGCTGGCGCCGGTCACCGCCGGCGCCGTGCGCTACCGGGGCGTGCGCATCAGCGGCCTCGGCCGCGCGGCGCTACGCCCCTACCGCAAGCGGCTGCAGATGATCTTCCAGGACCCGGCCGGGGCGCTGAATCCGCGCCGTAGCGTGGCGCAGTGTCTGGAGGAGCCGCTGGAGATCCACTTTCCCGATTGGGACGCGCCGCGCCGTCGCGCGCGCGCCGCCGAGCTGCTGCGCCAGGTGGGGTTGCTGCCGGCCCATCTGGCGCGCTATCCCCATGAACTCAGCGGCGGCCAGCGCCAGCGGGTGACCATTGCCCGCGCCCTGGCGGTGGAGCCGGAGCTGCTGATCCTGGACGAGCCGCTCAGCGCCCTGGACGTGTCGGTGCAGGCGCAGATCGTCAACCTGTTGGCGGAGCTGCGCGAGCGGCTGGGGCTCAGCTATCTCTTCATCTCCCACGATCTGGCCCTGGTGCAGCAGCTCTGCGACGAGGTGCTGGTGATGCAGGCCGGCAAGCTCGTCGAGCGCCTGGCCAGCGACAGGCTGGAACAGGCCGAGCATCCCTATACGCGCAAGCTGCTGGCGGCGGTGCCGCGGTTGTAGGGATTCAAAACGCCGGCACCACCGCGCCCTGATACTTCTGCTCGATGAACTGCTTCACCTCGGGGGTGTTCAGCGCCTTGGCCAGGGCCTGCACGGCGGCGCTGTCCTTGTTGTCGGGACGGGCCACCAGGATGTTGGCGTAGGGCGAGTTCGCATCCTCGATGAACAGAGCGTCCCGGGTCGGGTTGAGCTTGGCTTCCAGGGCGTAGTTGGTATTGATCAGGGCCAGGTCCACCTGATCCAGGACGCGCGGCAGGGTGGCCGCCTCCAGCTCCTTGAACTTCAGCTTCTTCGGGTTCTCGACGATGTCCTTGCGGCTGGCCAGGATGTTGCCCGGGTCCTTGAGCGTGATCAGCCCCTGGCGGGCCAGCAGCAACAGGGCGCGGCCGCCGTTGGTGGGGTCGTTGGGGATGGCGACGGTGGCGCCCTCGGCCAGCTCGGCGGCGGACTTCACCTTGCGCGAATAGGCGCCGAAGGGCTCGACGTGCACCTTGGTCACCGCCACCAAGTCGGTGCCCTTGTTCTTGTTGAATTCGCTCAGGTAAGGCTGGTGCTGGAAGAAATTGGCATCGAAGCGCTTCTCCGCCACCTGCACGTTGGGCTGCACATAGTCGGTGAACACCTTGACTTCCAGCTCCACGCCCTGAGCGGCCAGCCCGGGCTTGACGAATTCCAGGATCTCGGCGTGCGGTACGGCGGTGGCGGCCACCTTGAGGGTATCGGCGGAGGCGGCCAGGGCGGGGGCGGTCAGGATCAGGCCGGCCAGCAGTTTGCGGATGGTCTTGCGCATGTCGTGTCTCCTTGTTGGGATTGGTAAAGGGAATCCCCGCTCCACGAGCGGGGGCGGGGGTATGGCTACTTGCGGCTGAAATACAGCACCAGCCGGTCGCCCAGGCTCTGCAGGAGCTGCACGATGCCGAGCAGCACCAGCACCGTGACCACCATCACCTCGGTCTGGAAGCGCTGGTAGCCGAAGCGGATGGCCAGATCGCCCAGCCCGCCGCCGCCGATCACCCCGGACATGGCGGTGTAGGAGACCAGGGCCACGGCGGTGACGGTGACGCCGGCGATCAGCCCGGGCAAGGCCTCGGGCAGCAACACGCGGGTGACGATCTGCCAGGTGGAGGCGCCCATGGCCTGGGCCGCCTCGATCACACCGCGGTCGACCTCACGCAGGGCGCTCTCCACCAGCCGGGCGAAGAACGGCGCTGCCCCCACCACCAGCGGCGGGATGGCGCCGGTGACGCCGATCGAAGTGCCCACCAGCCATACCGTCACCGGGATCATGACGATCAGCAGGATGATGAACGGCAGCGAGCGCAGCACATTGACCACGAAGGAGAGCAGGGCGTACAGCCCGCGGTGGGCTAGCAACTGCCGCGGCCCGCTGAGAAACAGCGCCACCCCCAGCGGCAGCCCGGCGAGCACGGTAAACAGCAGGGCGAAGCCCAGCATGATCAGCGTCTCCTGGGTGGCGAAGCCGATCTCGGCCCAGTCGATCGCAGTCCAGTCCCAGTCCATATTCAAATATCCTCGCAATGCAGGCCGCGCGCCTCGAACAGGGCACGGGCCGTGGCCACTTCGGCGGGTTCGCCGTGCAGTTCGACCACCAGCTGGCCGTAAGGCGTGTCCTTGATCTTGCCCACATGCCCTTGCAGGATGCTGAACAGGGCGCCGCTCGCCTGCGCCACCTGATGTAGATGCGGCGCATAGGTGGTCTCGCCGGTGAAGGTCAGACGCACGATGCGCGAACGGCCGGCAGCCTTCTCGTGGCGGATCGCCTCCTCCAGTTCCTGCTGGTGCAGCGGATCCTGCAGGAAGCTGCGCGTGGTCGAGTGCTGCGGGTACAGGAAGACCTGGGTCACCGGGCCGATCTCGACGATGCGCCCGCCGTCCAGCACCGCTACCCGGTCACAGATACGGCGGATCACCTCCATCTCGTGGGTGATGAGCACGATGGTCAAGTTGAGGCGGCGGTTGATGTCGGCCAACAGATCCAGAATGGACTGGGTGGTCTGCGGGTCCAGGGCCGAGGTGGCCTCGTCGCACAGCAGCAGCTTGGGATGGTTGGCCAGCGCCCGGGCGATGCCCACCCGCTGCTTCTGGCCGCCGGAGAGCTGGGCCGGGTACTTGTCGCGCTGCCCGCTCAGGCCGACCAGTTCCAGCAGTTCGTCGACGCGGGTGCGAATAGCGGCGCGATCGCGCTCCCCGGCCAGCTCCAGAGGGAAGGCCACGTTGCCGGCCACGGTGCGGCTGGCGAGCAGGTTGAAGTGCTGGAACACCATGCCGATGCGCTGGCGCTCGGCCTGCAGGGCGGACTTGCCCAGGGCGGTGAGTTCCACCTCGTCCAGCCAGACCCGACCACTGTCCGGGCGCTCCAGCAGGTTGAGACAGCGGATCAGGGTGGACTTGCCGGCGCCGGAGTGGCCGATGATGCCGAACACCTCGCCGGCCGCCACTTCCAGGCTGACGCCGTCCAGGGCGCTCACCCGGCGATCTTCCACCTGAAAGGATTTGTGCAGATTCTCCAGACGGATCACGTACCCAGCTCCCGACATATACTGCGCGAGGGGTGCGACTATAGCAGAGCGATATGATAACAAAAAGTCATTTTATGTAATCTTTTTATTCCAATTTTTTATATTTGCATGAGCCGTATTCAGCGCTGTCATGAGCACGCCGCGCTGGAAAGCGCCGCACCGAGTCTGGAACAATGCACCCCATTGCGCGCACTTCCGAGGGAAAACCGATGTCCGATCGTCTCAGCCGCTTGCTCGCCGAACGCCCCTATCTGCTGGCCGACGGCGCCACCGGCACCAACCTGTTCGCCATGGGCTTGCAATCGGGCGATGCTCCCGAGCTGTGGAACACCGAACATCCCGAGCGCATCGCCCGGCTGCATCAGATGTGGGTAGAGGCCGGCTCCGACATCATCCTCACCAACAGCTTCGGCGGCACCCGCTACCGGCTCAAGCTGCATCAGGCCCAGGACCGAGTCGCCGAGCTCAACGAGGCCGCCGCCCGCATCGCCCGCCAGGTGGCCGATGCCGCCGGCCGCGAGATCGTCGTGGCCGGCTCCATGGGCCCCACCGGCGAGCTGTTCGAGCCCATGGGCAGCCTCACCTTCGAGGCCGCCCGCGACGCCTTCGCCGAGCAGGCCCAGGCCTTGGCCCGGGGCGGGGTGGACGTGCTGTGGATCGAGACCATGTCCGCGGAGGACGAGGTGCGGGCGGCGGTGGCCGGTGCCGCAAGCACCGGTCTGCCGGTGGTGTGCACCATGAGCTTCGACACCAACGGCCGCACCATGATGGGCGTCACCCCGGCGGCGCTGACCCATCTGTGCCACGAATTGCACCCCCATCCCAGCGCCTGTGGCAGCAACTGCGGCGTGGGCGCGCCGGAGGTGGTGGCAGCGCTGCTGGTCATGTCCGCCGCCGATCCGCAGGCGGTGCTGGTGGCCAAGGCCAACTGCGGCATCCCCGAATACGTCGATGGCGCCATCCGCTACAACGGCACGCCTGAGCTGATGGCCGAGTACGCACGTCTGGCGCTCGATGCCGGAGCGCGCATCATCGGCGGCTGCTGCGGTACCCGCCCCGAACACCTGCGCGCCATGAAGGCGGCCCTGGATGGTTACACGCCGGGGCCACGGCCGGATGTGGACACCATCGTCGCCCGCCTGGGCGAGCTCTCCGCCGGCTCGCGGGCGCTGCTGGCGGGCGAGGCGGGCGGGGCCGCGCCGCGCCGCGGTGGACGCCGGCGCGGGTGAATCGCTCCGGAAAGCGCCATGTCGATACCCGGCGACGCACCCATCATCGAGCAGCAGCTCGCGGCGGCGCGGCAACTGCTCCAGGCCGGCCGCCTGGAAGAGGCGGAACGGGCCTATCGGGCCATATTGCAGCAGGCACCGCGCAACCCCAAGGCGCTGCACCTGCTGGGCGCGGTGCGCATGGAACGGGGGGATGCGGCCGAGGCCGTGAGCTGGCTCGAACGCTCGCTCGCGCAGTGGCCCGACAACCCTTATGCCTGGTACCACCTGGCACTGGCCCAGCAGCGTCTGGGGCGGGCGCGAGAGGCGATCGCCAGCTACCAGCGCGCGGCCGAACTCTATCCCGGCGATTTCGCCGGCATTCACAACAACCTGGGCGCGCTATGGCAGGAACTGGGCGATCTGGAGCAGGCCCGCGCCGCCTATGCACGCGCCCTCGCGCTACAGCCCGATTATGCCCGCGCCCACTGCAACCTGGGCAGTGTGCTGGTAGCCCAGGGGCGGCGGGCGGAGGGCGTGGCCGCCTATCGGCGGGCGCTACAACATGATCCCAGGCTGTTCGATGCCTGGTTCAATCTGGGCCAGGTATTGCGCGAGGACGGCGATGCCGCCGGGGCAGTGGCGGCCCTGGAGGAGGCGCTGCGCTGTCAGCCCGAGGCCGAGCAGGCGCGCCTGCAATTGGGGCACGCGCTGCGCGAGCGGGGCGATCTGGCGGCCGCCGAGGCCGCGTACCGGCAGATCCTGGAGCGCTCGCCTGCGGCCGTCGAGGCGCGCATCGGCCTGGGGCGACTGCAGGCCGAGCGCTGCGATTGGGCTGCCGCCGAGAGCAGCTTCCGCCAGGTCCTGAGCCTCGATCCCGCCTCCCTGGCCGGCCTGGTGGGGCTGGTCGATGTCTATCGTGGCCGCGGCGAGCATGAGCGTGCCTTGCAGCTGGTGCAAGAGGGGTTGCAGCGCGCGCCTGGGGCGCCGGCGCTGCTCCTCAGTCTGGGCAATGTGTATCAGGACCGCTGGCAGTGGCAGCCGGCGGCGGCGGCCTACCGTCAGGCGGTAGAGCGCAACCCCGATCTGGCGGAGGCGTGGAACAACCTGGCCGCCAGTCTGCGCGAGCTGAAGCGCCACGACGAGGCCCTGGCAGCGGTGCGCAGGGCCCTGGAGCTGCGCCCGGGCAGTGCCAATGCCTACAACAACCTGGCCAACATTCATCTCAGCCTGAAGCAGTGGCAGTCGGCGGAGGAGGCCTATCGCCAGGCACTCAGGCTGGCCCCGGGCTTTCGCGAGGCCCTGGTCAATCTGGCGGTGGTGTTGACCGAACGCAAGGAACTGCAGGCGGCCATCGATCTGCTGGAGCAGGCCCTGGAGCGCGATCCGGCCTGCGCCGAGGCCGTCGCCCAGTTGTACGCTCTGGCCCAGCGGCTCTGCGACTGGCCGCGCTGCCGGCGCTATGAGGAGCGCCTGGAGAGCCTCACCCGCCAGGCGCTGGAGCAGGGCGGGCGGCCTGCCGAAATGCCGCTCAATCACCTGCGGCGGGTGGCCGATCCGCAGCGCAACCTGGCGGTGGCGCGGGCCTGGAGCCGGATGCTGGAGCGGCAAGGGGCGGCACAGGGTGCGCCCTTTACCTTCGCAGACCGGCGCCGGCCCCGGGAGCGGCTGCGCATCGGCTATCTGTCTGCGGATTTCCGCAATCACGCCGTCGGCCATCTGCTACCGGGCCTGTTCGAACAGCACGATCGCCGCCGCTTCGAGGTCCTGGCCTATTCCTGCGGCGAGGACGACGGCAGCGCCACTCGTGCGCGTATCGTGCAGGCCGCCGACCGCTTCGTGGACATCGGCCGTCTCGGCGCCCGGGACGGAGCGGAACGGATCTACCGCGACGAGGTGGACATCCTGGTCGATCTGACCGGCTATACCAGCGACGGCCGGCTCGACATCTGCGCGCTGCGCCCGGCGCCGGTGCAGGTGTCCTACCTGGGCTTCCCGGGATCGAGCGGTGCCGACTTCCTGGACTACGTCATCACCGACCGCATCCTCACCCCGGAGGACCAGGCAGGATGCTATAGCGAGAAGTTCGTTTACCTGCCGGAATGCTATCAGATCAACGACGATCGCCAGCCGATCGCCGCGCAGCCGTACCGCCGCGCCGATTTTGCGCTGCCCGAGACGGGAATCGTATTCGGCGCCTTCAACAACGCCTACAAGATCGATCCGGAACTATTCGCGCTATGGCTGCGCATCCTGCGCCGCGTGCCGGACAGCGTGCTGTGGTTGTGGGCTTCGGACCCCGGCGTCGAGGCCAATCTCAGCCGGGAGGCGGCCGCTGCGGGTATCGAGCCCGCACGCCTGGTGTTCGCCCGCTCACTGCCGATCGAGCAGCACCTGGCGCGTCTACCCCTGGCCGACCTGATCCTGGACACAGTGCGCTATAGCGGCGGCGCCACCACCAGCAACTGCCTGTGGGCCGGGGTGCCGGTGCTGACCATGCTCGGCAACCGCTACGTCTCGCGCATGAGCGCCAGCCTGCTGCATGCCGTGGGGCTGCCAGAGCTGGTGGTGGATTCTCTGGCCGACTACGAGGAGACGGCCGTGCGCTTGGCCTGCCGGCCCGCGGAGCGGCGCGCGCTGCGCGAGCGGCTGACGCGCCATCGGGCCACGGCAGCGCTGTTCGATACGGTCCGCGGCGTGCGTCACCTGGAGGCCGCCTTCGAGGCGATGTGGCGGAGCTTCCTGGCGGGAGAGCCGCCGCGGCCCATCGCCGTCGCCCCGCT
>DATLYF010000102.1:0-20995 GCA_035575095.1 Candidatus Competibacteraceae bacterium
CCGCCGCATCATCATCGCGGAATGCCGGCGGGCGCTGGCCGAGGACCGCTGCGGGGCGATCGTGCTCGGCTGCGCTGGCATGGCCGACCTCAGCGCGGCCATCTCCCGGGAGATCGGCGCCCCGGTGATCGAGGGCGTGACGGCCGCCGTCACCTTGGTGGAAGGACTGGTGCGGCTTGGGCTCGGCACCAGCAAGATCGGCGATTACGCCTATCCGCTGCGCAAGCCCTATACCGGCCTGCTCAGCCCCTTCGCACCGTAACGCGCGGTGTGGGAAAGGGGGACGCCCCCCACTCCTTCCCCTGCTGACAGAGGAAGGCCGCCAGGGGGTGAGCTCAGCGCCGTCGCCAGGCCTGCAGGCGCCGCTCGAGCAAGTGCGCCAAGCCGCCGTGGCCGAGCTTCACCAGCGCGTTGGTGTAGAAGATCAGCATGCCCATGGCCGCGGCCGGGGCGATGTCGCCGGCATCGTCCATGTTGAGCACGGCGACCGAGGCGAGCGTGGTATCGGGGCTGTAGAGGAACACCACTGCCGAGACCGTGGTCATGGCATTGACGAACAAGTAGATGGCGATGTCGAGGATGGCCGGCAGGCATACCGGCACCGTCACTCGCACGAACATCTTCAGCACCGGCTGCTTGAGCGAGGCCGACACCGCCTCGAATTCCGGGTCCATCTGCTTCAGGGCGGTGAGCGCGGTGAGGTGGGCCACGGTGTAGAAGTGGCTCACCGTGACGATCACCAGGATGGCCAGCGTGCCGTAGAGGCCGTTCAGGGGATTGTCGGGGTGGTTGAAGAAAAAGATGTACGCCAGCCCCAGCACCATGCCCGGCACCGCCATCGGCAGCATCGCCAGGAACTGGAACAGCGCCCGGCCGAGCGGGAAGCCGCGCCCCTTCTCGACCAGGTAGGCACCGACGAAGATCACTGCGGTGCCGAGCACGGCGGTCCAGCCGCCGAGCTGCAGCGAATTCCAGTAAGAGGCCCTGCCGCCGCCGTCCATCAGGTCGAAGTTATAGTTCTTCAGGCTCAGACTCAGGTTGTAGGGCCAGAGCTTGACCAAGGCGGCGAACTGGCACATGCCGAGGATGCCGAGGATGAACACGGCGACGAGGGCGCAGAAGGCGCACAGACTCCAGTCGCGCAGCGGCTTGGGCTGCGGTGCGTAGGGCACGGCGCGGGCCGAGAGAAGCGCCACCTGGCGCCGCTGCACGGCGCGGTCGACGGCGAAGGCCAGCACCGCCGGGATCAAGAGCAGCATCCCCACTACCGCCCCCATCTCGAAATTCTGTTGGCCGATCACCTGCTTGTAGATGTCCACCGCCAGCACGTTGTACTGGCCGCCGATCACCTTGGGCGCGCCGAAATCGGTGATGACCAGGGTGAAGACCACGAAGGCGGCGCTGATCAGCCCGTAGCGCGCCCCAGGCAGGATCACCGTCCAGAAGATGCGGGCCGGGCTGGCGCGCAGCGCGATGGCCGCCTCGTACAGCCGGGCGTCGGCCAGGCTCAGCGCAGTGGTGAGGATGAGCAGGGCGTGCGGCAGGCAATAGAACACCTCGGCGATGACGATGCCGAGCGGCCCGTAGAGATTGGCGCCGAACAGCCAGCCCTTGAGCCAGCCCTGATTGCCGAAGAGGTAGATCAGCGCGATGCCGGGCAGTAGCGAGGGCACCAGGATGGGAATCAGCGCGATCGTCTTCACCAGCCCCTTGCCCGGCATGCAACTGCGGGTGAGCGCATAGGCCAGGCCGAAGGCCAGCGCCACCGTGATGACCGTGCTCACCAGCGCAATGAACAGGCTGTTGAGGATGGACTGGCTCAGGCTGGGGGTGGTGAAGTATTGCACGAAATTGGCAAGCCCCGCCCATGAGCCATCCTTGCGCTGGAAGCTCTTGAGCAGCAGCGCATACAGCGGCAATGCCAGGCTCACCGTGAGATAGAGTCCGATCACCGCCATGGCGGCGCGCATCAACACATCATCACGGCCGAGCCTGGGCGTGAGCGCGGCGCGCGGCGCAGCGGTCGCAGTGGCCGGGAGCGGAGCGGCGCCCACCTCGGCCGCGGTGATCAGACTCGGCTCAGCCATGGCTCATCGCTCCCGAGGCACGAGGATAGACGCGCAACCGCTCGGGCAGCAGTTGTACGGCCAGCCGATCGCCGGGGGCGAGCCGGGTACGCCGCAGCAGGTTGCTGGAAAAATCGGCCTTGAGCTGGCCTGTCGGCCCCTCCAGGGTGGCGCGCACGAACGGCCCGAGGAACTCCAGCTCCCCGACCTGCACGCTCAGCAGGTTCTCGCCCCCGCCGGCAGCCGCTGCCCCCTCTTGCACCACGATGTCCTCCGGGCGGATGGCGAGCGTGATCGGTGCCCCGGCAGCCAGCTCGTGCGGCAGGCAGCGCAGTAGGGTATCGCCGTAGCGCACCGTCTCCGGTCCGGCCACCTGGGCCGGCAGGAAGTTCATGGCGCCGATGAAGTCGGCGACGAAGGCCGAGGCCGGATTGCGGTAGATGGCCTGCGGCGTGCCCACCTGCTCCACCACCCCGTGATTCATGACCACGATGCGATCGGCCATGGTCAGTGCCTCTTCCTGGTCGTGGGTGACCATGATGGTGGTGATCCCTACGGCGCGCTGCAAGGCTTTGATTTCATGACGCAAGCGCGCCCGCACCTTGGCATCGAGCGCCGACAGCGGCTCATCGAGCAACAGCAGCCCCGGCTCGGTGGCCAGCGCCCGCGCCAGGGCAATGCGCTGCTGCTGTCCGCCGGAGAGCTGCGCCGGATATTTGTCGCGCTGGTCGGCCAAGCCCACCTGCTCCAGCAACCGCATCACCCGGGCGGCGATCTCGGCTTTGGGTCGGCGCCGGTTCTCCAGCCCGTAGGCGATGTTGGCAAAGATGGTGAGGTTGGGGAACAGCGCGTAGCTCTGGAAGACGATGCCGAAGTCGCGCTCGGCCGGCGGCAACACCGAGATGTCACGCCCGCCCTGTTCGATGCGCCCCGAGGTCTGGATGTCCAGCCCGGCGATGGCCCGCAGCAGCGTGGTCTTGCCACAGCCTGACGGTCCCAGGAAGCAGATGAATTCGCCTTCCATGATCTCGAGGTCGATATCCGACAGCGCCGTGAAGGGGCCATAGCGCTTGGTCAGATTGCTGATGCGCAGGTAAGGCTTGCGCGCCTCGGGAGTCGCCATCATAGGCCTTTGCTCCGCTGGCTGGGATCGACTTACTTGGGCTCGGATTTGTTGTCGTAGCGCCTGGTCCATTCGGCCAAGATGCGCTCACGATTCTTGGCCGCCCAATCGAAGTCGTTCTCGATCATCAGCTTTTCCAGATTCTCTGGAATGAACGGCACCGGCTTGGCGATACCGGGCATGGCCACCACCGCATAACCCTCGTTGTACATGCGGTTGGCTTTCTCACTGACGATCCAGTCCATCAGGGTCTTGGCTGCTTCCAGTTTCTTGGTACCTTTGACGATGGCTGCGGCCTCCATGTCCCAGCCTACCCCCTCTTGGGGTACCACGATCTCCAGCGGAGCGCCTTCCGCTTTGGACTTGGCCGCCCGGAACTCGAAGGAGATGCCCAGCGTCGCCTCGCCCGCCGCCGCCTGCTTGCAGGGCTTGGAGCCGGAATGGGTGTATTGCTTGATGTTCTCATGCAGAGCGTCCATGTACTTCCAGCCCTGCTCCTCACCCATCAACTGCAGCCAGGAGGAGACGTCGAGAAAGCCCGTTCCCGAGGAAGCGGGATTGGGCATGATGATATGCCCTTTGTAGAGGGGATTGGTGAGATCCTGCCAGGAAGTGGGCATGGGCAGCTTCGCCTTGTCCGCCTCCACGGTGTTGATGCAGATCACCGCCGCCCAGGCATCCATCCCTACCCATTGCGGCGGGTTGACGCTGTCTCGGTACTGCGGCGCGAGCTTATCCACGCCCTTGGGCGCATACGGTTCCAGCAGGCCCTCCGCCTTCAGCAGCAGCAGGCTGGTCGCCGCCAGCCCCCACACCACATCCGCCTGCGGGTTGGCCTTCTCGGCCAGCAGCTTGGCGGTGACCACGCCGGTGGAATCCCGCACCCACTTGATAGCGATGTCGGGATGGTCCTCATTGAAGCGCGCGGCGTACTTCTTCAGGTCCTCCGCCTCGATGGACGAATACACTGTCAACTCGGTCTTGGCGAGTGCCGGCGTCAGCGCCGACACGCCTAGCACAGCCGCAGCCAGGACACTCCACGCAACAGGACTCTTCATAACCATGCCCCTCCAAGGACGTCGGTGGCGAACAGCAAGCGTGTCTTATTTTGAACGCCGATTGTGACGGCGCTTTTAGCAGCCCAGCGCCTTTTCCCTTGATCGCACGGCATCAAGGATTCTTATGCTCCACGGCGTGCCGCACCTGGCAACGCACCAAAGTCGGCGACTGTTCGATACAGCCTCGTTCGGTGCCGTATCGCGTTCCATGGTTGCAGCAACCAAAGGGGGCGGCAATCTAGAAAATTTAATCGTCTGGATAAAGAAATCTTGGCAAGTCGCAGCGTCAATGCAGCACATTCATCAGCCCCACCCCCAGCGTCACCAGGCAGGCAGCGGCCATGCGCCGGGCGCCGAAACGCTCGCCCAGCAGCCAGGTGCCGATCAGCACCGCCATGATCACGCTGGTCTCGCGCAGCGCCGATACCGCCGCCATTGCGCCCCGGCTCATGGCGTAGATCACCAGCCCGTAGCCGGTGATCGCGGCCAGCCCGCCGCCCAGGCCGATCCGCCACTCGCGCGCCAGAAAGGTCCAGAGCTGCCGACGGCGCCGCGCCAGGGCGAACAATAGCAACGGCCAGCCATCCAGAAAGAACAGCCAGAAGATGTAACCGGCGGGACTGCCCGAAGCGCGCACACCAAGGCCATCGACCACCGTATAGGCGGCGATGAACAGGCTGGTACCGAGGGCATAGAGCACCGGCCGCGGGTCACGCCACCAGGGCAGGCCACGATCGAAGGCCAGACTGATGATACCGGCACTGGCCAGCAGCACCCCTACCACCGCCCCGCCTGGCAAGGTTTCCCCGGCCGCCCACAACCCACCCAGCAGCACCAGCAGCGGCGCCGCCCCACGCGCCAGGGGATAGACATGGCTGAGGTCGCCGAAGCGGTAAGCCTGCAGCAGGAAGTAGTAGTAGCCGAAGTGCAGCACTATCGACAGAAGCAGGTAGATCCAGCTCGCCGGCGCCGGCGGCTGCAGGAGCGGCACGCCCAACGCCCCCACCAGCATGCCGCAACCATTGACCGCAGCGAGGATCAGCAGCCGGTCGCCGCCCTGCTTGACCAGCGCGTTCCAGGTGGCATGCAGCAACGCGGCAAAGAGGACAAGGGTGATGAGTTCGGGCGTGAGTAGCATGACGGTGAGGCTCCCGGCGTTATTGGTGATTGTCCAATGCTGCTGTCATTCAGAACGCAAAAAGCCGCCGGCGCGTAGTGCGCGCCGGCGGCAGCCCGGCATCCGGTTCAGGGCCAGGGCAGAGAGTAAGTCTTGACATTGGTAAACGACTTCATCGCCTCCAGCACGCCCTCCTTGTAGCCCAGGCCGGAATCCTTGATGCCACCGAAGGGCGACATCTCGATGCGGTAGCCGGGTACCTCCCAGACGTTCACCGTGCCCACGCGCAGTTCCCTGACAAAGCGGGTGATGTAGTCCAGGCGGTTGCTGCACACCCCCGAGGACAGGCCATAGGCGGTGGAATTGCTGATGCCGATGGCCTCGTCAATGTCCTTGAAGCGGATGATGGGCGCCACCGGGCCGAAGGTCTCCTCGCGCACCAGCTCGCAGTCGTAGGGCACATGATCCAGCACCGTCGGCGCGTACAGGGCGCCGCGGCGCTCGTTGCCCCACAGCAGCTTCGCCCCCTGGGCGCAGGCGTCTTCCACCCGACGCTGGAACAGCAGGGCGGAGCGTTCGTTGATCACCGTGCCCATGTCGGTGCTCGGATCCAGCGGATCGCCGTACTTGAGCTTGCGGGTCTTCTCTACCACCAGGGCGGCGAAGTCGTCGGCGATATCCCGCTGCACCAGGATGCGCTTGACTGCCGTGCAACGCTGGCCGGAGTTCTTGTAGCTGCCGGCTACGGCCAGCTCGGCGGCTTTATCGAGGTCGGCGTCCTCCATCACGATCAGCGGATCGTTGCCGCCCAGCTCCAGCACCAGGCGCCGATAGCCGGCCTTGCTCGCGATGTACTTGCCGATCGGCACGCCGCCGGTGAAGGTGATCAGCTCGACATGCTCATTGGTCAGCATCTCGTCGGCGATCTCGGCCGGATCGCCGGTCACTACCGAGAACATGGCCGGCGGCAATCCGGCTTCGTATAGCACATCGGCGAGCATCAAGGCGGTCAGAGGCGTTTTTTCGGTAGGTTTGAGCACCATGCGGTTGTTGGTGGCGATGCTCGGCGCCACCTTGTGGGCCACCTGGTTGAGCGGATGGTTGAACGGGGTGATGGCGCTGATCACCCCGAGCAGCGGCTCGCGCAGGGTGTGGATGCGCCGCGCCTTGCCCTGGGGGCTGACGTCGCAGGCGAAGCTCTGGCCGTCGTCCAGGATGCAGAGCTGGGCGGCCAGGTTGAACACGTCGCAGGCGCGGCCTACTTCGTAGCTGGAGTCCTTGAGGCAGATGCCGGCTTCCAGGGTGATTCTGCGGGCGATCTCGTCGCGCCGCGCGGCCAGGATCTGCGCCGCCCGGCGCAGGATTTCCGCGCGCTGGTAGCGAGTCAGGCCGGGCTTGTAGTCCATGGCGGCCTGGAAAGCGGCGCGCAAGTGCTCCACCTTGCCGCGCGGCACCGTGCCCACCACCTCGCCGGTGTAGGGATAGCGCACCTCGATGCTGCTCTCGGTATAGACCTTCTCGCCGGCGATGCGCATGGCCTCGTGGTCGATGTTCATGGGCGGCGCTCCTCAGCGGGTATGATTCAAAGCGACAGCGAAGATGTCGAAGTTGCGTAGCCGGCGTCCTTCGAGGCCGCTCACCGGGCGGTTGCACAGCAGCGGCACGGTCTGCTCCGACAGCCCACCGTGCGAGCGCAGCGGCGCGTCCAGGCCGGACAGGTCGTGGCGCGTGCGCGAGGTGCCGATGGCCTTGTGCCGGGTGGAGATGACGAGGAGGTCGCCCATGCGGTCTTCGGGCAGCTCGAAGCGGGCACAGCCTGCGGCGCGCTCCAGGACCAGCTCGATCCCGGGCAGCGCGCGCAGCCGCTCCAGTACCGCGACGGCTTGCGCCTGCGGCAGGTAGACGGTGGCGAAGGAGCCCAGCGCACCGTGGTGCACCACATAGGGGTCGGTAATGGGCAGGATCACCCGCGCCGCGCCCGGTCCCAGCCACTCGTCGAGGATGTCTTGCAGGTAGATGACATCGGGCTGGCCGCTGGCATCGTGCTTGGCGTTCATGCCGTGGTCGGCGGTGATGGCGAGAGTGGCGCCGCGGGCATCGAGCTGCGCCAGATAGCGATCCACCATGGCGTAGAAGGCATTGGCGCCGGCCGAGCCCGGGGCATGCTTGTGCTGGATGTAGTCGGTGGTGGAGAGGTACATGATGTGCGGGCGATACTGCTCCAACAGCTTCACCCCGGCGGCGAACACGAACTCGGAGAGTTCGCTGCTGTACACCGAGGGCAGCGGCAGGCCCACCAGCTCCAGCACGCCCGCAATGCCGTTCTCGTCGTAGCTTGCCTGATCGGCCTTCTCCGCGGAGAAACAGATGGCGCCGTCACGGCCGTGGCTCAGGCCGTTGCCCAGCAAGCGGCGCAGCTTGTCCTTGGCGGTGACCACGGCGACCCTGGCCCCGGCGCGCTCGAAGGCCTGGAACAGGGTCTCGGCGCGCAGGAAGCGGGGATCGTTCATCATCACCTCCTGCCCGGACTCGCGGTCGTAGAGGTAGTTGCCGCAGATGCCGTGCACCTGGGGCGGGGCGCCGGTGATGATGGATAGGTTGTTGGGATTGGTGAAGCTGGGGATGACGCAGTCGGCGCGCAGATCGGCGCCGCGCTCCAGCATGCCGGCAAGAAACGGCATGTGACCGGCCTTGACCGCCTCCTCGAGGTAGGCGGGCTCGCAACCGTCGATGCAGATCACCACCAGGGGACGGTCCGGCCAGCGATACTGGCGGCCGTTCACGGCAACGGTCGGGGCAGTGCGGGTCTGGGGCATGGGGTTCTCCTGTCGACTGGGGATGGGCGCGCGGCGGCACCAAGAAAACTAATGCGTTCACCGGGCTTCGCCGGAGCCGGCAATGGACCCCAATGTCTCGTCAACAGGTCGGGGATGCAAGCCAGTTATTCTAATGCCGCCGATAACCCCGGTTTATGCCCGGCGCCATAAACATTTCTTAAGCCGTGCATAATGAAATATGGCTTGCCCGCCATCCCCCGCCCTGAAATGATCCGATGACGAGTTTATGACAGTTTTGTGACAGACGCCCCCGACGGCGCTGCGGAGCGCCATGACGGCGGGCATCGTCGCAAGCCCACACCATGGCGGAGGCACACGGGGCGATGACCGGATTCGAGCTGCTGCTGCACATCGTCGGAGGCGTGGCCCTGCTGCTGTGGGCCACGCGTCTGGTGCGCACCGGCATCCTGCGCGCCTTCGGCAACCGGCTACGGCGGGTGCTGGGCCGGGTCATCGCCAAGCGCGTGCGCGCCTTCGCCATCGGCATCGGTCTGGCGGCGCTGCTGCAGAGCGCCACCGCCACCGCCCTGCTGGCGATGTCCTTCGCCGGCAGCGGGCTGCTGCAGGTGGCGCCGGGCATCGCCCTGATGCTGGGGGCGGACGTGGGCTCCACCCTGGTGGTGCAGGCCCTGTCCTTCGATCTCTCCTGGCTCTCCCCGGCCCTGCTCAGCCTGGGCGTGGTGCTGTTCCTATCCAGCGAGAAACGCACCGTGCGCCAGGTAGGCCGCATCGTCATCGGCCTGGGCCTAATGCTGCTGTCGCTCAAGCTCATCGTCACCGCCTCGGAGCCGTTGCGCGACAGCCCCACCCTGCAGACGGTGATCGGCTCGCTCTCCGGCGATCCGCTCATGGCCTTGCTGGTGGCTGCCCTGGTCACCTGGCTGGCCCACTCCAGCGTGGCCATGGTGTTGCTGATCATGTCGCTCGCCGGCATCGGCGTGATCCCGGTGGGTCTGGGCATGGTGCTGGTGCTGGGCGCCAACGTCGGCTCCAGCCTGATTCCCCTGGCCCTCACCGCTCATGGCGCGCCCCTGGTGCGGCGCATCCCTCTGGGCAACCTGCTGTTCCGCCTGGCTGCCGCCCTGCTGGTGCTGCCCTTTCTCGAGCCGCTGCTGCCCGGCCTCGCCGCCAGCGCTGCCGGCGCCGCGCGCCAGATCGCCAATTTCCACACCGCCTTCAACCTCGGCCTGGCGCTGCTGTTCCTGCCTGGCGTCGGGCTCATGGCGCGGCTCACCGAGCGGCTCCTGCCGGAGCCTGCCGCCACGTTGCCCGAAGGCGCCGGCAGCCGACCCAGCGCGCTCGATCCGACGGCGCTCGACCATCCGCACCTGGCGCTGTCCGGCGCCGCGCGCGAGCTGCTGCGTATGGCCGATACGGTGGAGACCATGCTGCGCTACGCCCTCAACGCTCTACGCCATCCGAGCAAGGAGCTGACGGCCTGGATCGGCCGGCTGGACGACGACGTCGATGCGACCCACGACGCCATCAAGCTCTATCTGGCGGAGTTGAGTCGGCGCGCATTGAGCGAAGAGCAGAGCCGCCGCGTGTTGGAGATGCACAGCTTCGCCATCAACCTGGAGCACATCGGCGATATCGTCGAAAAAAGCCTGCTCGACTTGGTGGAGAAGAAGCGGCGCACCGGCGCCGAATTCTCCGAGGCCGGCTGGAGCGAAATCGCGGCCCTGCACGGCCGGCTGCTGGAGAACATGCAGCTCGCCATCACCGTGTTCATCAGCGGCGACCTGGAGAGCGCCCGGCAACTGGTGGCGGAGAAGGAGCGGTTTCGCGCCCTGGAGCGGCAGAGCAGCCGCTCCCACCTGAGCCGGCTGCAGCATGGCCTGAGCGAGAGCATCGAGACCAGCGCCCTGCACTTGGACCTGCTGCGCGACCTGCGCCATATCAATTCCCACCTGGCCTCGGTGGCCTACCCCATCCTCGACCAATACGGCGAGCTGCGCGACAGCCGGCTCAAGCAGCGTCCGCGCCTGGAAGGCGACGCGGCCCGCCAGGGCGAGCGCGATCCGACGGCGCCGGCCGAGCGCGAGCAGTTACAGCCGCACGGCTGATCTCCTGCCCCGCCGCCCCGGCGCCGGGGCGGGCTTGCAAGACGATTGCATGTGGGGAAGGGGGCTCTCGATGCCATTGCCTGGGGGTGGGCTTGCCGAGCGGCGCGGCGCTCCGCATCATGTGGCGGTTTTGGCCTATCCTCTCGAAACCCCAGCAAGAACAAATCAAGACGCGCCCATGTCCGTCGATGCCTGGCTGTCGCTTGCCGTCGTCGCCCTCAGCATCCTGCTGATGGCCGTCACCCATATCGGTCCCGAACTGGTGCTGTTCGGCGGCCTCATCGTCCTGCTCGGCTTCGGCGTCCTCACGCCCGAGCAGGCGCTGTCCGGCTTCTCCAACGAGGGCCTGATCACCGTCGCTGCCATGTATGTGGTGGTGGCCGGCATCCGCGAGACCGGCGGCATCGATTTCCTGGTGCGCCATGTCCTGGGTCGCCCGCGCAGCGAACTCGGCGCCCTGCTGCGGCTGGTACTGCCGGTCACCGCGATCAGCGCTTTCCTCAATAACACTCCGGTGGTCGCCACTTTCATGCCGGCCACGGTGCGCTGGGCCAAGCGCATCGGCATTGCGCCCTCCAAGCTGCTGATCCCACTCTCCTACGCCACCATCCTCGGCGGCACCTGCACCCTGATCGGCACCAGCACCAACCTGGTGGTCAACGGCCTGTGGATCAAGGCCACCGCTGGCAGCGGCCTGGCGCTGTTCGACATCGCCTGGGTCGGCATCCCCACGGCGGTGATCGGCCTGCTCTACCTACTCTTCGTGGGGCGCCGGCTGCTGCCGGAGCGGCTGCCGGCGGCGGCCAGCTTCCGCAACCCCAAGGAATACACCGTCGAGATGACGGTAGAGAAAGGCGGACCGCTGGAGGGCAAGACCGTGGAGCAGGCCGGGCTGCGCCATCTGGCCGGCCTGTATCTGGTGGAGATCGAGCGCGACGGTGCGATCATCGCCGCCGTCGGTTCCAACGAGCGGCTGCGCGCCGACGACCGCCTGGTGTTCGTCGGCCTCACCGAGTCGGTGGTGGAACTGCAGCGCATCAAAGGTCTCAAACCCTCGGCCGAGCGCCAGTTCCAGCTGGAAGCCCAGTACCCCGAGCGCTGCCTGGTGGAGGTGGTGGTCTCCAGCCGCTGCGCCCTGCTCAACGAGACCATCGCCGGCGGCCGCTTCCGTACCGTGTACGGCGCCTCGGTGATCGCCGTGGCCCGCGACGGCAAGCGGGTGCAGGGCAAGCTCGGCAACATCCGCCTGCAGCCGGCCGATACCCTGCTCCTGGAGACGCGCCCGGTGTTCATCGAGCGCCACCGCAACTCCCCCGACTTCCTGCTGATCAGCAGCGTGGACGACTCCACGCCGCCGCGCTTCGAGCGCGCCTGGCTGTCCTGGGCGATCCTGCTCGGCCTGGTGGCGGCCGCCACCCTGGGCGTGACCAGTATGCTCAACGCTGCCCTCATCGGCGCTGGGCTGATGATCCTGTTCGGTTGTTGCCGGATCGCGGAGGCGCGGCGGCAGATGGACACCCAGGTGCTGCTGGCCATTGCCGCGGCCTTTGGCCTGGGCAGCGCTCTGGAAGTGACCGGCGCCGCCGCCGCCATCGCCAACGGCGTCATCGGCCTGGTGGGCTACGACCATCCCTGGCTGGTGCTGGTCACGGTCTACGCCCTGAGCGCCCTGCTCACCGAACTCATCACCAACAATGCGGTGGCGGCACTGATGTTTCCCATCATCCTCTCCACCGCCAAGGCCATGGGGGTGGATCCCCTGCCCTTCGTCATCGCCCTGATGATGGCGGCCTCGGCCAGCTTCTCCACCCCCATCGGCTACCAGACCAACCTCATGGTCTACGGCCCCGGCGGCTACCACTTCAGCGACTATCTGCGGGTCGGCATACCGCTCAATTTCATCGCCGGCATCGTGGCGCTGAGCATCATCCCCTGGGTGTGGCCGTTTTCGCCCTGAGCGCGCTCAGCCGCACAAGCGCAGATTGTTCCACAGCGGCATCAGGTCCGGCCTCAGATAGGCGGCGAAAGTAGCGGCGAGCAGCGCCGCCAGGGCCGCCAGCCCCGGCGAGGCGCCATGCATTTTTCGAATAGGTGCGCAGGGCGGACTCATATCATCGATGACAAATTATCGGTTTTTTGTCATTAATTCATCCTCTGCAACCACCACACCATGAGGACCCGGGCATCATGGCCATCCATTTCAGTGAACAAGAGCTGGCAGCGCGCCGTCAGGCGGCCTGCCGCAGCATGAGCGAGCGCGGCCTGGACGGGCTGCTGATCTTCCGTCAGGAGAGCATGTTCTATCTGACCGGCTTCGACAGCTTCGGCTACTGCTTCTTCCAGTGCCTGTACCTGGGCGCCGACGGCCGCATGACCCTGCTCACCCGCGCCCCGGATCTGCGGCAGGCGCGCCACACCTCGGTGATTCAGGACATCCGCATCTGGGTGGACCGGGCCGGGCACAATCCTGCCCTGGAACTGCGTGACATCCTCGCCGAGCATGGCGGCAAGGGTAAGAAGCTGGGCATCGAGCTGGACGCCTACGGGCTGACTGCGGCCAACTGGCGCAAGGTGGAAGCGGCGCTCGACGGCTTTTGCACCCTGGAGGATGCCTCCGATCTGGTGAGCCGGCTGCGGGTGGTAAAGAGCGAGGCCGAGCTGGCCTACGTACGCCGCGCTGCACAACTGGCCGACGACGCCCTGGACGCGGCGCTGGAGCTGGTGCGCCCCGGCGCCTTCGAGGGCGATATCCTGGCCGCCATGCAGGGCGCGGTATTCAAGGGCGGCGGTGACTATCCAGGCAACGAGTACATCATCGGCTCCGGCCACGATGCACTACTGTGCCGCTATTTCACCGGCCGCCGTCATCTCGACGCCCAGGACCAGCTCACGCTCGAGTGGGCCGGCGCTTACCGCCATTATCACGCCAGCATGATGCGCACCGTCATCGTCGGCAAACCCAGCGCCCATCACATCGCCATGCACGCCGCCTGCCTCGAGGCCCTGCAGGCCAGCCAGGAGGCGCTGCGACCCGGGCGTCCCATCGGCGAGGTGTTCGACGCCCATGCCCGGGTGATGGACGCCCACGGCTTTCACCACGCCCGGCTCAATGCCTGCGGCTACAGCCAGGGCACCACCTACACTCCCACCTGGATGGATTGGCCCATGCTCTACACCGGCAATCCGGTCATCGCCCAGCCCAACATGGTGTTCTTCCTGCACATGATCCTCATGGACAGCGAGGCCGACCAGGCCATGACCCTGGGCCACACAGTGCGGGTCACCGAGAGCGGCTGCGAGGTGCTAAGCCGTCAGCCGCTGGAGTTGCCGGTGCGCTGACCGGCTCCGCCGACCTCCGCGCTTTCCCGAGCTTGACAGAGGGCGGCGCGGCCTCTTTAAAGTGTGGAGAGAGGGATGGCTGCCAGCGGGCGGCCATCCCAAGGACGACGGGACACCATGCCCGGCGCTTCCCGTGTTTGTCCGCCCCCAGGAAGGAGATCCCATGGCCGCCAGTCCACAGCGCCCCGGACTGACCCCCGCCGCCGATCCCGGCGCTCTCCTCGACCATCTGCCCCAGGCGGTGCTGCTGTTCGACGGCGGCGAACGTCTGGGCTATTGGAACCACGCCGCCGCCAGCCTGTTCGGGGCGCTCTATGAGCGTATGCTGGCCGGACTGGACAGCACCGCCTTCTGCCATCTGCTGGACGAGCAGTGGCTGGCCCGGGACCGGTCCTTTCCCGCCGACGTCGATGCCGCCACCTGGCTGCTCGACTTCCTGCGCGATGCCCCCGGGCGCTGCGATCTGTGGCTGCGCAACGGACGTTGCCTGCGCGCCAGCGTGCAGCGCTTCGACCACGACAGCCGCCTGCTCAGTCTCATCGACGTCACTGATCTGAAAACCGGGCAGCAGCCCACGGCCACTCCGGTCAGCATTCTCCAGGGCCTGGACAACGGCGCCCTGCGCCCGGCCCGCATCGTTGCCCTGCACGCCCTGATCCGCGCCACCTTGGAAGCGGTCTCGGAGGCGGTGGCGGCGGTGGATACGGAGGGCAATCTGATCGGTTGCAACCAGCGCTACATCGAGCTGTTCCAGGTCGACGAGCGCCGCCTGCACATCGGCCAGAACGCCGATTTCGTCGAGGAGGAGGCCGCCCATTTGTTCCTCGACTTCAACGACTGGGCACGGCTGAGCTCGGCTGCCAACGCCGAAACCGCGAGCTACCATGTCGCCGACATCCGCTTCCGCGACGGCCGTGTGTTCTACGTACAGGTACGCCCGCTGTACTGGCAGGAGCGAGTGATCGGCCGGGTCTGGGCATGGCTCGACGTGAGCGCGCGCGAGCAGGCCCTGCGAGCGCTGCAGATCGAGCGCGACCGCGCCGAACAGTACCTGGACATGGCCGAGGTCATCCTGCTAGTGCTGAACCCTAACGGCCGGGTCGAGCGCATCAACCGCAAGGGCTGCACCATCCTCGGCTATTCCGAGGCCGAACTGCGTGGCCGAGACTGGTTCGAGCTGGCCCTGGACAGCCACTGGCGCGGGCTGCTGCGTCCGGTGTTCGAGCAGGCCATGCGCGGTGACCCTCTGCCCGAGGCCAGCGTGTTCGAGCATCCGGTGCGCACCCGCCGGGGCCAGCGCCTCATTCTCTGGCGCAACCGCATCCTGCACGAGCGCGACGGCCGCATCAATGGCCTTCTCAGTTGCGGCGAGGACGTCACCGAACAGCGCGCCATGGAGCACGCCCTGCGCACCTCCAAGCGCAAGTTCGCCACGGTGTTCCAGACCTGCCCCGATCCCATCCTCATCTGCGCCGTGGCCGACGGGCACTGCGTCGACGTCAACCAGGCCTTCGAGCAGATCAGCGGCTTGCGCCGCGAGGAGGTGTTGGGGCAGCCGCTGGCCCATCTCATCCCGCTGTGGACCGATCCGGAGCTGCAGGACAACCTGCTGGCTCAACTGCACCGCAATGGCCAGATCCGCAACGCCGAATGCTTCTTCCAGCGCAAGAGCGGCGAACTGGGCTTCGCCCTAGCCTCCGTCAGCCTGCTCGATCTGCAGGGTCAAGGCTGCATCCTCCTGGTCTGCAAGGACATCAGCGAACGCATGCAGGCCGAGGCCGCCCTGCGCGCCAGCGAGCAGCGCTTCCGCAGCTACTTCGAGCAGGACCTGACCGGCATCTTCATGGCGCGCCTGGACGGCAACTGGCTGGACGCCAACCGCGCCTTCTGCGGGATGCTCGGCTACGAGCGCGAGGAGTTGCTGCGCATCCCCTGGCCGGAACTGACCTGGGCTGACGATCTGGGGCGCGAGGCGCCGCTCCTGCACGAACTCGGCACCGGCCAGCGCGATCGCTACACCGTCGAGAAATCGCTGCGCCACAAAGACGGCCGCAAGCTGCAGGTGCTGGCCTCGATGAGCGCCGTGCGCCGTGGCGATGGCGCCGTCGACTACCTGATCGGCGTGGTGTTGGACATCACTGTGCAGAAACTGCAGGGCCAGCAGCTCATGCAGGCGCGGAAGATGGAGGCGGTGGGCCAGCTCACCGGCGGCATCGCCCACGACTTCAACAACCTGCTCACCATCATCAGCGGCAATCTGGAACTGCTCGCCCTCAGCCTGCCTACCGACAGCGAGCTCCAGGAGCTGGTCGAGGATGCTCGTTCCGCCGCACGGGACGGGCGCGAACTGACCCGGCAGATGCTGCTGTTCGCCCGCGGCCAGGCGCTGGAGACCAGCCCCACCGAGCTTAGCGCCCTGATCCTGGGCATCGAGCGCCTGCTGCGCCGGGCGTTGCGCGACGATGTGGAGCTGGAGCTGCGCTGGCAGCCGGGCGGCGAGTACTGGGCGCTGCTCGATCGCCACCGCTTCGAGAGCGTGCTGGTCAATCTGATGATCAACGCCAGCGACGCCATGCCCCATGGGGGCAAGGTCACCCTGGCGCTGGAGCTTGCCGATCCGGCCACGCCCATCCAGCTCAATCTGCCGGCCGGCGACTATCTGAAACTGGACATTCGCGACACCGGCTGCGGTATGCCCCCCGAAGTGCTCGCCCGCGCCTGCGAGCCATTCTTCACCACCAAGGAACCGGGCAAGGGCACGGGACTCGGGCTGGCCATGGCCTACACCTTCCTCAAGCAGTCCGGCGGCCACCTCTGGCTGGAGAGCGAACCGGGCCAGGGCACTACCGTGCACCTGCTGCTGCCCGCCACCGGCCTCACCGCGGGGCGGGACGCCACGGCCAAGGCCATCTCGGGCAAGGGGTTGCCCGCCGGCAGCGAGACGCTGCTGGTCGTGGAGGACGAGCCGCGGGTGCGCAGCCTGGCGGCGCGCTACCTGCGCGAGCTGGGCTACCGGGTGCTGGTGGCCGGCGACGGCCACGAGGCTCTGACTATGCTGGAGAGCCGCAACGACATCGACCTGCTATTCAGTGACGTGATGATGCCCGGCGGCCTCAACGGGCGGCAGTTGGCGCATCTGGTGCGCACTGCCCGGCCGGAACTGCGGGTGGTACTCACCACCGGCTTCGATCGCGCCGCCGAGGTGAACCGCTCGGATGCCGGCACCCGCTGGCCGCTGCTCCACAAACCCTACAGCAAGGCGCAGCTGGCGCAGCTGATACGACAGGTACTGGACGCGGACAACGTGTCCGCGTAGGAGACGTCACATGCAGGAAAAACGACTATTGATCGTAGACGACGATGCCCGCATCGGCCGCCTGGCCCAGCGGGCGCTGAAGAGTGCCGAGCTGGTGAGTCAGGTGCTGGACGATCCGCTGGCGTTCGAGTCGGTCTACGCGAGCTTCCGCCCGGACATCATCCTGCTCGACCTGCAGATGGCGCAGCGCGACGGCGTGCAGCTGCTGCGCTACCTGGCGGATCAGGATTCCAGCGCCGGCATCGTGCTGATGAGCGGCATAGACGAGCGCATCATCAACACCTCGAAGCGGCTCGGCGAGTCCCTCGGCCTGAACATCCTGGCCACGCTGCAGAAGCCACTGGAGCTGGCAGCGCTGCAGCGGGTACTGGAGGCGTTCTACCGCGCCGAACGCAGCTCGCCCTCGGTGATCCAGCTGATCGCCCAGGGCGAACTGGAGGAGGCGATCCACAACGGCGCTATTCTGCCTTACTACCAGCCGCAGCTCGACCTGCGCACCCTGCAGGTCACCGGTGCCGAGGTGCTGGCGCGCTGGCACCATCCCCAGCACGGCCTGCTGCCGCCGGCCGATTTCATCGCCCTGGCCGAGAGCACCGGCCTGATCGAGGCCCTCACCTTCAGCCTGCTGCGTCAGGCGCTACAGGACTTCAATTTCCTGCTGGCGGTGCAGCCGGGCCTGCGCCTGTCGGTCAATCTCTCGCCGCTGCTGCTTGAGGACTTGGAGCTGCCCGAGCGCATCCACACCCTGCTGGAGGACCATGGCGTGGAGCCGTCCCAGCTCGCCCTGGAGATCACCGAGAGCGTCCGCGCTCCGATGCCCTCGCGCAGCATGGACATCCTCACCCGGCTACGCCTCAAGGGCATCGCCCTGTCCTACGATGATCTGGGCAAGGGCTACGCCTCGGTAGACCAGCTCTACTATCTGCCCTTCAGCGAGCTGAAGGTGGACAAGGAATACGTGATCGATCTGCGCCGCTCCGCCGACGCCGCCGCCATCGTCCGCTCCACCATCGAGCTTGGGCAGCGCCTCAACCTGCGGGTAGTGGCCGAGGGCATCGAGACCAGCGAGAGCCTGATGCAGCTGCGGGCCCTCGGCTGCCATGCCGGTCAGGGGCGGTACTTCAGCCTGCCGCTGCCGCTGCGGGAGATTCTGGGTTGGCTGGAACGCTGGCAGCAGCGCCGCGCGGGCTTGCCGGAGGCCGACGCCGGCGGGCTCTGATAGCTGGCATTCCCTCTCCCGCCTGCGGGAGAGGGCTAGGGTGAGGCCCCGGAAGATAGCCAGGCGTCGGCATTACCTCGGACTCGGCGCGGAACGCGCAACTTCGTGCTCCACTGCCATCGTTGACAGGAACCGTTGCGTGAACTCGGCAGCCGGACAGGCTCCGCCCAGCAGATGGCCTTGGCCGTCGCAGCAGCCGAGCTCGCGCAGCTTGTGCAACTGTTCCTGGGTCTCTACGCCCTCGGCCACCACCCGCAGATCAAGGCTGTGGGCCAGGGCGATGATGGCGCCGATGATGGCGGCGTCGTCGGCGCTCACCCGCAGATCGCGCACGAAGGAGCGGTCGATCTTGAGAGCATCGATGGGGAAACGCTTGAGATAGCTGAGGGCGGAATAGCCGGTGCCGAAATCGTCGATGGCCAGCCCGCTGCCCAAGGCACTGAGCCGGCGCAGGATACGGATGTTCTCGCCCGTATTCTGCAGCAGTGCGCTCTCGATGATCTCAAATTCCAGTCGGCGCGGGTCGGCGCCGCTATCGCGCAAGGCCGCCTGCACGCGTTGCTCCAAGGCGCCGTTGAACTGCACCACCGACAGATTCACCGCCAGCCGCAACCAGTCGAAACCCTGCTCGCTCCATTGGCGCTGCTGGTGGCAGGCTTGGCGCAGCACCCATTCGCCGATCGGCTGGATCAGCCCGGTCTCCTCGGCGATAGCCATGAACACCCCGGGCGCGAGCAGACCGCGCTCGGGGTGATGCCAGCGCAGCAGCGCCTCCGCGGCCACCAGGCGGCCGCTCTCCAGCTCGCGCTGGGGCTGGTACCAGAGTTCGAACTCACCGCGCTCCAGCGCCAGGCGCAGATCGTTCTCCAGGCGCAGTCGCTCCAGCGCCCGCTCGCTGAGCTGGGGCGAGAAGAACTGGTAGTTGTTGCGCCCCAGCCCCTTGGCGTGATAGAGGGCAGCGTCGGCGTTACGCAGCAAGGTCTGGCCGTCCTCGCCATCGTTGGGGTAGAGACTGATGCCGATGCTACAAGTCGAATTCAGGGTATGACCGTCGACCTGATAGGGCCGATCGACCGCCGCCAGCAGGCGACGGGCCAGCAAGCCGGCATCGGCGACACTGTGCATCTCCTCCAGGATCACCACGAACTCATCCCCCCCCAGGCGGGCCACACTGTCCTCCTGACTCAGGCAGTCCTGCAGCCGCAGCGCCACCGCCTTGAGCAATTCGTCCCCTATCGGGTGGCCCAGGGAGTCGTTGATGGTCTTGAAACGGTCCAGATCGATGCACAGCAGGGCCAGCCGACGGCGCTTGCGCCGCGCCGCGTGGATGGCATGCTGCAAGCGATCCAGCAGCAGCGGCCGGTTGGCCAGGCCGGTCAGGGGATCGCGGGTAGCGAGGCGCTCGATATGGTCTTGCGCGCGCTTGCGCTCGGTGATATCCAGGCCGGTACCGCGCAGCCCCACCACCTCATTGCCGGCGCCGCGGATGGGCATGGCGCTCAGCCGTTGCCAGGCCAGCTCTCCGTCGCCGCGCAGCATGCGCAGCTCCAGACTGGCCGAACCCCAGCCCCGGCGGCGCAGCTCACCGAGCCAATCGCGCAGTTGCTGCCGCTCCGCGGCCGGCACCAGATCCAGCGGCTGCCGGCCCAGCAGCGCCTGGGGCGGATAGCCCAGGGCCGTCTCGACCCGTTCCGAGAGGTAGCGGTAGCGTAGGTCGCCGTCCACTTCCCAGACATACTCGCCGGCGGCGTTGACCACGTCACGGAAGCGCTGTTCACTGGCCAGCAGGCGCCACTCGGTATGCAGGCGTTCGCTGTTGGCGGCGGCCAGGCTGAGGGAGGTAACCACCATCACCGCCAGGAAGCCCTGCAGCAGCAACATGCTCTGCGCCGTGCTGGCGGTAGCGAACGGCCCCATGCCGCACACCGTGCCCCACACCGCGATGCCCGCCAGGATCAGATTGAGCAGACCGATCTCCCGCGGTCGGTGGCGGATGGCGATCCAGATGAGCAACGCGAACAGCGCGTAGGACAGGGTATAGAGATAGATGGGCTGCAGCTTGGGCCAATGCTCGAACAGGGAGGGCAGTTCGAATACCAGCAGCGCCAGCAGCGTCACCATTCCCACCAGGGTAATGAGCTCTAGCCGCTCCCGGGGCTGCGTCGGCCAGAACGGACGCCGCGCCCAGGTGAGCAGGAACGGAGTGACAACCAGTATTCCCAGGCCGTCGCCGACCCACCAAATCAGCAGCACGTCGAAGTACTGCGACCAGGCCATATCCCCGCCCAGCCCCAGGCAGAGCGGCCCCAACACCGCGCTCACCAGGGTAGCGCCGAGAGCGGCGGGAAAGACCAGGGCCAGCACATCGCGCATCCGCTCCATGGGGTTGCGGAACCGGCACACCCGGATCAGCAACAGGTAGGCGGTGAGCGCTTCCAGGGCATTGCCGGCGGCGATGCCCAGGGCCACCGGCCAAGGATTGCCGATGCCGAGGTTGACGAGCAGAGCCCCGAGGGCGATCCCCGGCAGGCAGCGCCAGCCCAGCAGCAGCAGAGCGGCCAGGGCGATGCCAGAGGGCGGCCAGATGGTGGTGGCGGTGGGATAGATGAACGCCAGTGCAAGCCCCATCTTGCCGCTGAGGTAATACACTCCGGCGAGGGCGAGGCAGGTCAGGAACCGCTTGTAGCGCTGACTGTGCATGATCAGACCCAGGGCCAGCCGACGAAGCCGGGGCTGCAGATGGGGTTGTTATCGTTGGCGCCCCACCCTAATCGAGTTCATCCGCAGAGACAAGCGGCGGCCGGCCGTGGGCGGCATCCCTGCCGTATTGCCCTGTTCCTAGTCCCGCGGCAGC
>DATLYF010000103.1:0-5735 GCA_035575095.1 Candidatus Competibacteraceae bacterium
CGCAGGAAACGCTGCCGGCGCTCCCGCTCGACGGCATCGGCCGGCGGCCCGCCGAAGCGGCGGCGGACCAGCTCGGCGAGTCGGCGCGCCCAGAACTCGTCCAGGACCGCCAGGGTCTCGGCCACCACCTCGTCGGCCACGCCACGCTCCTTGAGCTCGCGGCTCACCCGCAGCGGACCGTAGCCCTTGTCCAGCCGGCTGTGGGCGTAGACCTCGGCAAAGCGCCGCTCGCTCAACAGGCCCTCCGCCTCCAGCCGGGCCAGCTCGGCCGTCACCTCGGTTTCCGGGAAGTTGCGCGCGAGCAGCTTCTGGCGCAGTTCCAGACGGGTATGGTCGCGCCGAGCCAGCAGCCCGAGGGCAGTGCGCCGCAGCCGCCCGCGCAGCGCTGCGGCGCTCTCCTCAGAACTCCTCGTCGCCACCGCCGGGCAGATCGTCGTCGGCTTCGACCGTGGCGGCGCTCATCGGCGTCGCCAGGAAGTGCGCGCGGATCTTGGCCTCCAGTTCGCGGGCCAGCTCCGGGTTCTCCCTGAGATAGGCGCGGGCGTTGTCCTTGCCCTGGCCGATACGGCTGCCGTTGTAGCTGTACCAGGCGCCGGACTTCTCGATCAGGCCGGCGCTCACGCCGAGGTCGACGATCTCGCCCAGGCGGTTGATGCCCTCGCCGTAGAGGATCTCGAACTCGGCCTGCTTGAACGGCGGCGCCACCTTGTTCTTCACCACCTTGACCCGAGTCTCGGCGCCGATCACCTCATCGCCCTTCTTGATCGAGCCGATGCGCCGGATGTCCAGGCGCACCGAGGCATAGAACTTCAGGGCATTGCCGCCGGTAGTGGTCTCGGGGTTGCCGAACAGCACTCCGATCTTCATGCGGATCTGGTTGATGAAGATCACCAGCGTATTGGCACGCTTGATGTTGGCGGTGAGCTTGCGCAGCGCCTGGGACATCAGCCGCGCCTGCAGGCCCATGTGGGCATCACCCATCTCGCCCTCGATCTCGGCCTTGGGCGTGAGTGCCGCCACCGAGTCCACCACCACCACGTCCACGGCGCCGGAGCGCACCAGCATGTCGGTGATCTCCAGAGCCTGCTCGCCGGTGTCGGGCTGCGACACCAGCAAGTCGTCGACGTTCACGCCGAGCTTGCCGGCGTAGACCGGATCCAGGGCGTGCTCGGCATCGACGAAGGCGGCCGTGCCACCCTGACGCTGCACCTCGGCGATCACCTGCAGGGTCAGCGTAGTCTTGCCCGAGGACTCGGGACCGTAGACCTCGATGATGCGCCCTCGCGGCAGACCACCGATGCCCAGCGCAATGTCCAGCCCCAGGGAGCCCGTCGAGACGGCTTGCACATCCCGTGCCGCTCCGGCGTCGCCCAGGCGCATGACGGAGCCCTTGCCGAACTGCCGCTCGATCTGCGACAGGGCCGCTGCCAGGGCCTTTCGCTTGTTCTCGTCCATTCCCTCACCTCGTCGATGCATCGCACGCAGAACACCTGCGCCTCCGCGCAAGCGTAATATGCGATTATTTCATAGATAACTTGTGGGACCTAGTCCCTGTGCCATTCGTGACGCGGCAGGTAGCGCACCCCGTGCGGCGTGGAGAGGGATTCCACCAGCACCAGCCGCCGTGGCCGCCAGCGCAGCGGCGCCGTCTCGGGAAAGACGGGGGCGGGCCCGGGATGGTGGCGGGCCAGGGTGATGTGGGCCTGGTAGGGCCGGGTCTCCGGCCTGTGGCCGCAGGCAACGAGGCGGTTCTGCAGTTCCGCCACCAGCTCGGGCAGCGCCGGCGGCATGCAGCTCGGGCCGAGCCACAGCACGCGCGGGCGGGGCCAGTACCCCAGCGTATCCAGCTCCAACTCCAGCTCGGGCAGCGTCAACCCGGCCAGCGTCTGCCGGTAACAAGCCTCACGCTGCGGTGTAGTCGAACCGAAGAACACCAGGGTGAGATGCAGATTGTCCGGATGCACCAGCCGTCCGCCGCGCAACTGCCGGGCCAGAGCGGCCCAGCGCTGCTGATCGGCCGGCTCTGGCCACAGCGCCAGAAACAACCGGCGGCTGGATACGGCGGGCAGCTCGTCGCTCACGGCTTTCAGCCACCGCTGCCGCCGAACAACTGTTCCAGCACCTTGAGCTTGGCCTGTGAGGCCTGGTCGGCGGGATTCAGTTCCAGCGCCTTGCGGTAGGCATCGGCGGCCATTTTGACATAGAGATCACCTAGATTGGCGCGCACCCCTGGGTAGTCGGGGGCGTTGCCAATGGCGCTCAGCAGAGCACCGCGAGCCTTCTCGTACTCGCCTTCGCCGGCATAGAGCACTGCCAGGTTGTTGTAAGCCTCGGGCAGGCGCGGATAGCGCCGGACAATGTCGCTGAACACCTCCTCGGCACCATGGGTATCACCCTGCTCGCTGAGCAGCAGCCCCTTGAGGAAGCGCGCCTGGATGTCGTTTTCGTTACTGGCGATGGCCTGATCCAGCTTGGCCAGTGCCGTGGCCCGGTCGCCATTCTCCGCCAGCCGGCGAATGGAATCCAGATCGGCGGGCTCCTGGGCGAGAGCGGCGGTCGAGAGTAACAGGGCCAGCAGCCCGGCACAGCGATGCTTCATAACCGGAAACCCATTTCGTGTCTTATCGTTGGGAATCCTGCCCGCAGGGCAGAGGGATCGGATCCCACTATAGTGCATGGCCGGCCGCTTTCGCTACACTGCCGCCCATGACCGCAACCACCTCGAACATTCTCTCCCGACTGGAACAGCACACGCCGATGATGCAGCAGTATCTGCGCATCAAGGCCCAATATCCCCACGTCTTGCTGTTCTACCGCATGGGGGATTTCTACGAACTGTTCTATGAAGACGCCCGCCAGGCGGCCCGACTCCTGGACATCACCCTCACCAGCCGCGGCCAGTCCGCCGGCCAGCCCATTCCCATGGCCGGGGTGCCGTTCCATTCGGTGGAGAGCTATCTGGCCAAGCTAGTCAAGCTCGGCCAGTCGGTGGCCATCTGCGAGCAGATCGGCGACCCCAATACCAGCAAGGGGCCGGTGGAGCGCCAAGTAGTACGCATCGTCACCCCCGGCACGCTGACCGACGAGGCGCTGCTGGAGGAACGCCGCGACAATCTGCTGTTGGCTCTGCACCGCCAGGGCGAGCGTTGGGGCCTGGCCCACCTGGAACTGTCCGGCGGCCGCTTCATCGTCACCGAGGTGGAGGACGAGGAGGCCCTGGCGAGCGAGCTGGAGCGCCTCAAGCCGGCCGAGGTGCTGCTGTCCGAGGACGCCACCCCGCCTGCCTGTCTGGCCGAACATCCCGGCCTGCGCCGTAGCCCCTCCTGGTATTTCGCGTACGACAGCGCCGAGCGCCTGCTCTGCCAGCAGTTCGCCACGCACAGCCTGGACGGCTTCGGCTGCCAGGATCTGCGGCTGGCCATCGCCGCCGCCGGCTGTCTGCTGCAGTACGTCAAGGACACCCAGAAGAGCACCCTGCCCCACCTCACCGCGCTCAGGGTGGAACGGCGCGAGGACAGCATCATCCTCGATGCCGCCAGCCGCCGCAATCTGGAGCTGGAAGTGAGCCTGAGCGGCCACCCCGAGCACACTCTGGCCGGGGTCATGGACCATACCGTCACCGCCATGGGCGGCCGGCTGCTGCGGCGCTGGCTGCACCGCCCCTTACGCGATCGCGCGATGCTGGCCGAGCGCCATGACGCCGTCGGCGAACTGCTCGACGGTGCCCACCACGAAACGCTGCGCGAGGTGTTGCGCGGCATCGGCGATATCGAGCGTATCCTCGCCCGAGTGGCCCTGAAATCGGCACGGCCGCGCGATCTGACCGCCCTGCGCAACGCCCTCGGCCGACTGCCGCAACTCCAGGAGCGGCTGGCAGTGCTCGCCAGCCCATTACTGCGGCACCTGGCACGACTCGCCGCGGAGCAGCCCGCACTCCATGCGCTGCTATGCCGCGCCCTGGTGGAGTCTCCGCCCCCGATGCTGCGCGACGGTGGGGTGATCGCCCGGGGTTATGACGCCGAACTGGACCGCTTGCGCGATTTGAGCGAGCACGGCGAGCAGTATTTGCTGGAGTTGGAAGCGCGGGAGCGCGTGCGCACCGGGATCGGCAATCTCAAAGTCGGCTATAACCGGGTGCACGGCTACTATATCGAACTCAGCCGCAGCCAGGCCGAGGCGGTGCCGGCTTACTACCACCGCCGCCAAACGCTCAAGGGGGTGGAGCGCTATATCATCCCCGAATTGCGCGAATTCGAAACCAAGGTGCTGGGCGCCCGCGAGCAGGCCCTCAACCGCGAGCGGGTGCTGTACGACGAGCTGCTGGAGCGCCTCATCACCAGCCTCGCGCCGCTGCGCGAGTGTGCCGCCGCTCTGGCCGAGCTGGACGTGCTGGCCAACCTGGCCGAGCGCGCCGAGCACCTGCGCCTCACCCGCCCCGAATTGGTAATGACCTCCGGCCTGCACATCGAGGGCGGCCGCCATCTGGTGGTGGAACAGGCCCTCGACACACCTTTCGTCGCCAACGACCTGCGCCTGGACGAAGGCCGGCGCATGCTCATCGTCACCGGCCCCAACATGGGCGGCAAGTCCACCTTCATGCGCCAGACCGCGCTGATCGTGCTGCTCGCCCACATCGGCAGCTTCGTGCCGGCGAGGCGCGCGGTGCTCGGCCCGATCGACCGCATCTTCACCCGCATCGGCGCCGCCGACGACCTGGCCTCGGGCCGCTCCACCTTCATGGTGGAAATGACCGAGACGGCCAATATCCTGCACAATGCCAGCGAACACAGCCTGGTGCTGATGGACGAAATCGGCCGCGGTACCAGCACTTTCGATGGCCTGGCCCTGGCCTGGGCCTGCGCCGTACACTTAGCGGAAAAGCGTCGTGCCTACACTCTGTTCGCCACTCACTATTTCGAGCTGACGCGGTTGCCGCAGCAATATCCGCTCATGGCCAATGTCCATCTGGATGCGGTAGAGCACGGCGATGGCATCGTCTTTCTGCATCAGGTCCAGGAGGGGCCGGCGAACCGCAGCTACGGCCTGCAGGTGGCGGCGCTGGCCGGCATCCCGGCCGAAGTGGTGGCTCAGGCCAAGCGTTACTTGGGCGAACTGGAAGGGCACGGCCTGCACCCTGCACACCGCATCAGCCATGCTCCGGCGGTCGGACGGCGGCGCTCCGAGGGGCAACTGGAGTTGTTCATCGCCCCGCCCCATCCGGCACTGGAACGGCTGCGCAGCGTCGATCCCGACGATCTCAGCCCGCGCCAGGCACTGGAGCTGCTTTATCAGCTCAAGGCGCTGCTGTCCTGAGGGCGCGCGGTTATACGGATATGTCCAATCTCTATTTAACCTACCTTGCCTGGCCAGGTAAGATGATAGATCGCGCCTTTAGCCGAGGACATCGCCCATGACTTTTGTTGTGACCGAGAACTGCATCAAGTGCAAGTACACCGACTGCGTGGAAGTCTGCCCGGTGGATTGTTTCCACGAGGGCCCCAACTTCCTGGTCATCGATCCCGACGAGTGCATCGATTGCACCCTGTGCGAACCCGAGTGTCCGGCTGAGGCCATCTTCGCCGAGGATGACGTGCCCCCTGGTCAGGAGCATTTCCTCGCACTCAATGCCGAGCTGGCCAAGCTCTGGCCCACCATCACGGCGAAGAAGGACGCACCGCCGGACGCCGAAGAGTGGGACGGCAAGCCGAACAAGTTGCAGTACCTGGAGCGCTGAA
>DATLYF010000104.1:0-37486 GCA_035575095.1 Candidatus Competibacteraceae bacterium
CGCGCGCGCACCGTTCGTCGATATCGTCTTCGGCCCGCAGACCCTGCACCGCCTGCCCAACATGCTGCGCCAAGTGTGGCAGGCGCACGGCGCGGTGGTCGACGTTTCCTTCCCCGAGATCGAGAAGTTCGATCACCTGCCCGAGCCGCGCGCCGAGGGGCCGACTGCCTTCGTCTCCATCATGGAGGGCTGCAGCAAGTACTGCACCTTCTGCGTGGTGCCCTATACCCGCGGCGAGGAGGTGAGCCGGCCGTTCGACGACGTGCTGGCCGAGGTCGCCATGCTCGCCGCCCAGGGCGTGCGCGAGGTCACCCTGCTCGGGCAGAACGTCAACGCCTACCGCGGGCCGATGGAAGACGGTACGCTGGCCGATCTGGCGCTGCTGGTCGAGTACATCGCCGCCGTCGACGGCATCGAGCGCATCCGCTACACCACCTCGCATCCGCTGGAGTTCTCCGAGCGGCTGATCCAGGCCTACGCCGAGGTGCCCAAGCTGGCCGGGCATCTGCACCTGCCGGTGCAGAGCGGCTCGGACCGCATCCTGGCGGCGATGAAGCGCAAGCACACCGCTCTGGAATACAAGGCCAAGGTGCGCAAACTGCGCGCCATCCGCCCCGATCTGTCGCTGTCCACCGACATCATCGTCGGCTTCCCCGGCGAGAGCGAGGCCGACTTCCAGGCCACGCTGCGCCTGATCGAGGAGGTCGGCTTCGACCAGAGCTTCAGCTTCATCTACAGCCCGCGCCCCGGCACCCCGGCCGCCAGTCTGCCCGACGACGTGCCGCTGGAGGTGAAGAAGGAGCGCTTGCAGCAGGTCATCGACCTGTTCAACCGGCAGGCGGCGGCCATCAGCCAGCGCATGGTGGGCACGCTGCAGAAGGTGCTGGTGGACCGCCACTCGCGCAAGGACCCGCGCATGCTGGCGGCCCGTACCGAGAACAACCGGGTGGTCAACTTCCAGGGGCCGGAGCAACTGCTCGGCCACTTCGCCGAAGTGCTCATTACCGAGGCCCTGCCCAACTCTCTGCGCGGCCGCTTCGTCTCCTGCGAGGAGCTGGGCCTCCAGGCCCCGCGTCATGCGGTGAACTGCTGATGGCCAGTGCCATAGTCGATATCCCCTTGCATCCCGATCGCGAAGCCCAGGACCTGCTGCTGGAACCGGTCGACAACGAACGGTTGGCCAACCTGTGCGGCCACCTGGACGAGCATTTGCGGCAGATCGAGCGCCGTCTCGGCGTGGAGATCAACAACCGCGGCAGCCAGTTTCGCGTGGTGGGCGAGCCGCAGGCGGTGAGCGTCGCCACTGCCGTGCTGGAGGCCCTGTACAAGGCCACCGCCGAAGAGGTGCTGGTACCGGCCAAGGTGCATCTGTTCCTGCAGGAGGCCGGTGCCGACGACCTGCTGCCGGCTGCCGTCGAGGTGACGCCGGAGGAGGTGGTGATCCGCACCCGGCGCGGCCTGATCCGCGGGCGCGGCCCCAATCAGGCGCGCTATCTGTGGAACATCCTGCACCACGACATCAACTTCGGCATCGGCCCGGCCGGCACCGGCAAGACCTACCTGGCCGTGGCCAGCGCCGTGGAGGCACTCGAGCGCGATCAGGTGCGGCGCCTGGTGCTGGTGCGCCCGGCGGTGGAGGCGGGCGAGCGCCTGGGCTTCCTGCCCGGCGATCTGGTGCAAAAGGTCGACCCCTATCTGCGTCCCCTGTACGACGCCCTCTATGAGATGCTCGGCTTCGAGCGCGTGGCCAAGCTGCTCGAACGCAACGTCATCGAGGTGGCGCCGCTCGCCTTCATGCGCGGGCGCACGCTGAACGATGCCTTCATCATCCTCGACGAGGCGCAGAACACCACCGTGGAGCAGATGAAGATGTTCCTCACCCGCATCGGCTTCGGTTCCACCGCCGTCATCACCGGCGACATCACCCAGTGCGACCTGCCGCGCAACGTCACTTCCGGCCTGCGCCAGGTGCTGGAAGTGCTCAAGGACGTCGACGGCATCAGCATGACCTTCTTCACCGCCCGCGATGTGGTGCGCCATCCGCTGGTGGCGCGTATCGTCGACGCCTACGACCGCTACGAGCAGGATCAGCCGCGATGAGTCTGGAACTGGATGTGCAGGTGGCCCTGGACTGCCCCGGGCTGCCCGAGGAGGGCGCCCTGCGCCGCTGGGCCGAGGCGGCGCTGGCCGCCGCCGGCAGCGCGGGCGACGTGGAGCTGACCATCCGCCTGGTCAACGAAGCCGAGAGCGAGGCCCTGAACGGCCAGTACCGGCACAAGCAGGGGCCGACCAACGTGCTCTCCTTTCCCTTCGAGGTGCCGGCGGGGGTGACGCTGGCGGGGCCGCGGCCGCTCGGCGACATCGTCATCTGCGCGCCGGTGGTGCTGGCCGAGGCGGTGACCCAGGGCAAGCGCGCCGAGGCTCACTGGGCGCACATGGTGGTGCACGGCGTGCTGCACCTGCTCGGCTACGATCATGTGGAAGAAGCCGAGGCCGTGGCGATGGAGAATCTGGAAACCCGCGTGCTGAACGAGCTGGGTTATCCCGATCCCTACGCGGAGCCTGACCGTCATGAGTGAAGAGCCTTCGAGTAGTAGTAATAGTAGTACCGGCGGCCTGGGCCGCCGCACCTGGCTGGAACGTCTGAGCCTGGCGTTGCTGGGCGAACCCAAGACCCGCGAGGAACTGATCGAGCTGTTGCGCGATGCCCGCCAGCGCGAGCTGCTCGATGCCGACGCCCTGGCCATGATGGAGGGCGTCATGGAGGTCTCGGAGATGCAGGTCCGGGACGTCATGGTGCCGCGCTCGCAGATGGTGGTGATCGAGCGGGACTGGTCGATGGAGCGCATCCTCCACGAAATCATCGAGTCCGGCCATTCCCGCTTCCCGGTGATCGGTGAGAGCCGCGACGAAGTGCTGGGCATCCTGCTGGGCAAGGACCTGCTGCGCTACTTCGCCGAGGGCGGCCCGTTCGAGCTGGCCAAGCTGCTGCGCCCGGCCCACTTCATCCCGGAGAGCAAGCGCCTCAATGTGCTGCTTAAGGAATTCCGCGGCACCCGGCTGCACATGGCCATCGTGGTCGACGAATACGGCGGCGTGGCCGGGCTGGTTACCATCGAGGACGTGCTGGAGCAGATCGTCGGCGAGATCGACGACGAGTACGACGCCGACGAGGAGGGCGACATCCGCAAGTTCTCCGACAACCACTATACGGTGCGAGCGCTGACCCCGGTCGAAGACTTCAACGAGTATTTCGGCGCCGACCTCGACGAGGATAAGGCCGACACCATCGGCGGCCTGGTGATCATGGCGCTGGGCCATCTGCCCAAGCGCAACGAGACCGTCACCCTAGATCGCTTCCAGTTCCGCGTGTTGCGCGCCGACAACCGCCGCGTCCACCTGCTGGAGCTGCGTCTGGCCGAACCGCCGGCCTCGGCTGCGGGCCTCTAGCGCTCATGCCGGTGCGCTTGCGCTTGGCGCTGGGCAGTCTGCTGGCCCTGCTGGCGGGGGCTGCCATGCCCCTGGCCTATGCTCCCTTCGGGCTCTGGCCGCTGGCGCTATTGCTGCCGGCCGTGCTGCTCTGGCTGTGGGAGCGCGCCGCCACGCCGCACCAAGCCGCCTGGTGGGGCTGGTGCTTCGGCCTGGGCTGGTTCGCCGTCGGCATCTCCTGGATCTACATCAGCCTGCACCGCTACGGCCATGCCCCGGCTGCCTTCGCCGCCCTGTCCACGGCGGTGGTGATCCTGCTCATGTCGCTCTATCCGGCCGTGGCCGGCTGGCTGCTGGCGCGCCTGACGCGTCCGGGCGCGCTGCGCTGGCTGGTGGCGGCGCCGGCACTGTGGGTACTGCTGGAGTGGGTGCGCAGCTGGCTGTTCACCGGCTTTCCCTGGCTTTCCCCCGGCTATAGCCAGACCGACAGCCCGCTCGCCGGCTATGCGCCGCTCGTCGGCGTCTACGGCCTGGGCGGGCTGGTATGGCTGAGCGCCGGGCTGGTGCGTGCCCTGGGTCCGCCCCCCGGCGCGGGGCAGCAGCGCGGGCAATGGCTCAGGCGCGCCTGGCCGGCGCTGAGTGGCCTGGTGGCGCTTTGGCTGGGCGGCTGGCTGCTGGCCCGGGTGGAGTGGGTGGAGCCGGCCGGTGCTGCCCTGAAGATCGCGCTGGTCCAGGGCAACATTGCCCAGGACGAGAAGTTCGCTCCCGAGCAACTCGACCGCACGCTGCGGCTGTATGCGGCGCTGAGCCTCAACGACGCCAGCGGCAGCCAGATCATCGTCTGGCCCGAGACCGCCATTCCGGCCTTCTACGACGATGTGCTGCCCTACATCGAGGGGCTGCGCGCGGAGGCCCTGAGCAGCGGCACCGATTACCTCACCGGCGTGGCCGCCGGCTCCTGGGACAGCGGCGTGTTCTACAACGCTGTGGTCGCCATCGGGCAGGACGAGGGCTTCTACTACAAGCGGCGCTTGCTAGCCTTTGGCGAGTATCTACCGCTGCGCGGGCTGCTGACGTTTTTCCGCGACTTCGTCGAGATCCCCATGGCCGATTTCACCCCCGGGGCGCGCGAGCAGACGCCGCTCAAGGTGGGCGGCCAGCCGGTCGGAGTATCGATCTGCTTCGAGGCGGCCTTCGGTTCGGAGATCCGCCTGGCGCTGCCGCAAGCGCGCTTCCTGGTCAACGTCAGCAACGACGCCTGGTTCGGCGAATCCCTGGCACCGCACCAGCACCTGCAGATCGCCCGCATGCGCGCCATCGAGGCGCGGCGCTGGATGGCGCGGGCCACCAACACCGGCATCTCCGCTCTGATCGACGAACGCGGCCGGCTGGTGGCGGCCAGCGGCCTGTTCACCACCACGGTGGTGAAAGGCGAGGTGCGGCCGCTCCAGGGCGCTACGCCCTACGTGCGCTGGGGCGACTGGCCGGCGCTGGGGCTGGGGGGGGTGGGACTGGTCCTCAGCCTGAGCTTATCCCGCAAGCGGGAGATGGGGACGCAGTCTCTGCGAGACTACACCTAATCCCCGGCTTCTTCTTCCGCCTCCCGCACCCGTTCGAATTGGCTGCCCTGGCAGCCGGGGCAGGGCGGGATGTGGGCCGTGGCATGGAACTGGAGCTCCCGGCCACAGTGCTCGCAGCGCAGGGTGCCGGGGCCGGTGATCTCGCCGGTGCGGTAGTGGACGGACTGCTCCAGGTCCTCCTGCAGCTCCAGTAGCTCCAGCTTGGTGCGGTCGGCAGCGGAGCGGAACAGATCGAGCAGCCGCTCCTCGATGAGATCCAGATCGAAGCGCAGCCAGCCCGCCAGGTCGCGCCCGCCGCGGGCCATGTAGCGGCCGGCGGCCTGTAGGTCGCGCTTGACGAAGTCGGCCACCTGCCGTGCTTCCTCGCGGGTCAGCTCGCCCAGTTCCACCGCCCGTTCGACGGCGCGTTCAAGGCCGCGGCCGAGGGCTTCCTGCTCCCATTCGGCCAGGCGCTCCATCATGCGGTTGTAGGCTTGGATCAGACGATTGCCGTGGACCGGTTCGCTCATCGGCGTTGCGCCTCTTGTAGCCTTTGCCTGAATAACAGTGTCGATCCGCACACCGGCCAAGGCAAGCCCGGCGGCCTTTGTTGTTGCCACAGGGCGGCCTACGTTATTCTTCAACTCTTTGGTTCCAGAGCAGGATGAGCATTGTGATCGACGAGTCCTACAGGCCGCACGAGATCGAAGCGCAGGCACAGCGTTTCTGGGAAGAGCAGGGGAGCTTCCGCGCGCTGGAGGACCCCAGCCGTGAGAAGTTCTATTGCCTGTGCATGTTCCCCTATCCGAGCGGGCGCTTGCATATGGGCCATTTGCGCAACTACACCATCGGCGATGTCATCGCCCGCTACCAGCGCATGCTCGGCAAGAACGTGGTGCAGCCCATGGGCTGGGACGCCTTCGGTCTGCCGGCCGAGAACGCCGCCCTGAAGCACGGTGTGGCCCCGGCCAAATGGACCTACGAGAACATCGACTACATGCGCGGCCAGCTCAAGACGCTGGGTCTGGGCATCGACTGGTCGCGCGAGGTGACCACCTGCCGCCCTGAGTACTACCGCTGGGAGCAGTGGCTGTTCACCCGGCTGTTCGAAAAGGGCTTGATCTACCGCAAGAACGGCGTGGTCAACTGGGACCCGGTGGATCAGACCGTGCTCGCCAACGAGCAGGTGATCGACGGCCGCGGCTGGCGCTCCGGCGCTCTGGTGGAGCGGCGCGAGATCCCCATGTACTACTTCAGGATCACCGCCTATGCCGACGAGCTGCTGAAGGAGCTGGACAACCTGCCCGGCTGGCCGGAGCAGGTCAAGACCATGCAGCGCAACTGGATCGGCAAGAGCCGCGGCATGGAGGTGCACTTCCCCCTGGTCGGCGCCGAAGGTGTGCTCAAGGTCTTCACGACCCGTCCCGACACCCTGCTGGGCGCGACCTACGTGGCGGTGGCCGCCGAGCATCCGCTGGCCCTGGAAGTGGCGCGCGACAATCCGGAAGTGGCGATGTTTATCGCCGAGTGCCGCAAGGGCGGCGTGGCCGAGGCCGACATCGCCACCCAGGAAAAGCAGGGCATGCCCACCGGGCGCTTCGTCAAACACCCCTTCACCGGCGCGGAGCTGCCGGTATGGGTAGCCAATTACGTGCTGATGGGCTACGGCGAGGGTGCGGTGATGGCGGTGCCGGCCCACGACGAGCGTGACTTCGAGTTCGCCCGCAAGTACGACCTGCCGATCAAGCCGGTGATCCGCCCCGAAGACGGCGAGCTGGAGCTGCCGCTCAGCGCCGCCTATACCGGATATGGCGTATTGTTCGATTCCGGCGAGTTCAGCGGCCTGGACTTCGAGGAAGCCTATGCGCGCATGGCCGAGGTGCTGGCCGCCAAGGGGCTGGGCGGGCCGAAGATCCAGTTTCGCCTGCGCGACTGGGGCATCTCGCGCCAGCGCTATTGGGGTTGCCCCATTCCCATCGTCCATTGCGAGACTTGCGGCGACCTGCCGGTGCCGGAAGAGCAACTGCCGGTGGTGCTGCCGGAGGACGTGGTGCCGGATGGCAGCGGCAATCCGCTCGCCCGGATGCCGGAGTTCTATCAGACCACCTGCCCGAAGTGCGGCCAGCCGGCGCGGCGCGAGACCGACACCATGGACACCTTCGTCGAGTCGTCCTGGTACTACGCACGCTACGCCAGCCCCGACTGCGAGCGCGGCATGGTCGATGAGCGCGCCCGCTACTGGCTGCCGGTGGACCAGTACATCGGCGGCATCGAGCACGCCATTCTGCACCTGCTCTACGCCCGCTTCTTCCACAAGCTGATGCGCGACGAGGGCCTGGTGCCGGGCGATGAGCCCTTCACCCGGCTGCTCACCCAGGGCATGGTGGTGGCCGAGACCTTCTACCGCGAAGAGGTCACCGGCAAGAAAATCTGGTACAACCCGGCCGACGTGCGTGTCGAGCGCGACGGCAAGGGCAACATCCTCGGCGCCACCCTGGCCAGCGACGGGCTGCCGGTGCAGGTGGGCGGCATCGAGAAGATGTCCAAGTCCAAGAACAACGGTGTCGACCCCCAGGAGCTGATCGAGCGCTACGGTGCCGACACCGCGCGGCTGTTCATGATCTTCGCCGCGCCGCCGGAGCAGTCCCTGGAGTGGTCCGATTCCGGTGTGGAAGGCGCCTATCGTTTCCTCAAGCGCCTGTGGGGCTATGCGGCCGAGCACCAGGAGGCGATCCGCCACGCCGCGGTGGAGCCCAACTGGGCCCTGGCCGGCGCGGCGCTCAAGGACGTGCGCCGCGAGATCCACCAGGTGCTGAAGCAGGCCGAATACGACTTCGAGCGCCAGCAGTTCAACACCGTAGTCTCCGGCGGCATGAAGATCCTCAACGCTCTGGCCCGCCTGGAAGGCAGCGAGCCGCTGGCCCAGGCCGTGCGCCGCGAGGGCATGAGCATCCTGCTGCGCCTGCTGGCGCCCATTACCCCTCACATCAGCCATATGCTGTGGCGCGAGCTGGGCTTCGAGGGGGTGGTGATCGACGCCCCCTGGCCGCGGCCGGCGGAAGAGGCCCTGGTGCGCGACAGCCTCAACTTGGTGGTGCAGGTCAACGGCAAGGTGCGCGGCCAGGTGGAGGTGCCGGCCGCGGCCGATAAGGCGACGATCGAGGAGGCAGCGCTGGCCGTACCCAATGTGCAACGCTTCCTGGAGGGGCAGACGGTGCGCAAGATCATCGTGGTGCCCGGCAAGCTGGTCAACATCGTCGCCGCGCCGTGATCAGCCGCCGCCGTCTGCTGTCCCGCGCTCTGGCTTTGGGCGGTGCCGGCCTGCTCGCCGGTTGCGGCTTCCAGCTGCGTGGCCGGGCCGAGCTGCCCAGGGTCATGGCGGTGACCCACATCGACGCCCGCCGTCCGCCCGGGGCTGGACCGACGCCGTTGCAGATCGCCCTGACTCGGCGCCTGCGCGCCAACGGCATTACGGTCAGCGATAGTCCTCAGGGCGCCGGGGCCATCATCCGCCTGCTGCGCGAGGACAACCGTAAGCGTACCTTGGCCACCAGCAAGGAAGGGGCGATCCGCGAGGACGAGCTGACCTATATCGTCGAATACCAGGTGGAGCGGAGCGACGGTACGCCGCTGGTGCCGCGCGATACCCTGGAGGCGAGCCGCAACCTGCTCTACGAAGAGACCAAGGTGCTGGGCCGCGTTGCCAGTGAGGACTTGCTGGTGCGCGACATGGTCAACGACCTGGCCTCGTCCATCCTGCGCCGCCTGCAGGCGGTGCAGGGCTAGCCCGATCCCCGTGCAACTGCGTCCGGAGCAACTGCAAGCGCGTCTGGCCAAGGGCCTGGCGCCCCTCTACCTGATCAGCGGCGACGAACCGCTGCTCGCCCAGGAGTGCGCCGACGCCGTGCGCCGTGCCGCCCGCGAGCAGGGCTATCAGGAGCGCGAGTGCCTGACGGTGGAGCCCGGCTTCGACTGGGGCCGGCTGCACCAGGCCCGCGACAGCCTGTCGCTGTTCGCCAGCCGCCGCCTGCTGGAGCTGCGCCTGGGCACGCACAAGCCCGGTGACGCCGGCGCGCGGGCGCTGATCGCTTACGCCGAGCGTCCGGCCGAGGAGACCGTGCTGCTCATCACCTGCGGCAAGCTCGATGCCGCGACCCTGAAAAGCCGCTGGTGTGCCGCCCTGGACGCCGCCGGGGTGGTGGTGCAGGTATGGCCGGTGGGCGTCGAGCAACTGCCTGGCTGGCTGGGCGAGCGCCTGCGCCGTGCCGGTTTCCAGCCGAGCGCCGAGGCGCTGGCCTGGCTGGCCGAGCGGGTCGAGGGCAATTTGCTGGCAGCGGCGCAGGAGGTGGAAAAGCTGCGCCTGCTGTTCGGCGGCGGTCCGCTGGACCTGCAGCGGTTGCGCGCGGTGGTAGCCGACAGCGCCCGCTACAGCATCTATGACCTGGCCGATGCCGCCGTGGAGGGGTGCCCGGCGCGGGTGGTGCGCATCCTCGACGGGTTGCGCCAGGAGGGTGAGGAGCCGGTGCTGATCCTGTGGGCGCTGCACCGCGAGCTGCGCCAGCTCGTGGCGCTGCTGCAGGAGTTGCAGCAGGGTGTGGCGCTGGAGGTGGCGTTGCAGCGGCACAAGGTGTGGGAAAAGCGCAAGCCGCTGTACAAGCGTGCCCTGCGCCGGCTGACGCTGGCGCAGGGGCGGCGCCTGCTGGCGCTGGTGGCGCAGGCCGATGCCGTGATCAAAGGCATCGAGCGGGACGATGCCTGGGACGCGCTACTGCGCCTCGGTCTGGGCTTGGCTGGTCAGGAGCCGCTCTAAGAGGGCGCCGTACTGGATGTGCTAAAGGCCTTGGTGGCGCTGGCCGGTATGGGCATCATCCTTTTCGCTCCGCGCTCGGTCTGAGACACTGGAGACTGTGAAAGCGGCGCTGTGCGCCGTTACTATCGAAAGGCAGCTCGCTATGAACATCGAAAGCTACATGCATGACCTCGGCCGCCGCGCCCGCGCCGCCTCGCGGCTGATGGCGCGCGCCGACACCGCGGCCAAGAACGCCGCTCTGCTGAGCATGGCCGCCGCCATCCGCCGCGACGCCGGGCGGCTCGAGGCGGTCAATGCCCGCGATCTGGAGCGCGCCCGCGCCAACGGCCAGGATGCCGCCTTCATCGACCGCCTGACGCTGAGCGACAAGGCCATCGAGACCATGGCCCTGGGGCTGGAGCAGATCGCCGCGCTGCCCGATCCGATCGGCGAGATCAGCGAGCTCAAGTTCCGCCCGAGCGGCATCCAGGTCGGCAGGATGCGCGTGCCGCTGGGGGTGATCGGCATCATCTACGAGTCCCGTCCCAACGTCACCATCGACGCCGCGGCGCTGTGCCTGAAGTCGGGCAACGCCTGCATCCTGCGCGGCGGCTCCGAGGCCATCGAGAGCAACACCGCCCTGGCCGGGCTGATCCGCGAGGGTCTGCAAGCGGCCGGACTGCCGGCCGAGGCAGTGCAGGTGGTGGAGACTCCCGACCGCGCCGCAGTGGGAGCGCTCGTCACCATGACCGAGTACGTCGATGTCATCGTGCCGCGTGGCGGCAAGGGCCTGATCGCCCGGCTGATGGCCGAAGCGCGGGTGCCGATGATCAAACACCTGGACGGTATCTGCCACGTCTACATCGACGAGCGCGCCGACCTGGACAAGGCCGTGCGCATCTGCGACAACGCCAAGACCCAGCGCTACGGTACCTGCAACACCATGGAAACCCTGCTGGTGGCGCGTGCCATCGCGGCGACGGCGCTGCCCGCCGTGGCCCGGGTGCTGGCCGAGAAGGGGGTGGAGCTGCGCTGCTGCCCGCAGAGCGCGGCCGTTCTGGAGCGGGCCGGTTTCGGCGGACTGGTGCCGGCCACGGAAGCGGATTGGCATACCGAATACCTGGCGCCGATCCTGGCCATCCGCGTGGTAGAGGGGCTGGAGCAGGCCATCGAGCACATCAACACCTACGGCTCCCACCACACCGATGCCATCGTCACCGACGACTATACGCGCGCCCTGCGCTTTCTGCGCGAGGTCGATTCGGCCTCGGTGATGGTCAACGCCTCGACGCGCTTCGCCGATGGCTTCGAGTACGGGTTGGGCGCGGAGATCGGCATCTCTAACGACAAGCTGCACGCCCGCGGTCCGGTCGGGTTGGAGGGCCTGACCAGCCAGAAATTCATCGTGCTGGGCAATGGCCAGACGCGGACCTGAGATGATGGTCGCGGCGTTCTGCGACAAGGTGAGCCGCGTCCATGGATAAGCGCCCGATCGCCATCCTCGGCGGCACCTTCGACCCCATCCACCACGGTCATCTGCGTCCGGCCCTGGAGCTGTTGGAGGAGCTCAACCTGGCCGAGGTGCGTTTCATCCCCAACGCGCTGCCGCCACACCGGCGCCAGCCGGCCGCCTCCTCGGCCCAGCGCCTGGCCATGGTGGAGCGGGCCATCGCTGGTCAGCCAGGCTTCGCGCTGGACGACCGCGAGTTCAAGCGCGCCGGGCCCTCTTACACCGTGGATACCCTGACCGAGCTGCGCGCCGAGCTCGGGCCGCAGCGCCCGCTGTGTCTGGTGGTCGGGCGCGATGCCTTCCTCGGCCTGCCCACCTGGCACCAGTGGCGGCGACTGCTCGAGCTGACCCATATCGTGGTGATGGAACGGCCCGGCCATGCCACGCCGGAATTCGAAGAACCGCTGGCTGCAGTGGTGGAAGCGCGTGCGGTGCGCACCGCCGCGGCCATCGCCGAGGCGCCGGCCGGCCGCGTCCTGTTCTGGCCGACGCGGGTACTGGATATCTCCTCCACCCAGGTGCGCGCGCTGCTGGCCCAGGGCCGCTCGCCGCGCTATCTGCTGCCGGATTCGGTGTGGGACTACATCCGCGCCCATGATCTGTACCGTGGCGCGGCCTGACCTAACCTATTCGTTTCACAAGACTCTGGTAACGACTCGATGCAATTGAACGAGCTGAAGAACGTGGTAGTCGCTGCCCTCGGGGACCTCAAGGCCATCGACCTCAAGATCCTGGACGTGGGCGCCATCGCCGGCTTCACCGACCTTATGATCATCGCCAGCGGCAACTCCACCCGCCAGGTCAAGGCCCTCTCCGACAAGGTCCAGGAGAAGTGCCGCGCGGCCGGGGTGCGGCCGCTGGGGGTGGAGGGCGAGCTGCAAGGCGAGTGGATCCTCATCGACCTGGGCGACATCGTGGTGCACATCATGACCCCCGAGACCCGCGATTTCTACAACCTGGAAAAGCTGTGGTCGACGCCGGCTCCGGCCGCGCGCAGCAGAGTCTGAGGCGTCGGCGGTGCCGCGGTCGTGCGCATCCATCTCATCGCCGTGGGCGAGCGCATGCCGGCCTGGGTCAGCGCCGGCTATGCAGAGTATGCCGGCCGTCTGCCGCGCGAGTGCGCCCTGCAGCTGATCGAGATCACCCCGGGCCGGCGCGGCAAGAACGCTGTGGTGGAGCGCGCCGTGCGCGAGGAGGGCGAACGCATGCTGGCGGCCCTGCCCAAGGGCGCGCGGGTGGTGGCCCTGGAGGTGAGCGGGCGGCAGTGGAGCACCGAGGAGCTGGCTGCCCAGCTCCAGGGCTGGCTGGCCGAAGGGCGCGACGTTGCGCTGCTGGTAGGCGGCCCGGAAGGGTTGGCGCCGGCGGCGCGGAGCCGGGCCGAGCAGTCCTGGTCGCTATCGCGGCTCACCCTGCCGCACCCCCTGGTGCGGGTGGTGGTGGCCGAGCAGCTCTATCGAGCCTGGAGTATCCTGCACCATCATCCGTATCATCGAGCCGGATGAGCCGTGCAGAGCACCGGCCCACGGGCGCAGCCATTCCCCACCCCCATGGTGCGAGCGGATACTCGTCAACGACAGAGGGAAAGCGTTGCAAGCAGTGATCTACTTGGCTTCGGCCTCGCCGCGTCGGCGCGAGTTGCTGGCGCAGATCAATGTTGCCTTCGACGTGCTGCAGGTCGAGGTGGACGAAACCCCGCTGCCGGCCGAAACCCCGGCCGATTACGTGGCGCGGCTGGCCCTGGCCAAAGCGCGCGCCGGCTGGGAGCGCCTGGAGACGCGTCCGCCGCGGCCGGTGCTGGGGGCGGATACCGCCGTGGTGATCGATGGCCGCATCCTCGGCAAGCCGCGCGACCGCGACGACGGCCTGGCCATGCTGGCCCTGCTCTCCGGGCGCGAGCACCAGGTGCTGTCGGCCGTGGCTCTAGTGCAAGGCGGCCGCGAGGCGCTGCGGGTACAGCTTAGCCGGGTGCGCTTTCGCCCGCTGTCGGCGGCCGAGTGCGCGGCCTATTGGGCGAGCGGCGAGCCGGCCGACAAGGCCGGCGCCTACGCCATCCAGGGGCTGGCGGCGCTGTTCGTCCAGGCTCTCGAAGGCAGCTATTCGGGGGTGATGGGACTGCCCCTGTACGAAACCGGGGAATTGCTGACGGAGTTCGGCATTGCCCTGCTCGGGGCCCCGCGGCCCGCCTGAACCTGTGCTGAGCCTGCTATGAGCGAGGAGATCCTGATCAACATCACCCCCCGCGAGACCCGCGTCGCGGTGGTGGAGAACGGCGTGCTGCAGGAGATCTTCATCGAGCGCCAGCGCAAGCGCGGCCTGGTCGGCAATATCTACAAGGGCCGGGTGGCACGGGTATTGCCGGGCATGGAGGCGGCCTTCGTCGACATCGGCCTGGAGCGTGCCGCCTTTCTGCACGTCTCCGACATCCAGGCCACACCACCCAACGCCGAACCGGCCGGCGACGAGCGCCGCCCGCTGCCCATCACCGAGCTGGTGCGGCCCGGCCAGGAGCTGATCGTGCAGGTGATCAAAGACGCCATCGGCACCAAGGGGGCGCGGTTGACCACCCATATCACCATCCCCTCGCGCTACCTGGTGCTGCTGGCCGATTCCGAGGCGCTCGGGGTGTCGATGAAGATCGACGACGAGGCCGAGCGCCAGCGCCTCAAAGAGGTGGTCGGGGCGTTTCGCGCCGAGTTCGGCGGCGGCTACATCGTGCGCACCGCGGCCGAGGGCGTGGAGGCCTGGGCACTGCGCGCCGATATGCAGTTTTTGCAGCGGTTGTGGGAGTCGGTCAAGGAGAAGGCCGCCGAGGCCCGCTGCGGCGAGGGCATCTACGAGGATCTGCCGCTGGAGCTCAGGATCCTGCGCGATTTCGTTGGCGACGAGGTGGAGAAGGTGCGCATCGACTCGCGTGCCGGCTACGAGCGGGTGGTCAAGTTCGCCGGCAAGTTCGTGCCGGAGATGCTGCCGCGCATCGAGCACTACAACGGCGAGCGGCCGATCTTCGACCTCTACAACGTCGAGGACGAGATCCAGAGAGCGCTGTCACGCAAGGTGCAGCTCAAGTCCGGCGGCTATCTGATCATCGACCAGACCGAGGCGATGACCACGGTGGACGTCAACACCGGCGCCTACGTCGGTCACCGCAACCTGGAAGAGACCATCTTCAAGACCAACTTGGAGGCGGCCCAGGCCATCGCCCGCCAGCTGCGCCTGCGCAACCTGGGCGGCATCATCATCCTCGACTTCATCGACATGTCCAGCGAGGAGCACCGCCAGGCAGTGCTCAAGGCGCTGGAGAAGCACCTGGAGAAAGACCGCGCCAAGAACCACATCAGCGAGGTCTCGTCCCTGGGTCTGGTGGAGATGACCCGCAAGCGCACCCGCGAGAGCCTGGAGCACATCCTCTGCGAATCCTGCCCGACCTGTGGCGGGCGCGGCACGGTGAAGACCGCCGAGACGGTGTGCTACGAGATCTTCCGCGAGATCCTGCGCGAAGCGCGCCAGTACCAGGCGCGCCAGTTTCTGATCCTGGCCTCGCCGGAGGTCGTCGATCTGATGCTCGACGAGGAGTCGACCAGCGTCGCCGAGCTGGAAGCCTTCATCGGCATCCCCATCAAGTTCCAGGCGGAAACGCTCTACACTCAGGAACAGTACGACGTGGTGCTGATGTAGGCGGGACTGTTCCCGACGATGCGTATCGTCCTCGCCACGGCACGCCACACCTGGCGCTGGTCGCTGCGGCTGGCCGTGCTGCTGCTTCTGCTCACCGCCCTGGCGGCGGGTGTGCTGCGCCTGGCCCTGATGTTCGCCGGTGACTACCGTGCGGCCCTGGAGCATACCGTCAGCGAAACCACCGACCTGCCCATCCGCTTCGCCGCGGTGGAGCTGGAATGGTCCGGCTGGAGCCCGCGACTGGCCCTGCGCGGCCTGGAGCTGCGCGATCCTCGCGCCCCCGATAGCGTGCTGCTCGCCGCCGCCGAGGCCCACGCCACCCTCGATCTGCCCCGTTCCCTGTGGGGCGGACGGCCGTATCTGGCGAACATCCGGGTGCACCGCCTGGAGCTGGGGCTGGAACAGGGTACCGACGGCGCGTTGCGGCTGCTGCCCCAGGCCCTGGGCCGGCCACCGCTACCGCTGGAGGGGCTGCTCAGCGCCGTGGCCAGCATCCGCGCCCTGGATCTGGACGAGGCCCGGCTGCGCCTCTACACCGCCGACGGGCGTTTCACCCCGGTGCAGTTCGAGGGATTGCGCGCCAGCCTGCGCGGGGCGCACGGCCGTCATCGCCTGGACCTGGCGCTGCGCCTGCCGGCCGGCTATGGCGGCGAGCTGCGCGGCCGCGCCGAATGGCAGGGCGAGCGCGATCTGTCCGTCTGGCAGGGCAGTTTCTACCTGGCCAGCGACGCGCTGGAGCTAGCCCGGCTGCCGGGGCTGCCGGGGCTGCCGCCGTTCCTGGCTGGCCGCGCCGACATACAGCTGTGGGGCGACTGGCAGGGTCTGCGCCTGCAGCGCCTCGACGGCCGACTGCGCCTGGATCAGCTGGGGGACGGCGGCGGACCGCTGCGGGCCGAGTTCCGTGGCCAGGTACAGGAGAGCGGCTGGCAGCTCGCCGGTCGGCTGGAGCCGGGCGGGCAGGCGCCTGCGGCACGCTGGCGCTTGCAGAAGACGCCGGGCGCTAGCGGCGAATGGCGCCTGGAGGCCGCCGGTCTGCGCCTGGAGCCGCTGGCAACGCTGGCTTCGCGAGTGCCGCGCCTGGGCGAGGCGGTGACGGCGCTGCAGCCGCGCGGCGCTCTGCAGGAACTCGGGCTGCGCTACCGTCCCGCCGATGGCGCGCTGGCACTGACGGCGCGCCTGAGCGGGTTGCGCCTGGCACCCTGGGAGACCGTGCCCGGCCTCGCCGGGCTGGACGCCGCGCTGCGCTGGGACGGCGCCGACGGTCGCATCGAGCTCGACGGCCAGAGGCTGCGCCTGGATTATCCGCGGCTGTTCCGCGACCCGCTGGACTTCGGGCGGCTCGCCGGCGTCATCACCGTGCAGCGCCGGAGCGAGGGCTGGCGCCTGGCGAGCGAGGGGCTGGAGGTGACCAACCCGGACCTGCAGGGGGTGCTGCGCGGCAGCGTGGCGCTGCCGACGGACGATCCCAGCCCGCGCCTGGATCTGGTGGCGGACTACCACGATCTGGCGGTGGAGCGGGCGCGCCACTATCTGCCGGCGCGCATCATGGGAGAGAAGCTGGTGGCCTGGCTGGACCGCGCCCTGGTCAGCGGGCGCGGCGTGGCAGGGCAGATGGTGTTGCGCGGCCGCGCCGCCGATTTCCCTTTCGATCACGATGAGGGTCTGTTCCAGGCCAGCCTGCGCCTGGAGGATGCCATTCTCGACTACTTCCCGCAGTGGCCGCGCATCGAGCAATTGCTGGCGGAGATCGTGTTCCACAACCGCAGCTTCAGCGTACGAGCGGTGGACGGCCGCATCCTCGATGCCACCCTGGTGCAGGTGCAGGGCGGCATCGCCGACCTCGAGCACGGCGTGCTGGAACTGGCCGGTCAGGTGCGCGGCCCTGGCGCCGGCCTGCTGCGCTTTGTCCAGGAAAGCCCGTTGGAGCGCAGGCTGGGGCCGCAGCTGGCGGGGTTGCGGGTGGAGGGCGACAACCGCCTCGACCTGCACCTGACCATCCCGTTCAATGCCGATCCGGTGCGGGTGCGCGGTCGCATCGGTTTCGACGGCGGCAACGTGACCGTCGTCCCTGGCGAGCTGCGCCTGGAGGCGGTGGAGGGGGCAGTGGATTTTGACCAGGATGGGCTGCGCGCCGAGGAGCTGACGCTGCGCCTGGCCGGACAGCCGGCGCGGCTGAGCATCGACGCCGCCGAGGACGATGCCCCTCGTTTCTCGTTGCACGGCCGCTTCAGCGCCGAGGAGCTGCTGCGCGGCCTGGCGCCGGGTCTGGCCGGGCGCCTACCGCAGGGTGTGGCCAGCGGCCGCGGCGACTGGGAGGTGACGCTCAGGCTGCCCGAGGCCGGGCGCAACGGCGCCGAGCGCTTCACTCTGGAGCTGCGTTCCGCGCTGCAGGGCATCGCCCTGAGCCTGCCGCCGCCGCTGGCCAAGGCCGCCGCGGAGCGGCGCGAGCTCGGCCTGCGCCTGGAGGTCAGCGCCGGCCAGCGCGCCTTGCTGGCGCTCAACTACGGCGGGGAGCTGCGCGGTCTGCTGGAATTCGACGGTGACCGGCTCAAGCCCCAGTTGCGCCGTGGCGAGCTGCGCCTAGGGCGCGGTGCGGCACTGCTGCCGCAGCGGCCCGGTCTGCGGGTGTTGGCGCGCGTGCCGCGCTACGCTTGGGAGGGGGCAGGAGGCGCGACGGCCTGGTCGGGCGGTGATTTCACCTGGCTCAGCGAGGCCGATATTCTCATCGACGAGTTGCTGCTCGCCGGGCAGCGCTTCCCCGCAGTGCACCTCCTGGCCGAGGGCGGCGCCGACGGTCTCGCGCTGACGCTGGACGGCCCTGCCCTGGCCGGGCGGATACGCCTGCCGGCCCAGCCGGAGCAACCGCTGGCAGTGCAGTTGCAGCGCCTGGCGCTGCAGCGGCGTGAGGCGGAGCCCCGTGAGGGGCCGGCGCTGGCGGCGCAGCTAGATCCGCAAAGTTGGCCGCCGCTGCGGATGGAGATCGCGCAGTTGAGCCTCGACGGCGCGGGGCAGAGTCTTGACGCCCAGGGCGAGTGGCTGGCAGGCGCCGGCCAGCAGCATGCGCGGCTGCAGGCCAGGCTGCGCACCGATTCGCTAGAGCACACCCTGACCGCCCTCGGCTATACCGTCGGCCTGCAGGGCGGCGCCACCGAGCTCGAGCTCGATGCCGACTGGATCGGCGCGCTCGTGCGCCCCGATCCGGCCACGCTGGAGGGCACGCTCAAGGTGCGCATCGGCAAGGGCCAGTTGCAGGAGATCGAACCCGGCGTCGGGCGCATGCTGGGACTGTTCAGCCTCACCAGCCTGCCCCGACGGCTGCGCCTGGATTTCAGCGACCTGTTCCAGGAGGGCCTGGCCTTTGACCGCATCGAGGGCCGGCTGCGCTTGCAGGACGGTCAGGCCTGGACTGATGACCTGCAGCTGGACGGACCGGCGGCGCGCATCGATATCCGCGGCCGCATCGGGCTGCTGGCCTACGACTACGACCAGTTCATCACCGTCACCCCCAAGATCAGCGCCTCCCTGCCCATCGCCGGGGCCATCGCCGGCGGCCCGGCGGTGGGGGCGGTGCTGCTGCTGGCCGAGCGCGCTCTGCAGGATCCGATCAACGCCATGGCGAGCTACCAGTACCGGCTCACCGGCACCCGCGACCAGCCCAAGCTGGAGCGGCTGCAGAGCGAGACCCCGCGCAGCGGTGGCGACCCCGATCGGCGCTGAGGGCGGCTTGCTGGTGGCCGCATCCGGCGTGCTATGCTCGGCCGGGAAGAGCCCGTTGCCGCGGTGGAGGCCGTCGCGGAGGGGCTAAACTTTCCTTACGAACCCCGCTGGAGAATCGCCGCCATGACCCTGGTCGCCGCCGTGCAAATGGCATCCGGACCCAACGTCAACGCCAACCTGCTGGAGGCCGAGCGGCTCATCGCCAAGGCCGCCGGCGCCGGGGCACGGCTGGTGGTGCTGCCCGAGAACTTCTACCTGATGGGTCATCAGGAGGCGGACAAGGTGGCCCTCAGGGAGGTGGAGGGGCACGGGCCGCTGCAGGAGTTCCTGTCACGCCAGGCGGCGCGCCACGGAGTCTGGCTGGTGGGCGGCACCTTGCCGCTGGCGGCCCGCGATCCCCAGCGGGTGCGCGCTGCCTGCCTGCTGTTCGACGACAAGGGGCAGATGGTGGCGCGCTACGACAAGATCCATCTGTTCGATGTGCACATCGAGGACAGCGGTGAGCAGTTCACCGAATCCGAGTCCATCGAGCCCGGCGAGCGTATGGTGGTGGTGGACACGCCGTTCGGTCGCCTGGGTCTGGCGATCTGCTACGATCTGCGCTTCCCCGAGCTGTTCCGCGCCCTGCTCGACGATGGTATGGAACTGCTCGCTCTGCCGGCCGCCTTCACCGCCGCCACCGGCAAGGCCCACTGGGAGATCCTGCTGCGTGCCCGCGCCATCGAGAACCTCTGCTATGTGATCGCCTCGGCCCAAGGCGGCTATCACGCCAGCGGCCGCGAGACCCACGGCGACAGCATGATCGTCGACCCCTGGGGGCGGGTGCTGGACCGCCTGCCGCGCGGCTCCGGCGTGGTGCTGGCTGGTCTCAACCGGCCGCGCCTGGAGACTCTGCGGCGCAACTTCCCGGCGCTCTCGCACCGCGCCCTGCGCTGCCGTCTGGACTGAAGCGAAATACCCTATGAGCACTACCGCCCTGGACCTCGCCCGTAACCAGATCCTGGCCCCTGTCGGCCTGGCGGATGCGGACCTCGACCGTACCCTGGACTGCCTGCTTGGCCACGCCATCGACTATGCCGATCTTTATTTTCAGCTGCGACGCAGCGAATCCTGGTCGCTGGAGGACGGTCAGGTGCGCAACGCCGGTTTCAGCATCGACCAGGGCGTGGGCGTGCGCGCGGTGAGCGGCGAGCGCACCGGCTTCGCCTACGCTGACGAGATCCTGCCGCCGGCGCTGCTCAGCGCCGCCCGTGCCGCCCGCGCCATCGCCCGCCAGGGCGGGAAGGGCACGGTGCCGGCCTGGCGCCCGCTGGTCCCGCAACGGCTGTACCCGCCGCTGGACCCGCTTGCCACCCTGGCGGCCGCCGACAAGGTCAGGCTGCTGGAGCGTCTCGACGCCGAGGCGCGGCGCCTCGATCCGCGCATCTCCCAGGTCATGCTCAGCCTGGTGGCGGTGCACGATACCGTGCTGGTGGCGGCCAGCGACGGCACCCTGGCCGGCGACGTGCGTCCGCTGGTGCGGCTCAACGTCACCATCATCGTCGACAGCCACGGCCGGCGCGAGCAGGGCAGCGCCGGCGGCGGCGGGCGGGTGGGCTACGAGTTCTTTCTGGAGGGCGATCGTGCCCTGGGCTATGTCCGCGAGGCGGTGCGCCAGGCCCTGGTCAACCTGGAGGCGGTGGAGGCCCCGGCCGGCACCATGACTGTGGTGCTGGGGCCGGGCTGGCCGGGGGTGCTGCTGCACGAGGCCGTCGGCCACGGCCTGGAGGGCGACTTCAACCGCAAGGGTACCTCGGCCTTCGCCGGGCGCATCGGCGAGCGCGTGGCCGCGCCCGGGGTGACGGTGGTCGACGACGGGACCCTGGCCGGACGGCGCGGCTCTCTCAATGTCGACGACGAGGGCACTCCCACCCAGTGCACCACCCTGATCGAGAACGGCATCCTGGTGGGCTATCTGCAGGATAGGCTCAACGCCCGCCTGATGGGCGTCGCCCCGACCGGCAACGGCCGCCGCGAGTCCTATGCCCATCTGCCGCTGCCGCGCATGACCAACACCTACATGCTGGCCGGCGCCCACGATCCGGCCGAGATCATCGCCTCGGTGGACAGAGGCTTGTACGCGGTCAACTTCGGCGGCGGGCAGGTGGATATCACCTCGGGCAAGTTCGTGTTCTCGGCCAGCGAGGCCTATCTCATCGAGCACGGCCGCATCACCTGCCCGGTCAAGGGCGCGACGCTGATCGGCAACGGTCCGGACGTGCTGACCCGGGTCGCCATGGTAGGCAACGACCTTGCGCTCGATTCTGGCATCGGCACCTGCGGCAAGGACGGGCAGAGCGTGCCGGTCGGGGTCGGCCAGCCCACCCTGCGGGTGGACGGGCTGACGGTGGGCGGTACCAAAGCCTGAGGAGCATCCCTTGCCCAAGTTCGACACCTTGAGCGTCCACGCCGGCTATCAGCCCGACGCCACCGGCGCGCTGATGCCACCCATCTATGCCAACTCCACTTTCGCCCAGCGCGCCCCCGGCGAGCACAGCGGTTTCGAATACGGCCGCAGCCAGAATCCCACCCGCTTCGTCTTCGAGCGGGCGGTGGCCGCCTTGGAAGGGGGGACCCGCGGCTATGCCTTCGCCTCCGGTCTGGCAGCCATGGCCACGGTTCTGGACCTGCTGCCCCAGGGCAGCCACGTGGTGGCGCTGGACGATCTCTACGGCGGCAGCTGGCGTCTGTTCGAGCGGGTGCGCAGGCCCAGTGCCGGGCTGGAGGTGAGCTACGTGCCGCCGCAGGATCCGCAGCGCATCCTCGACGCCATCACCCCGCGTACCCGCATGCTGTGGCTGGAGACCCCCACCAACCCGCTGCTCAAGCTCAGCGATCTGGCCGTGCTGGGCGCCGAGGCACGGCGCCGGGGGATTTTGAGCGTAGTCGACAACACCTTCGCCTCGCCCTGGCTGCAGCGCCCGCTGGAACATGGCTTCGACTTGGTGCTGCACTCCGCCACCAAGTACCTGAACGGCCATTCCGATGTCATCGCCGGCGTGGTGGTGGTGGGCGACAACCCGGAACTGGCCGAGCGCCTGGGTTATCTGCAGAACGCCGTGGGCGCTATCCTCGGCCCCTTCGACAGCTTCCTCGCCGTGCGCGGGCTGCGCACCTTGGGGCTGCGCATGCGTGCCCACTGCGCCAACGCCCTGGCCCTGGCGCAATGGCTGGAGCAGCAGCCGCAGGTAGAGCGGGTGCTGTATCCGGGGCTGCCGAGCCATCCCCAGCACGCCTTGGCGCGACGGCAGATGTCGGGCGGCTACGGCGGCGTGGTCAGCGTTTACCTAGCCGGCGATGGCGCCGCCACGCGGCGCTTCCTGCAGAGCGTCAAGGTCTTCACCCTGGCCGAGAGTCTCGGTGGTGTGGAGAGTCTGGTCAACCTGCCGGCGCTGATGACCCACGGCTCCCTGCCGGCGGAGCGCCGCGCCGCGCTGGGCATCACCGATAATCTGGTGCGGCTGTCGGTGGGCATCGAGGATATGGAGGATCTGCAGGCGGACCTAGAGCAGGCGTTGGCGACTATCTGATTTCGCCGCCGATGAGCTCCCGCAGATAGCGAAACAGCGCCCGCCGCGCCGCCGGCGGCTTGCCCTGGTCGCGCTCCTTGCGGGCGTTGCGGGCCAGCTGACGGATGCGCTGCACGTCGGCCGCGGGGTGCTCGGCCAGCAACGCCTCCAGCGTCCGCGCCTCGTCCTCCAGCAGCGCCGCGGTGAGCTGCTCCAGCCGGTGCAGCCGGCGCTTGGCGGCGGCGCTGCTCGCCTCCAGGGCCGCGAGTGCTGCGCGGATCGGCTCGGCGTCGATGCGTCGCATCAGCTTGCCGATGTACTGCAACTGGCGTCGGCGCGCGCCGAAGGACGTGATGGTGCGGGCCGCGTGCACCGCCTCGGCCAGTTCCTCGGGCAGGGGCAGGCGGGTCAATTCGCTGTCCTTGAGCGCCACCAGGCGCTCGCCCAGGGCCTGCAGGGCCTCGGCTTCGCGCTTCAACTGGCCGCGACTGGGAGCGCGCGCCTCCTCCGGCCAGTCGGCTTGGTGTTCGAAATCATGATCGGACATGGTCATTCCCGGGATGATGGAGCGGGCGGCGATTCTGCCGCGGCAGGACGGAGTAGGGCAGCCAGCGGCACCACGGCCATGCTTGCCAGCCACAGCCAGAAGCCGATGGCCAGAGCCTGCAGCTGCTGGTGGTTGCCGCCGCTGATGTCGGCCGGCAGGGGCGTGTGGAACAGCCGCAGGGTATCGGTGGCGACGACGAGCGCCAGCCCGGCGCACAGCGCCGCCCCGCGCCGGCGGCGCAGCAGCAGCAGAGTCCAGGCCAGCCACAGCAGGGGATTGGCGAGCCAGGCGAACTGCAGCACCAGCACGCCCAGCCAGCCCAGCGCCAGGAGGTTGAGGCCGCGCGCCACCTGCGGGCCGTCGGCGCTGGGCACGAATTCCAGGGCGGGGCTGGCGCAGGCCAGCGCATAGAGCAGCAGGCTGAGGCCGAACACCCAGCCCCGATCGCGCCAGAAAGCCTTCACACCGGTGCGTCCATCTCGGCCGGTATGCGCGCCAGCGCCGCCTCGATCACCGCGACGCCAGCGCCCGGGCGATGGGCGTGCTCGCTCAAATGGCGACGCCAGGCGCGCGCCCCGGGCAGCCCCTGGAACAGGCCGAGGATATGGCGGGTGACATGGGCCAGCCGTCCGCCCTGGGCCAGGTGCCGTTCCACATACGGCAGCAGCGCGCGCACCACCTCATGGCGGCTGCGTGGCGGGCGCGGATCGCCGTAAAGGCGGCGATCGGCCTCGGCCAGCACGCGGTAAGGATCGTGGTAGGCGGCGCGGCCGATCATCACCCCATCGACATGCCGGAGCTGGGCCTGCGCCTGATCCAGATCCAGGATGCCGCCGTTGATGATGATTTCCAGCTCCGGGAAATCGCGCTTCAATTGATGCACCACCTCGTAGCGCAGCGGCGGGAGCTCGCGATTCTCCTTGGGGCTCAAGCCCTGTAGCCAGGCTTTACGAGCGTGGACGATCAGCGTCTCCAGCCCGGCCCGGCGCAGGCAGTCGACGAAGTGGCAGAGCTCCGCGTAGGAATCTCGCTCGTCGATGCCGATGCGGCATTTCACCGTCACCGGTATGGACACCGCCGCGCGCATCGCCGCCACACACTCTGCCACCCGCTGCGGCTCGGCCATCAGGCAGGCGCCGAAGCGGCCTTCCTGCACCCGGTCGGAGGGGCAGCCGACGTTGAGGTTGAGCTCGTCATAGCCGCACTCCGCGGCGATCCGGGCGCAGGCGGCCAGCTCAGCGGGTTCGCAGCCGCCCAGTTGCAGCGCCACCGGGTGCTCGTCCGGGTGAAAGGCGAGCAGGCGTTCGCGGTCGCCATGGAGCACAGCAGCGCTGGTGACCATCTCGGTGTAGAGCAGGGTGTGGCGGCTGAGCAGACGATGGAAGAACCGGCAGTGGCGATCGGTCCAGTCCATCATCGGCGCCACGGACAGGCGGCGGGACAGCACGGGCGCTCCAGGCTTGTGATCAAAGGGCTGAAAGATAAAGAAAAACGGCGCCGGAGTCCATGCCGGCCTCAGCCTGGAGCGCCCTCTAGCGTCGGCCAGTCGCGCGCTGCCACCTCCACCAGATACTCCCAGAGCACGTGGATGCGGGCGCTGCGCCGTAGACCGGAGTGGGTGAGCAGCCACAGATCGCTGGCTCGCTAAGGGCTGGCCGCCTGATACCGGGTCAGCCTGAGCGACCGACGTCTCGCCCTCTACTACGTGCGCCCCATGTGGCATAGAGGACGGCCGCTTGCCAGGACCCGGCGCCTGCGCCACCCTGAGCGTTTCCTGAGTCACGAGGAACGTACATGAAGCGCATCTGTGTCTACTGCGGCGCCAACACCGGGCATGATCCGCGCTACACTGCGGCGGCACGTGCCCTGGGCCGCACTCTGGCCGAGCATGGCCTGGGACTGGTCTATGGCGGCGGCCGGGTCGGGCTGATGGGGGTGGTCGCCGATGCCGCCCTGGCCGCCGGCGGCGAGGTCATCGGGGTGATTCCCGAGCTGCTGATGCGCAAGGAGGTTGGCCATCGGGACATCACCGAGCTGTACGAGGTAGCCACCATGCACGAGCGCAAGGCACTTATGGTCGAGCTGGCCGACGCCTTCATCGCGCTGCCCGGCGGGCTCGGTACCCTGGACGAGCTGTTCGAGATCCTCACCTGGGGCCAGCTCGGCCTGCATGGCAAGCCGGTGGGGCTGCTCAACGTCAACGGCTTTTTCGACGGCCTCAAGAGCTATCTCGACCACGCCATGGGTCAGGGCTTCATCAAGCCCGCCCACCGCGCCATGCTGCTGGAAGCCGAGGAGCCGGCGGCACTGCTGGAGCGCTTCGCCGCGTATCGGGCGCCGCAACTGGGCAAGTGGGGCACGCTGCAGGATGCGTAACACCCGGCTCACTGGCACATTATGTATATCCTCCCTCAGCCGAGCGCCAATGCCAGATCGGTGCGCCGCGCCGGCAAGGCGCCACGTAGAAAAGCCATGACTTCGGCCACCACCTGGGGATGGCGCAGGATGCGCCGGTGTCCGAGTTCCTCGGTACTGAGCAGCCGCGCCCCGGGCCAGTGGGCGGCGAGGGCGGCCCCGGCCGCGTGGGGCACCTCGCGGTCCTGGCGGTCGTGCAGGATCAGCGCCGGAATGCGGTTGCCGGTGGCGGCGCGGCGCGCATCCAGTTCCGCCCAGGGGATGCCGAAGCGCTGCTCCAGCCGCCGCTGCAGCTGCGCTCGCAGCGTTTCCGGCAAGCCCAGATGGTAGGCGAATACTCTGGAGTAGGCGGTCAGATCCACCGGCGGAGCGATCAGTACCGCCCGTGCCACCGGCAGGCCGCGGCTGATCGCATAGGCAGTGGCGGCAGCGCCCAGAGAGTGGGCGATGACCGCTTCCACCGGCCCTTCCAGCGCGGCCACCGCCTGCTGCAAGGCATGGACGAACTGCAGCAACGAGGAATATCGGCCCTCGCTCAGACCGTGACCCGGGGCGTCCACGCCGATCACCTCGAAACCGGCCGCCAATAGCGGCGGGATGAAGGCATGCAACTGGGTGGCGCGCCCGCCCCAGCCGTGCAGCAGCACGACCCGGCCCGCCCGCGCCTCGCCCCAACGTAGCAGTGCCAGGTGCTGGCCGTTCCATTCCGGCAGCGACATGTCCTGGAGCAACAAAGCCTGCCGCCGCGCCTGCGCCAGCCAGGGCCGTTCCAGGGGCGGCCAGATGTGCCGCGGTGGGGTCAGGAACAGCCGCTCGGCCTGTGACAGCGCCCGTTCCGGAGCAAGACGGGCGAGCAGCCCCATCCCCAGGCGCAGGCCGTGCCGGATAATTTTATTTCGAACGTTCGTGCTATTTTTGCGATGCGTCGCAGGCATGGCGGATACTCCCGGCGGTATAAGATAAGGGGATCAGGTGGCGCGGGCGTCGGCGATGAGCCGTTCCAGGGCGCGCAGGGCATGTTCGCGGGCGCGGGCTTCGCCGAGCAAACGGGTGTCGTGGTGGGCGGCCAGGGCGACGCCGAACAGCTCGAAGGCGAACTGCTCGGCATCGGTGTCGGGGCGCAGCTCGCCGCTGTCGATGGCAAGGCGGATGGTCCGCGTCAGGCTGGCCCGCCAGGCACGCTGGCCCTCGGCCAGGGCATCGCGCACCGGACCCGGTCGGTCGTCGAACTCATAGGCGGCGGCCATCATCAGGCAGCCACCGGGCTCGGGGAGGTTGGCCGACCAGGCCAGCCAGCGTTCGAACAGAGCGCGCAGCCGCGCCAGGCCGCGCGGTTCGGCCAGGGCCGGGCGCAGCACGGCGGCGACGAAGCGTTCCTGGGCCTCACGTAGCACCGCCAGTTGCAGCTCCTCCTTGGAACCGAAGTGGGCGAACACGCCGCTCTTGGACAGCCCCAGGCGCTCGGCCAGGGTGCCGATGGTCAGCCCCTCCAGGCCGAGCTGGCGGGCCATGTCGAGGGCCGCGGCAAGAATGGCGGCGCGGGTCTGCTCGCCTTTGCTCATGATGATTGTTAAACGATAGAGAAAAAGTCATTTAAAAATAGAGCGACCGTTCGTTAAATTCAAGAGACTGGGACAGCTCCCGGCCCCATATGCACTCAGCTCCCGAAGATCTCGGTGAAGAACTCGTCCATCATCCGGTAGGCGCGCCTGGCCACCACCGGGTGATACTGGTTGCGCCCCGGCACGTTGGCGTCGGGATCGGTGAAGGAGTGCACCGCGCCGCCGAAGCTGACCAGCTGCCAGTCGAGGCCGGGCACGCTCTTCATCTCGGCCTCGAAGGCCTGGACCTGGGCCGGTGGTACGCTCGGATCGTCGGCGCCGTGCAATACCAGGATCTTGCTTTTGATATTCCTGGCATCGGCCGGATCGGGCGTGTCCAGATTGCCGTGGAAGGAGACCACGCCGCCCACGGGGGTGCCGCTGCGCGCCAGCTCCAGCGCCACGCCGCCGCCGAAGCAGAAGCCGAAGGCACCGAGCCGGGCGGTGTCGAGGGGGGCGCTGTCGGCCTGGGCCTTGAGCACGGCCAGGGCCTTATTGATCCGGGCCCGCATCAGGGCGCGGTTCTCACGCAGCGGCTTGACCGCCGCCATGGCCTGCTCGCTGTTCTGCGGGCGTACGCCGACGCCGTACATGTCGGCCACGAACACCACGTACTTGGTGCCGGCGACCAGCTTGGCCTGTTCCAGGTTGGCGGGGTTGATCCCCAGCCAGTTGGGCACCATCAGCAGCCCCGGACGCTTGGCCGGGCTGGCGTCGTCGTAGACCAGGGTGCCCTTGAACTCGGTGCCGTCCAGGGTATAGCTGATGTCGCGGGTGATCATCTCGGCGCTCGCTCCTGTGGCTATGGAGAGGGACAGCAGGCTGCCGCTGAGCCAGTGCGCTAGCTTCATGGGCGATCTCCTCTTATGGTGGGCGGGATGCGCGATGCGAACCGCGCCCACCAAGAGACCGCTGCGGAGTGGAAAAGGTTGCCGGCGGCGTGCGTTCAGCCTACCGGCGGATGGGGTGGAATCGAATAGGTGGCGGTGACGTGGGCTACCGGCTCCGCTTCGCCCTCGGAATAGAGCAGTACCTCGCCCACCGCCAGGCGCTTGCCCAGCTTGAGGATGCGCCCGTCGGCGATGAGGTCGGCGGGCTTGGGGCGGCGCAGGAAGTTGCAGGTGAGGTTGGTGGTCACCGCCAGCTCGACGCGGCCGATCAGGCTCAGCACCACGGCGTACATCACCGCATCGGCCAGGGCCATCTGCACCGGGCCCGACACCGTGCCGCCGGGGCGCAGGAAGTCCGGACTGTAGATCGCCCGACCCAAGACCCGGCCGGGCTCGATACGATCCATGCGGATGCCCATCTGCACGGCGAAGGGCAGTTGCTCGCGGGCCAGTTGCTCGAACTCCGCGACGCTGATGCGGGCATGCTGCAGCTTCATGGGCGATCTCCTCGGATGTGGGACGGGACGCTTCCTGGAGGTGTTTGCTATCGCTTACGCTCACCGGCCTTCCATGGCCGGCTCGCTGCGACGATGTCTCGGCTTCGCCTTCCGGGCTGCGCCGGCCAGCGACGCCGCTTCCGCGAACACCTCCAGGAAGCGCGGTGAGAGCGTGGCGATAGGGTGATCTCTGTCAGAGCCTGCGCTGCACGCCTGCCGGCAGCTCGCTGATGCGCCGCCATTCGGGCGCGTCGAATAGCCCGGGGTCGGCCAAGTAGTCCAGCAGCATGCCGGTGGCGTCGAACCCCCAGAACAGCTCACCGCTTACCACGAAGGTGGGTACGCCGAACACGCCGCGGGCGATGGCCTCATCGGTATTGGCGCGCAGCGACGCCTTGACCTCGTCGCCCTCGATCAGGGCCGCGGCGTCCGCCACGCCCAGACGCGCCGCCAGGGCGCGCAAGCCTTCGTCGCTGCTGGCGTCCAAGCCATCGCGCCAGATGAAGCGGAAGATCTCCCGCACCACCTCGGGTGTGGCACCCAAGGCCACGGCCAGACGCAGCGGCTTCAGGGGATTGAAGGGATGGGCCGGCGGCATACGCAAGGGAATGCCATGGTGGCCGGCCAGCCAGTAGACGTGGCGGTAGGTGAAGCGGCGCTTGCCCGGGATCTCTGCCGGCCCCTTCTGCCCCCAGTGGCCGAGCAGGCCGGCCAGCAGCACCGGTCGGGGCCGCACCGCGACATCGGTCGGCAGGCGCGAGAAGCTCTCCTGCTGCAGATAGGCGAAGGGCGAGATGAAGTCGAAATACCAGTCCAGAAAGCGCATGGGCGGAATCTCTCGTCGTCGGATGCTGCAAGCATCCCGACTCCATACGGTACCGTCAAGTCCGCGCCAGCGCCTCCGCCACTTCGCACACCAGCCTGGGGCCGCGGTAGATCAGCCCCGTGTAGAGCTGCACCAGGCTGGCGCCGGCCTCGATCTTGGCCACGGCGTCGGCGCCGCTCATGATGCCGCCGGCGGCGATGATGGGCAGCGTCCCTTGCAGCTCGCGGGCCAGGATACGCACCACCGCGGTGGCGCGGGCGGTGAGCGGCCGGCCGCTGAGACCGCCGGCCTCCTCGGCATGGGGCAGACCGCGTACGCCGTCGCGGGAGAAGGTGGTATTGGTGGCGATCACGCCGTCGATGCCGTGACGCAGCAGAGCCTGGGCCACCAGCGGGATGTCGAGGTCGTTGAGGTCGGGAGCCAGCTTTACCGCCAGCGGCACGTAGCGGCCGTGCTCGTCGGCCAGCCGGGTCTGCTCCCGCTTCAGTGCCGCCAGCAGCCGCTCTAGCGCCTCGCCATACTGCAAGTCGCGCAACCCCGGGGTGTTGGGCGAGGAGATGTTGACCGTGACGTAGCCGGCGTGGGGATAGACCTTGCGCAGCCCGGTGAGGTAGTCGTCGCTGGCCCGTTCCACCGGGGTGGTGAGGTTCTTGCCGATGTTGATGCCGAGCACGCCGCGGAAGCGAGTGTGTCGCAGCCGATCGAGCAGATAGTCGATGCCGTGGTTGTTAAAGCCCATGCGGTTGATCAGGGCCTCGGCCTGCGGCAGGCGGAACAGGCGCGGCTTGGGATTGCCTGGCTGCGCCTTGGGGGTGACTGTGCCCACTTCGATGAAGCCGAAGCCCAGGGCGGACAGGGCCTCGACGTACTCGCCGTTCTTGTCCAGGCCGGCGGCCAGGCCCACCGGATTGGGGAAGGTGAGGCCCATCACCGTGCGCGGGGCATGCGGCAGGCGCTGCGCCAGGCGGCGCGCCAGCGCTCCGCGGCAGACCAGGGCCAGGGTCTTCAGGGTCAGCTCGTGGGCCTGTTCCGGCTCCAGACGGAACAGCAGGCCGCGGGCCAAGTCGTAGAACATGATGATTCCTAATCCCGGAACTTGCGCTGCCAGGCAGCGGGCGCCCAGTATAAACGCAGCCCCGTTGGGGCAGTAGAATGCCGTCTGCCGTCGAACCATATACCGCCCATGTCCCAGAGCGACACCGCAGCCTTCGATCCCAAGGCGTTCCTCCAGACCCTGACCACTCTGCCCGGCGTCTATCGCATGCTCGATGCCCGCGGCGAGGTACTCTACGTGGGCAAGGCGCGCAACCTCAAGCGTCGCGTCGCCAGCTACTTCCGCGCCAACCCGAGTTCGGCCAAGACCCGCAGCCTGGTGGCCCACATCCGCGCCATCGAGGTCACCGTCACCCGTACCGAGGGCGAGGCGCTGCTCCTGGAGAACAACCTGATCAAGCAGCACCAGCCACGCTATAACGTGCTGCTGCGCGACGACAAGGGCTATCCCTACATCCACCTCTCCGCTGGGCCGTTTCCCAAGCTGTCCTTGCACCGCGGCGCCAAGCGCGCTCCGGGGCGCTACTTCGGTCCTTATCCCGCGGCCACCGCGGTGCGCGAGACGCTGCAGCTATTGCAGAAGGTGTTCCGCCTGCGCCCCTGCGAGGACAGCTTTTTTAACAACCGCAGCCGACCCTGTCTGCAGTATCAGATCAAGCGTTGCAGCGGCGCCTGCACCGGTATGATCAGCGCCGAGGACTACCGCCGCGACGTGCGCGACGCGGAGCTGTTCCTGGAGGGCAAGAGCGGCGAGGTGATCGATCAGATGGTGATGCGCATGGAGGCCGCCGCTGCCGCGCTGCGCTACGAGGAGGCGGCGCGCTACCGCGACCAGATCATGCAGCTACGGCAGATCCAGCAGCGCCAGTATGTGGACGGCGAGCAGGGCGACCTGGACGTGGTGGCCGCCGAGGTGCGCGGTGGTGCGGCCTGCGTGCAGGTGTTCTTCTTTCGCGGCGGGCGGCTGCTCGGCAACAAAGCCTATTTTCCGCGCCTGCCCGAGGAGGAGGACGGTGCCGCCGCGGTGCTCACCGCCTTCCTCACCCAGTTCTATCTAGAGCGCGAGGTGCCGCGGGAGATCATCGTCAGCCAAGAGTTGCTGGAGGCGGAGCTGCTGGCCGAAGTGCTGGGCAGTCATGCCGGCCACAAGGTCGTCATCAGCAGCCGGGTGCGCGGCGAGCGGGCGCGCTGGTTGGAGATGGCGCGGCGCAACGCCGAGCACGCCCTCACCGCCCAGTTGCTCAGCCGCGGCGGCATGCGCCGCCGCTTCCAGGCGCTGCAGGACGCTTTCGCTCTGGATTACGAGCTGAGCCGGCTGGAGTGTTTCGACATCAGTCACACCTTGGGCGAGGCCACGGTGGCCTCCTGCGTGGTCTTCAACGGCGAGGGGCCGCTCAAGTCCGACTACCGCCGCTATAACATCGAGGGCGTGGCCCCGGGCGACGACTACGGCGCCATGCGCCAGGCTCTCACCCGGCGCTTCGCCAAGCACCAGGAAGGAGAGGGGGTGCTGCCGGACATCCTGTTCATCGACGGCGGCAAGGGCCAGCTTGCCCAGGCCGAGGCGGTGTTTGCCGAACTGGACATCCACGAGGTGCGGCTGGTGGCCGTGGCCAAGGGCGCGGAACGCAGAGCCGGGCTGGAGCAGCTTTACTTGTCCGGCCAGGACCACCCTCTTATACTGCCCAAGGATTCCGCGGCCCTGCACCTGATCCAACAAATCCGCGACGAGGCCCACCGCTTCGCCATCACCGGTCACCGCCTGCGGCGCGGCAAGCAGCGCACCACTTCGATCCTGGAGAGCATCCCCGGTGTCGGCGCCAAGCGCCGCCAATCCCTGCTCAAGCAGTTCGGCGGACTGCAGCAGCTCGCCCGGGCGGGGGTGGAGGACATCGCCCGGGTCGATGGCATCAACAAAGAACTGGCCCAGCGCATCTACGACGCGTTCCACGGCGAGAACTGATAGCGCCCATGCAATTCAACGTGCCCACCCTGCTCACCCTGTTGCGCCTTGCGCTCATTCCGGTGTTCGTGGCGGTGTTCTACCTGCCGGTGGGCTGGTCCAACGTGGTCGCTACCGTTCTCTTTGCCCTGGCCGCTGTCACCGACTGGCTGGACGGCTATCTGGCGCGGCGCCTGGGGCAGACCTCGGCCTTCGGCGCCTTCCTCGACCCGGTGGCGGACAAGCTCATGGTGGCTGCCGCCCTGGTGCTGCTGGTGCAGACCGATCCGCGTCCCTGGGTGGCGATCGCCGCCGTCATCATCATCGGCCGCGAGATCGCCATCTCGGCCCTCAGGGAGTGGATGGCCCAGCTTGGCAGCCGCGGCGTGGTGGCGGTATCCATGGTGGGCAAGGTCAAGACCACGGTGCAGATGATTGCCCTGCTGCTGCTCATCTACCGTGAGCCATTGGGCGCTTTTCCTACCCAGCAGGTCGGGCTGGTGTGTCTGTTCGTGGCGGCTGCCCTGACCCTGTGGTCGATGGTGGTGTATCTGGCCGCGGCCTGGCCGGTGCTGCGCCGCTGATCCGGCTTTTCACAGGGGGCTTGACGTCCTGGAATCGGCCCTTATAATGCGCTCCCACGTCGGGCGGGAATAGCTCAGTTGGTAGAGCACAACCTTGCCAAGGTTGGGGTCGCGAGTTCGAGTCTCGTTTCCCGCTCCATTCGGTATCGGCCCCGGCTGCGCCGGGGCTTTCGTTTTTCCCGCCAGCTCGCCTTGACGCCCGTCACCAACGACGAAGACAATACACGCCTTCGTCGCAGCACCGCTTATGCGAGCGGGCGCGCCTCGAAGAGCCCAGGTGGCGGAATTGGTAGACGCAACAGACTTAAAATCTGTCGGCTTGATGGCCGTACCGGTTCGATCCCGGTCCTGGGCACCAGCGCGCTTTCCCTCGCTCCCGCTTTTCTTCTGCGCCGCAGGATCCGCTCCTCGCCGCTACGCTCACGTGCCGGCTGCTGCGTTGTCTGCGTGTTCTGCTGCGCCGCTGCTCCGGCACGAGCGGCGGCTATCGGTACGATTGTGGCAGCGTATGGCGGGCCTCGTTCAGGAGAGGACGATGCGCGGCTTCTGCGGATTGCGCCGGAACAAGGTGGCGATGTGGCCCACCCGCTGCACCAGTTCCGCGCCGAGCTCGGCCAGCATGTGTCCGATGCAGGTATCGCGCGCCTCGCGGTCTTCGGCGTTGACCCGCACCTTGATCAGTTCGTGGTGGCTGAGGGCATTGTCGAGCTCGGCTAGAACCGCCGGGGTCAGGCCTTGCGCACCGATGATGACCACCGGCTTGCGGTTGTGGGCTAGGGCGCGCAACTGACGCGTCTGCTGCTTGTCGAGCATGATGGGTGAATCCGGTAAACCAATGGAAGAATGCAAAAGTCTAGCACGCCGCTCCGGCGGCTTCACCGTCGGCGCCAGCCCTCTCAACGGCGTCAAGCTCGAAGTGGGGATCATCCTGCTAGTGGGCCTCCTGCTGTTGCCAGTGGTGGGGCGTGTGCTGCCGTCCCTCACCGGCCAGTTTCTGCTGCTTGCCGGCTACGGCGTGGCCGGCATGCTCTGGATCATCCACCGCACCCGCCGCGTGCTGCGTCAAGTGGGCCAGCAGCAGGACGACGAACGCCATGGCCCGTAGCAAGAGCAGCGCCCGCTGGCTCAAGGAGCACTTCGAGGACGAGTACGTCAAACGCGCCCAGCGCGAGGGTTATCGTTCGCGTGCGGTGTACAAGCTCAAGGAGATCCAGGAGAAGGACCGTCTGCTCAGACCGGGCATGACCGTCGTCGATCTGGGCGCCGCCCCCGGTGGCTGGGCTCAGTACGTCGCCGAGGTGGTGGGGGACAAGGGCTGGGTGGTGGCCTTGGACATCCTGCCCCTGGAGCCGCTGCCCGGGGTGGAGTTCATCCAGGGCGATTTCCGCGAACAGGCGGTATTGGACCAGTTGCTGGCCGTGCTCGAAGGACGGCCGGTGGACCTTGTAATCTCCGACATGGCCCCCAATACCAGTGGTATCCGGGCGGTGGACCAGCCCAAGGGCATGTATCTGGTGGAGCTGGCTCTGGATTTTGCCCGACAGACGTTGCGCCCGGGCGGGGACTTCCTGGCCAAGGTGTTCCAGGGCGAGGGTTTCGATGCCCTGCTCAGAGAGCTGCGGACTAGCTTTGCTACGGTGGCGATACGCAAGCCCAGGGCCTCGCGGGCACGCAGCCCCGAGCTCTATCTATTGGCTAGGAACCATCGTCTGTAGTAGGGTCTCTAAAAATTGCGGTCGCAATATGGCCCTATGTCTCTGCGACCGCTCCGGTATTACGTTTAGCGCTTGAGGTGTCTGCCTTGAACGACATGGTAAAGAACATCCTGTTATGGGTAGTCATCGCGGTCGTGCTGATGTCTGTGTTCAACAGCTTCGGACCGCGTGCCGTACCGACGGCCCAGATGGGATACTCGCAGTTCCTGGAGGAGGCGCGCCAGGGGCGGATCGAAAGCGTGGTCATCGACGGCCGCGAGATCCAGGGGCGCACCAAGGGCGGCGAACGCTTCACCACTTACAGCCCGGAGACCGACAACAGCGCCATGATCGGTGAGCTGTTGAACAACGGCGTGGACATCGACGGACAGCCGCCCGAGCGCCAGTCGCTGCTGATGCAGATCTTCATCAGCTGGTTCCCCATGCTGCTGCTCATCGGCATCTGGATCTTCTTCCTGCGCCAGATGCAGGGCGCCGGCGGCGGGCGCGGCGCCATGTCCTTCGGCAAGAGCCGGGCGCGCATGATGAGCGAAGACCAGATCAAGGTCACTTTCGCCGATGTGGCCGGCGTGGACGAGGCCAAGGAGGAGGTTGCCGAACTCGTCGAGTTCCTGCGTGATCCGGGTAAGTTCCAGCGACTGGGGGGCAAGATTCCGCGTGGCGTGCTGATGGTCGGTTCGCCCGGTACCGGCAAGACCTTGCTGGCCAGGGCCATCGCCGGTGAGGCCAAGGTGCCGTTCTTCAGCATCTCCGGTTCCGACTTCGTGGAGATGTTCGTCGGCGTGGGTGCCTCCCGCGTGCGCGACATGTTCGATCAGGCCAAGAAGCATGCTCCCTGCATCATCTTCATCGACGAGATCGACGCTGTCGGCCGCCATCGCGGTGCCGGCCTGGGTGGCGGACATGACGAGCGCGAGCAGACTCTCAATCAGTTGCTGGTGGAGATGGACGGTTTCGAAGGCAACGAGGGCATCATCGTCATCGCCGCCACCAACCGTCCCGACGTACTCGATCCGGCGCTGCTGCGCCCTGGCCGCTTCGACCGCCAGGTGGTGGTGCCGCTGCCGGACGTGCGCGGCCGCGAGCAGATCCTGCGCGTGCATATGCGCAAAGTACCGCTGGCGCGCGACGTCAAGCCCGCGCTCATCGCCCGTGGCACTCCCGGTTTCTCCGGCGCCGATCTGGCCAACCTGGTGAACGAGGCCGCCCTGTTCGCCGCCCGCGCCAACAAGCGCGAAGTGGACATGTCCGACTTCGAGAAGGCCAAGGACAAAATCATGATGGGCGCCGAGCGCAAGTCCATGGTGATGAGCGAGGAGGAAAAGAAGCTCACCGCCTACCACGAGGCTGGCCACGCCATCGTCGGCCGCTTGGTACCCGCCCACGATCCGGTGTACAAGGTCAGCATCATTCCGCGTGGCCGGGCGCTGGGCGTGACCATGTTCCTGCCCGAATCGGACCGCTACAGCTACAGCAAGCAACGTCTGGAGAGCCAGATCTCCAGCCTGTTCGGCGGACGCATCGCCGAGGAACTGATCTTTGGGCCCGAGTATGTTACCACCGGTGCCCAGAACGACATCGAGCGCGCCACCGAGATTGCCCGTAATATGGTGACCAAGTGGGGTCTGTCTGAGCGTCTGGGGCCGCTGACCTACAGCGAGGACGACGGCGAGGTGTTCCTCGGCCGTTCGGTGACCCGTCACAAGAACGTCTCCGACGAAACCGCCCATGCCATCGACGAGGAGATCCGCTCCATCATCGATCGCAACTACCTGCGCGCCGAGCAGATCCTCAAGGACAACATGGACAAGCTGCACGCCATGGCCGACGCGCTGATCAAGTACGAGACCATCGATTCCGAACAGATCGACGACATCATGGCCGGTCGCCCGCCGCGTCAGCCGCAGGACTGGTCGGCCGACGAGCCGCCCGCCAGCGGGTCCAAGGTCGCCGATACGGGCAAGGAGAGTGGTGCCGGCGAGGGGCAAATCGGTGGTCCCGCCCAGCAACACTGAGCCTGTCGTTCTGGACTGCGCAGGAAAGCGCCTGGTTCTGGATCGACCGCGGATCATGGGGGTGCTCAATGTCACCCCCGATTCGTTTTCCGATGGCGGGCGCTTCCTCGATCCCCAGGCTGCCCTGGCGCGGGCTCATGCCATGGTGGAAGAAGGCGCCGACATCATCGATATCGGTGGCGAGTCCACCCGCCCTGGTGCGGTCAAGGTCTCGGCCGAGGCGGAGATGGACCGCGTGCTGCCGCTGCTGGAGGTGCTGGCGCGGGAATTGCCGGTGCCGATCTCGGTGGATACCTACAAGCCCGAGGTGATGGCCGAGGCCATCCGACTCGGCGCCGGTCTGATCAACGATATCTACGCCCTGCGCGCGCCCGGAGCGTTGCCGGTGATCGCGGCCAGCGCAGTGCCGGTGTGTCTGATGCACATGCAAGGTACGCCCGAGACCATGCAGCAGCATCCCCACTACGGCGATGTGGTGGGCGAGGTCAAGGCCTTCCTCGCCGATCGGGTGCAGGCCTGCGAGCAGACTGGTATCGCCCGCAGCCGTTTGCTGCTCGATCCGGGCTTCGGCTTTGGCAAGACCCTACAGCATAATCTCACCCTGCTGCGCCACCTCGACGCTTTCCATGAGCTGGGCTTGCCGCTGCTGGTGGGGTTGTCGCGCAAGTCCATGATCGGAACCCTCACCGGTCGCTCGGTGGACGAGCGCATGCATGGCAGTGTGGCGGCGGCGGTGCTGGCCGCCTGGCAGGGGGCGCACATCGTTCGTGTCCATGACGTGCGGGCGACAGTGGATGCGCTCAAGGTCTGCGCCGCCGTGGCCGAGGCCGGCTGAGCGCTATGAGTCGCCAGGACGGGGCACGACCATAGTCAGTGTATAAGCCAGTCCTAATGATAGATGCGCCTCGTGCCGATCCGGCTCTGGCGCGGCCGTAGGCTCAGCGTGCCTGTCGGCCAGGGGGGAATGATGGAAAGACGCTACTTCGGTACTGACGGTATTCGCGGCCGCGTGGGCGAACATCCCATCAACGCCGAGTTCATGCTCAAGCTGGGCTGGGCCGCGGGTAAGGCGCTGAGCTCGGAAGGTGCGAGCAAGGTCCTGATCGGCAAGGACACGCGCATCTCAGGCTATATGTTCGAGTCGGCCCTGGAAGCGGGGTTGTCGGCGGCGGGG
>DATLYF010000105.1:0-27229 GCA_035575095.1 Candidatus Competibacteraceae bacterium
GCTCGAGCTGCTGCAAGCCTGGGCGCATGGCCGGTTCCATAGCGCCGGCATCGGTCGCGGCGCTAATCACCGCTTGCGTCCCGAGATCCGCAGCGACCGTGTGTACTGGCTGGACGAGAGCGCCGGCGGTCTGGCCCAGCGCCGTTACCTGGAATTGCTGGAGGCACTGCGTCTGGCCCTGAACCGCGAGCTGTTCCTGGGCCTGGCCCGCTTCGAGGGGCATTTTGCCGTCTATCCTCCCGGCAGCCACTACCGCCGTCACCTGGACAGCTTCCAGGGGACGCGCCAGCGCATCGTCTCCACCGTGCTCTATCTGAACCCGGACTGGCAGGTCGAGGACGCGGGTGCGCTGCGCCTCTACCTGCCTGCGAGCGGCGGCGAGCGCATCGTGGATGTGCTCCCCGAGGATGGTAACTTCGTCTGTTTCCTCAGCGAGCGCATTCCCCATGAGGTGCTGCCGCCGCGGCGCCGGCGCCTGAGTGTGACCGGTTGGTTTCGATTGCGGGACTGAGCCCGCCCCCATCCTCCTCTAGCAGATCGGCCACACTGGCGTCGGCCAGAGCCGCATCCAGCCCCTGCTCCAGGCGCCGCTGCCAGAGGGCCACGCGCGGCAGCGACGAAGCGCCACCCCCACCGCCCCGCGCCACCGCCACGACCTCGGCCAGCGGGATGGCGGCCGGTGCCCGCCCCGGCAGATAGCGCGGCGGTTCGTCGCTGCTGGTGACCAGCAGCCCGGCGCCGCGCAGTGCTTCCAGCAGCGCGGAGACGCGCTCGGCATCCTTGCCGACATAGCGCTGCTGCAGGGCGTCCGCCGTCCACAACGCCTGGCCCTGCTGATGGGCCTGGGCCACCAGCGCCATCACCTCCAGCGCCAGACCCTCGCGGCTGTGCCACTCCTCGCCCCGCGCCGCCGTCGGTAGCAGGCTGCGCGGGTGTTGCCAGTAATAGGCCACCTGCGCCCCCAGCAGGATGATCAGCCAGGCCAGGTTGAGCCAGATGATGAGCAGGACCGCGGCGGCGAAGCCGGAATAGATGGCAGAGTAGCTCGAGGAATCCACCACCAGGGCGGTGAACAGCCGCCCGGAGGCGTACCACAGCGCCCCGGCGAACACGCCCCCGGCCAGCGCCGCGCCAAGCCGCACCCGGGTGTTGGTCATGAATATATAGGAGAAGGCAAAGGCGCCGCCGATCAGCACATGAGGCAACAGCCGACCCAGAGCCAACAGCATGCCGCCTAGCGGCTCCAAGGCCAGCAGTTCCTGCATCGGGCCACTCTGCAGCAGCCGCTGGGCCAGGCCGAGGGCGGAGAACAGCAGCACCGGCCCCACCAGGATCACGCTGAGATAGTCGGCGAAGCGCCGCCCCAGACTGCGCGTCTCCGGCACCTGCCAGATCGCGTTGAAAGCCTGCTCCACCTTCTGCAGCAGGGAGATTACGGTATAGAAGAGAAACGCCAGGCCCAGGGAACCCAGCACCCCCACCTTGAGGTTGTCGACGAAGCCGAGAATGTTGTCCTTGATCTCAATGCCCTGCTGCCCCAGCGGTGCCAGCAGTTCCAGCAGCAGTGGATCCAACTGGTTGTGCACGCCGAATGCCTTGAGCACCGAGAAGCTCACCGCCAGCAGCGGCACCAGGGACAGCAAAGTGGTGTAGACCAGGCTCATGGACCAGAGATTGAGCTGCACGTCGGCGGTCTTGCGCACGATGGCCAGCGTCAGGCGCAGCAGGAACGCCAGGCCGCGGCACAGCCGGCTGCCGCCCTGCTCCTCGGTCAACGTTCGCCACCAGACCGCCAGCCGTGTCCCGATACTGCCCAGGGTCATGACCTCCCCCTCGTGGCTGTCCCGTTCCCTGCCAGCGATGGTAGCATCCCGTGACGTCTCCATCCGCCAACGTCCCACAGGAGCCTTTCCATGAGCGAACCGCGCCGCCCCCTCGACGGCATCCGCGTGCTGGAACTGGGCCAGTTGCTGGCTGGCCCCTTCGCCGGCACCCTGCTCGCCTATTTCGGCGCCGAGGTGATCAAGGTGGAGCCGCCCGACGGCGACCCCATCCGCCAGTGGCGGGTGGTGCGCGACGGCACCTCGCTGTGGTGGTACAGCCTCGCGCGCAACAAGAAGAGCGTCACTCTGGACCTGCGCCAGGAAGCGGGACGTGCCCTGGCGCGCAGGCTGGCGGCAAGCAGCGACGTGCTGATTGAGAACTTCAAGCCGGGCACCCTGGAGCGCTGGGGGCTGGGGCCGGAAGAACTGAAGCACGACAACCCGGGGCTGATCGTCGCCCGCATCTCCGGCTACGGCCAGAGCGGCCCCTACGCCCATAAGCCAGGCTACGCCTCGGTGTGCGAGGGCATCGGCGGCCTGCGCTACGTCAATGGTTTCCCTGGCCAGCCGCCGGTGCGTCCCAACCTGAGCATGGGCGATACCCTAGCCGGGCTGCACGCGCTGATCGGCATCCTGCTGGCGCTGCAGAGCCGCCACCGTGACGGCCGGGGCCAGAGCGTGGACGTAGCCCTGTACGAATCGGTGTTCAACCTGCTCGAGGCGGTGGTGCCGGAGTACGACGGCGCAGGCCAGGTGCGCGAACCCTCTGGCTCCACCGTGACCGGTATCGTCCCCACCAACACCTACCGCTGCCGGGACGGCAAATACGTGATCATCGGCGGCAACGGCGATTCCATCTACCGCCGGCTGATGGAAGCCGCCGGCCGCCCGGATCTGGCTCACGATCCGCGTCTGGCTGACAACGCCGGCCGGGTGCAGCATCAGGCCGAGATCGACACCGCCCTGGCGGAATGGACCGCCGGCCTGGAGTCTGTCGAGGTGCTGCGCATCCTGGAGGCAGCCGAGGTGCCGGCCGGCCCCATCTATAGCGTGGCCGATATGTTCGTCGATCCCCACTTCCAGGCGCGCGGCCTGTTCGAGCAGGTGGAGATCGACGGCAGACCGCTGAAGATCCCGGCCATCCTGCCCCGGCTCGACGCCACCCCGGGCCGCACCGACTGGCCCGGCCCGAAACTCGGCCAGCACAACGCCGAGATCTATGGCGGACGATTGGGGCTGTCGGCGGCCGAGCTGGAGGAATTGCAGCGCCAGGGTGTGATCTGATTCAGCACGGTTTCTGCCCACTGCTCCCGAGCTGCCCACCGCTCCCAGCCTGACCCTGTCCGCCAATATCACCCCGATCGCCCGGGGCTGGCTATATCTGGGCGCAACTGCCCGATTTGCACCGACCGAGTCGGATCCTCTCCCTTCCCCACGATCCCTCCCAGTCCTTGTGGCGGTGTCCGTCCATGGCGGCCTTTATTGGTTGTGGCTCAAATTGTTGATATGCATTTTTATGCATTTTTTAGTTTTTAAATCAAAAAAATATTTATTGCAATATTAGTGCATATTATTACCTGAATAAGCACAATATCTCTCACTCCACTGTCAACGAGGATCGCTCATGCGCTTCGCCCTACTACACCCTTACACCCGGTTATTGCTGAGTCTGTTGCTGCTGGCAGGTGTCCACGCCCACGCCGCCGAGCCGCGCTTTATCACCGTCGCCTCCACCACCTCCACTGAGAACTCCGGTCTGTTCGGTCACCTCCTGCCCCAGTTCACGCGGCAGACCGGTATCGAGGTGCGGGTAGTGGCGGTGGGCACCGGCCAGGCCATCAACATCGCCGAGCGCGGCGACGCCGACGTGCTGTTCGTGCATCACCAACCCTCGGAAGAGAAATTCGTGCAGGACGGCTTCGGGGTGAAACGCTTCGCGGTGATGTACAACGACTATGTGATCGTCGGCCCCAAGGCCGATCCGGCCGGCATCAGGGGCGGCAGGGATGCGGTGGCGGCATTCGCGAAGATCGCCGCGGCCGAGGCGCCTTTCGCCTCTCGCGGTGACGACTCGGGGACCCACAAGCAGGAGCTGGCGCTCTGGAAACAGGCCGGGGTCGATGTCAAGACCGCCAGCGGCGGCTGGTATCGCGAGACCGGTTCCGGCATGGGCGCCACCCTATCCACCGCTAGTGGCATGAATGCCTACACCCTCAGCGACCGCGGCACCTGGGCCAGTTTCAAGAACAAGGGCGAGTTGGAGATTCTGGTGGAAGGCGACAAGGCGCTGTTCAACCAGTACGGGGTGATCCTGGTCAATCCCGTCAAACACCCTCACGTCAAGGCTGCCGACGGCCAGACCTTCATCGACTGGCTAGTATCGCCTGCAGGGCAGGCCGCTATCGCCGACTTTCGGGTCGACGGTCAGCAGCTGTTCTTCCCCAACGCCACGCCGTAAAGCGCGCCGCGCCATAACCGGCCGGTCTGCGCTCGCCAAGGGATCGGCCACTGCCCAGATAGTGGTCGATCCGCGGCAAATCCACCCTGCCCTATTGCTGCAGGGCCCTACTACATCAAAACTACAAAAATAATTTCAATCAAACCGATATATTGAAAAAAAATTTCAAATTCATAAACTCTAGCCGTCCCTGCCGCCAGGTCGGGGACTCCTGACTGATCACCGGCCCAACAGGGATCCGGCCAGGCGGATGGCTGAGCGCTCGGCACGGCTCGGCGGGACGGTCTGCGATAACAAAACGACGTGGGAGGACCTTGATGAAGAAAGCACTGCTTCCGCTGGCCATAGCCCTGCTCTGCACGGCACCGGCCCAGGCAGACACCACCTTGTTTGGTCGCATCGGCGTTGCCACGGTCTATACCGACCCGGACAATGGCGATGCCAACTGGGATGTTCGTAACGATGACTCCTATGTGGGTGTCGAGGGCAGCGAGTCTCTGGCCGGCGACTTGAAGGCGATCTATCACCTCGAGTTCTCGGTAGACACCGGCGATACGGCAAACCTGAGCGGAAAGGAAACCTATGTCGGCCTGCAGGGTGGTTTCGGCAAACTGCGCGTCGGCCGATTGAAGGACCCTTATGAGGAGATCATCGACTCCGCTGGCCAGATGAACATCACCGGCACACCCTGGGCCCTCAAACCGGGGCGGCTGGGCAACCAGCTCCGCTACGACATCGCGCCTTTGGCTGGTGATCTGGTGCTGAGCGCAGCCACTATTCTCGATGGCGCCAGCGGCGAGGACAGCCTCGACCGCTGGAGCCTGGGGGCCCTTTATCAGACCCCGAGCATCCGCGCCGGCATAACTTATCTCAACAACGAGTTTGCCGACAGCGACCAGTGGGGCGTGGACTTCGCCTATAACTGGGGCATGTTCGCGGTGGGCGCCAGCTACGAGCAAGGCGATGTGGTGCTGACCAACTTCGCTACCGGCAACCAAGCCCTGGCCGAGGATGTACGCGCCTACGGCCTGGCCGGCGTGTTACGCCTGGGGAGCAATATCCTGGTCGCCCACGGCGGGCGTCGTGAAGCCGACGACGACGGCTTCAACCTGACCGCCTACGCGCTTGGTGCCGAGCATCGCTTCAGCAAGCGCACCAAGATCTACGCGGAGTTCGAACACACGGACTTCGAGGACGACTCGAAGAGCCCAGACCAGAACGTGCTTGCCCTCGGCATGCGCCACGACTTCTGATTCCGGGTTGCCAGCCAGTGGATGGCTGGCATTTTAGGCGAACAGCACTTGTTCAGGCGTTCCGGCCCGTATTGGCGGGCCGGCCTTTTTGGTTTCAAGGGCCGTTGTACACCACCCGTCCGAGCGCGGAGACGTCATAGCCGCCCAACTCGGCGGCCCGCTCAGCGAAACGGGCACTACGAGCAAACTGCAGCAAGCGCTGCAACGGTTCTTCAAAATAGTCACGTCGCCCCATCACCAGGTCGTAGCGCTCGCGCTGCAGCGGCAGGAACTCCAGGCGGAACTGCCGGGCTACGGCGCGGATGGCCAGCCCGGCCTCGGCCCGTCCCTCCAGCACCGCCAGCGCCACCTCGCTCTCGCTGCGCGCCACTGGTTGTCCGCTATCCAGCTCGCTCCAGGACAAGCCCTGCCGCTGCAGCAGATGCTCCAATAGCAGCTGGCTGCCCGATTCCGCCTGCCGGCCGATGACCCGCACGCGCCGTGCCGCCAGGTCGGCCAGACTGGTCACTCCCAGCGGATTGCCGGCAGCCAGCAGCACCCCCTGCTCGCGCCAGGCCCACTCCAGCGCCACTACCGGCTGGGCCGGCAGATAGGCGGCGATAACCCCCAGGTTGTAGCGCTCCTGCTCCGGTTCGTAGACGTGCAGCCCACAGGCCAGGGCTTGCCGCGCGGCCAGGCGGCGCAGACCGTCCAGACTGCCGTCGAACAGCAGCGCCAGGCCGCAACCGGATTCCCGCACCGCCCATTCCAGCAGCGGATCGTGGCTGCCAGCCAGCACGGGCGGCGGCAGCGATGGGCGGATGCCCGGATAGTCAGTGTTCTGCAGCACCCAGAGGTCGATCAGAGTGCGCGGGAACAGCCACTTGCCGGTGACGCGGCTACAGGGGATGCGCCCCTCGGCCACCAGCTCGTAGATCTTGCGCTCCTTGAGCCGCAGGTATTCGGCCACCTCGCGGGTGGTCATCAGTTCGTGCACGCTCCCTCCTTCGGCGCGGCCAACATTCATGTGCGTTTGCAACAAAGACCCGCTATGCTTGCCGCAGGATCGGCACCCGCAGGCAACATTTTCCATGTCCACCCGTAACCTTGCGCATTTGTTCAATCCCAGCAGCGTGGCCGTGATCGGTCAGGGCGGCGAACGCGATGCCCGCCTGATGCGCAACCTGCTCAGCGCCGCCCCGCGTGGGCCGGTGCTGCCGGTCAACGCCAACCAGGCGGCGCTGGAGGGGGTGCTCACCTATCCCAGCGTGGCCAGCCTGCCGCTCACTCCGATGCTGGCCATTCTCAGCGGTCCCCTGGCCGGGGCGCCGGCATTGATCCGCGAACTGGGCGAGCGTGGCACCCGGGCGGTGCTGCTGCTGAGCGAGGAACTGCTGGACCCGGCACGGGAGGCCGACCGCGCCCTGGCCCAGGCCATGCTCGATGCGGCCAAACCCTATACCCTGCGCATTCTCGGTCCCGACAGCCTGGGCCTGGCCTCGCCAGGCAACGGGCTCAACGCCACCCTCAGTCACACGCCCGTCAAGTCTGGCCATATCGCCATGGTCAGCCAATCCAGCGCGGTGCTGCGCGGGGTGGTGGACTGGGCGGCGAGCCGCGACATCGGCTTCATCCATCTGCTGTCGGTGGGCGCGCGCATCGATGTCGATTTCAGCGATCTGCTCGATTATCTGGCCCAGGACACGCACACCCGTGCCATCCTGCTGTATCTCGAACAGATCCGCAAACCGCGCAAATTCCTCTCGGCGGCGCGCATCGCCGCCCGCATCAAGCCGGTGGTGGTGCTCAAGCCGCGCGACCACAGCCACGATCCCCAAGAGGATGCGATCTACGACAGCGCCTTCCGCCGCGCCGGCATCCTGCGGGTGAGCAGCATCGAGCAGCTGTTTGCAGCAGTGGAAACGCTCGCCACCATCCGCCCGGTGTACAACAATCGTCTGGCCATCATGGGCAACAGCCGCAGCCTCAGCCTGCTGGCCAGCGAGTCCCTGCTCTACCACGGTGGCCGCCTGGCGCGCTTTGGCGAGACCGTGCAGGCCGAACTCGGGCACCTGCTGCCATCCGGCCTGCAGGTGCAGAATCCCCTGGATCTGGGCGATAGCGCTGGTGCCGAACTCTATGGGCAGGTTCTGGACAAGTTGCTGCAAGATGCCGATACCGATGCCGTACTGGTGCTACATGCGCCTACCGCCCCTGAAACCGATCTGGAGATCGCTCGGCGCGTGATCCGGGAAAGCGAGCGCAGCCAGCGCTTGGTACTGACCAGCTGGATCGGCGGCCGCACCGCCGAGCAGGCCCGGCAGTTGTTCCAGGAGCATCGCATGGCCTGCTATGCCAATCCCAGCGATGCTGCGCGGGTCTTCACCCGAGTGGCCGAATACGCGCGCAACCAGGAGCTGCTGATGGCCACGCCGCCGTCGCTGCCCGAGGCCTTCAGCGTCGACGCCGAAGCGGCCCGCGCCGTGCTGCGCCGCGCCCTGGCCGAGGGCCGCAGTCTACTGGATGCGGCCGAGGCCAGCACCGTATTGGCTGCCTACGGCATCCCGGTAGCCCCCACCCGCATCGCCCGCTCGCCGCAGGAAGCGGCCGCCATCGCCGCCGAGATGAGGGGGCCGCTGGCGCTGAAGATCGCTTCCCCCGATATCCGCCAGCGCCTGGAAGTGGGTGGCGTGCGCCTGGGTCTGGACCGGCCGGAGCAGGTGGCAGAGGCTGCCGAGATGATGCTGCAACGGGTCGCCAGCCTGGCTCCGCAGGCGCGTGTCGTCGGCTTCGTGCTGCAACCGCTGCTACCGCGCCATGGCGGCTATGAGCTGACCGTGGGGGTGCGCGCCAGCCGCGGCTTCGGCCCGGTGATCCGTTTCGGCCACGGCGGCAGCGAGACCGAGGTCATCGACGACCTGGCCTACGCCCTGCCGCCGCTCAACATGAAGCTGGCCCTGGAGCTGATCTCGCGCACTCGTATCTACCGCTTGCTGAGTCAGAGCCCGGAGCGCAGCGTCGACCAGGACGAGCTGTGCCTGACCCTGCTCAAGGTGTCGCAGATGGTGGTGGACCTGGCCGAGCTGGCCGAGCTGGAAATCAATCCGCTGCGCGCCGGACGCAATGGCGTCATCGCCCTGGACGCCTGGATCAGCGTGCAACCGGCCATCGGCCCGGCCAGCGAGCGCCTGGCCATCCGCCCCTATCCCAAGGAACTGGAACAGGAGATCGTCCTACCCGACGGCCGTCGCTTCCTGCTGCGCCCCATCGTTCCCGAGGATGAGCCGGCCTTGCAGGAGATGGTGCGCCGCACCCCGGCGGAGGACCTGCGACTGCGCTTCTTCCAGCCGATCCGCGAGCTGTCCCACGCCATGGCAGCACGCCTCACCCAGCTCGACTACGACCGTGAGATGGCCTTGGCGGTATGCGAGCCGGGCATCCCCGGCAAGGCCGCCATCTGGGCGGTGGTGCGCATGACCACCGATTCCAGCCTGGACCGAGCCGAGTACGCCATCCTGGTGAACCGCGCCATGGCCGGGCTGGGCCTGGGCTCCATGCTGATGCGCTGCATCATCGACTACGCCCGCAGCCGCGGCATCCGCGAGCTGTACGGTGAGGTGCTGCGCGAGAACAAGGCCATGCTGCGCCTGAACCGGGCATTGGGCTTTCGCATCGAAGCCGATCCCGACGATCCGGCGGTGATGCAGGTGACGCTCGAGCTCTGAGACAGGCGCCTGCTCGGGCCAGGGCGTCGCAGCCGCAGTCCCGCTCCTACCTGCGCTCAGCGGGCGCCTTGGGTCCTGTGCTCCTGGCGCAGCCGCTCTCAGCGGCCGTTCAAGGTCTCCAGGCGGATGCGCGTCACCCGACCGGTAATGGCATCGAGCGCCTCGATGCGCTCAATGGCAGCGTTCATCTGGCGCTCGCGGATGACATGGGTGAGCATGATGATGTCCACGTCCTCGTGGCCAGGCGCCGGCTCCTTCTGCAGGATGGCCTCGATGCTGATCTCCAGGTCGGCGAGGATGCGTGTCACCTGAGCCATCACCCCCACCCGATCCTGGGCGCGCATGCGCAGGTAATAGGCGGTTTCCACCTCGGCCATGGGTAAGATCGGCAGGTCGGAGATGGCGTCGGGCTGGAAGGCCAGATGCGGCACCCGGTTCTCCGGGTCGGCGGTGAGGGTGCGCACCACATCAATGATATCCGCCACCACCGCCGAGGCGGTGGGCTCGGCGCCGGCGCCGGCCCCGTAATACAGCGTCGGACCGACAGCGTCACCCTTGACCAGTACCGCGTTCATCACGCCGTCGACGTTGGCGATCAGGCGCCGCGCCGGAATCAGGGTGGGGTGCACGCGCAGTTCCACGCCGGCCTCGGCGCGGCGGGCGATGCCCAATAGCTTGATGCGGTAGCCCAGCTCCTCGGCGTAGGCCACATCCAGCCGGGTGACCCGGGAGATGCCCTCGGTGTAGACCTTGTCGAACTGCAGCGGGATACCGAAGGCGATGGAGGCGAGGATGGTCAGCTTGTGGGCGGCGTCGACACCCTCCACGTCGAAGGTGGGATCGGCCTCGGCGTAGCCCAGGCGCTGGGCCTCGGCCAGCACGTCGGCGAAATCCCGGCCCTTGTCGCGCATCTCGGTGAGGATGAAGTTGCTGGTGCCGTTGATGATGCCGGCCAGCCACTCGATGCGATTGCCCGCCAGGCCCTCGCGCACCGCCTTGATCACCGGGATGCCGCCGGCCACCGCGGCCTCGAAGGCCACCATCACGCCCCGCTCGTGCGCCTTGGCGAAGACCTCGTTGCCATGCAGGGCGATCAGCGCCTTGTTGGCGGTGACCACATGCTTGCCGAGGCCGATCGCCTCCAGCACCAGGGTGCGGGCCGGTTCGATGCCGCCCATCAACTCCACCACGACCTCCACCTCGGGGTTGCGCACTACGGCGGAGGGATCGGTAGTCAACATGATGCCGTGGGGATTGGGCCGCTCGGCGCTGCGTACCGCCGCCTGCACGATCTGGATGCCGCGACCGGCGCGGCGGGCGATCTCTTCGGCGTTGCGCGCCAGCACCTCGGCGACGCCGCCGCCCACCGTGCCCAGGCCCAGAAGACCGACTCTGACGGGTTTCATCATTTCACTCCTTCGGCAGCGCCGACGCCGGCTTTGGCGTCCTTGCGCATCATGTCGCGGATGCCGCGGATGGCCTGGCGGGTGCGGTGTTCGTTCTCGATCAGGCCGAAGCGCACATGATCGTCGCCGTACTCGCCGAAGCCGATACCCGGCGCCACTGCCACCTTGGCCTCGTTGATCAGCTTCTTGGAGAACTCCAGCGAGCCCATGCGCCGGTATTGCTCGGGGATGCGCGCCCACACGAACATGGTGGCGCGGGGCTTGTCCACGATCCAGCCGATGCTGTTGAGGCCGTCGCAGAGCACGTCACGGCGCTTGCGATAGGTCTCGCAGATCTCCCTGACGCAGTCCTGCGGCCCCTCCAGAGCGGTGATGGCCGCCACCTGGATGGGAGTGAAGGTGCCGTAGTCCATGTAGGACTTGATGCGCGCCAAGGCCGCTACCAGAGTCGGGTTGCCGCACATGAAACCAACGCGCCAGCCCGGCATGTTGTAGCTCTTGGAGAGAGAGAAGAACTCCACTGCGATGTCCTTGGCCCCCGGCACCTGCAGGATGGACGGCGCCCGGTAGCCGTCGAAGACGATGTCGGCGTAGGCCAGGTCGTGCACCACCCAGATGCCGTGCTCCTGGGCCACGGCGATCACCTTCTCGAAGAAGTCCAGCTCCACGCACTGGCCGGTGGGATTGGACGGAAAGCTGAGGATCAGCATCTTCGGCTTCGGCCAGGTGTGGCGGATGGCATTCTCCAGCTCGGCGAAGAAATCGCCCCCCGGCACGATGGGCACGTGGCGGATCTCGGCGCCAGCGATGACGCAGCCGTAGGGATGGATCGGATAGGACGGGTTGGGCACTAGCACCGAGTCGCCCGGCCCTAAGGTGGCCAGAGCCAGGTGCGACAAGCCCTCCTTGGAGCCGATGGTGACGATGGCCTCGAACTCGGGGTCCAGCTCCACGCCGTAGCGGCTCTTGTACCAGTTGCAGATGGCCCGACGCAGTCGCGGGATGCCCTTGGACTGGGAATAGCGGTGAGTATCGCCGCGCTGGGCGGCCTCGACCAGTTTGGCGACGATGTGCGCCGGTGTGGGCCGGTCGGGGTTGCCCATGCCGAAGTCGATGATGTCCTCGCCCCTAGCTCGGGCCTTGGCCTTCAGCTCGTTGACGATGTTGAACACGTACGGAGGCAGACGGCTGATGCGCTGGAATTCGGTGTTCAAGGCGGCGTACCGATTTTCGATGAAGTTGGGACGGGACTCATGGGAAACGAGAAAGTACTGGGGATAGGGGGGGCTGTCAATCGAGCCTTGTACGCCGCCGCCGGTGCCGAGATGAGGCCTGCGCCGGGCCGGTACAGCCCTGCCCTAGCGGGCGCTCTCTACCTCGGTTGCGACGCTCGTGCGAAACGGCTGGGTCAGCAGCCGATCCAGCCACAGCTCCCGCGCGCTGCGGAACTGCGCCAGGCCGATGGTCATGCCGTCGTGGCCGGCTGCCGGCTGGTCGCGATAGGTGCCGAACAACCGGTCCCACCAGGGCAGATTGAAGCCGAAGTTGCTGTTGGTCTCGCGGGGAATCGCGGAGTGGTGTACGCGATGCATGTCCGGCGTCACCACCATGAGGCGCAGCACCCGCTCGATCTGCTCCGGCAGGCGGACATTGGCATGGTTGAACATGGCGGTAGCGTTGAGCAGGACCTCGAAGATCAGTACCGCCACGGCCGGCGCCCCCAGGACGACGACGACCGCCTGCTTGATCGCCATCGACAGCAGGATCTCGATGGGATGAAAGCGCGCCCCGCTGGTGACGTCCAGGTCCAGATCGGCGTGATGCACACGATGCAGCCGCCACAGCAGCGGCACGGCGTGGAACAGGCGGTGCTGCAGGTAGATGGCCAGATCCAGGACGAGGACCGCCGCCACTGCCTCCAGCGCAGCCGGCAAGGCGACGCTATTGAGCAGACCCCAGCCGCGCTGCTCGGCGAGCAGGGCCACGCCGACGGCCGCCATGGGAAAGATCAGCCGCAGCAGGACAGTGTTGAGGACTACCAGCGCCAGGTTGCTCGGCCAGCGCAACCAGCGGCTGAACTGGCGCCGCCGCCGGGGCGCGAACAGCTCCCCGAGCGCCATCAGTGTGAAGATGCCGAGAAAGAAGCCGAGCCGGATGGCAGGCTCATGCTCGAGCAGTGCGGCGGTCATGCAGCGGATCTCCGGGGAATTGCACGGTAAAGTCCCCACATCTAATGACGTGAGGCCCGCAGATGAGTTCGTCATCGGGCAAAGGTGAGCAGAATGGCCCTGATCGTACCGCCCGCCATGGGCGCAGAGCCGCTGCCGTTGTGCAGTGCACTCGGCCGGATGCTGCAGGACTATAATGAATAATTCGCACTACCACGGTACGCCTGCGATGCGTCTTCATCAGGATCTCGATCCCAACACCGTTTATATCCGTGCCTACGCCACCGGCTCAGTCACCGTCAGCGACCGGGTGCTGACCCGCAGTGCGGTGATCACCCCGGACGGCATCCACGACTGGGCACCGCAGACCTTCGCCGAGCTGAGCGAGGAACATTTCGCCGATCTGCTGGAACTCAACCCGGAGATCGTGCTGCTCGGCACCGGCGCCCGCCAGCGATTCCCCCACCCCAGCCTGACTCGTGCCCTGTTGGCGCGCGGCATCGGCGTCGAGGTGATGGATACCGCCGCCGCCTGCCGCACCTACAACATCATCCTCGCCGAGGGCCGGCGCGTGGTGGCGGCGCTGCTGATGATCTGAGCGCTCAGCCCTTGCGCCGGTAACCGTGCTTGACGGCCCACACCGCCGCCTCCACCCGCGAGCTGAGATCCAGCTTCTTGAGGATGTGCTTGATATGTACCTTGACCGTGCCCTCGGCAATGTTCAGCTCGCGGGCGATGAGCTTGTTGCTGCGGCCTTCGGCGATCAGGGCGAGGATCTCGCGCTCGCGCTCGGTGAGCTCAGCCTTGGGTGCTGCCGTGGCCCGTCCCTCCTGACGTAGGGCATGGGCCAGCAGGGCGGTGAGCCGTTCGCTCAGGGCGATCTGGCCGCGGGCCACGGCGCGGATGCTGTCCAGCATCTCCAGCGGCGGCATGTCCTTGAGCAGATAGCCGTCGGCGCCGGCACGCAGGGCGCGCACCACATCATCCTCCTGATCGGAGACGGTGTAGACAATGATCCGGCTGTCCAGCTCGGCCTCGCGGATCGCCGCCAGCACGGCGAGGCCGTCCATGTCCGGCATGTTGAGGTCGAGAAGGATCAGGTCGGGCTGGAGCCGACGCGCCAGTTCCAGCCCCTCGCGGCCGCTACCGGCCTCGCCCGCCACCCGTAGGCTCGGCTCCAGGGCCAGCAATTGGCGCACACCCTGCCGCAGTAGGGGATGGTCGTCGATCAGCAGCACGCTCTGCACGGATTCGCTCATTCCTCGCCAGCCTCCCGATTGGCGTAACGTTTGGGGGTAAACTCCAGCGTCACCCGGGTGCCGCCCTCGGGCGCCTTCTCCAGGCGCAGCTCCCCGCCCAGGCTGCGGGCGCGCTCGCCCATGATGGTCAGCCCGTGATGATACTGGCGCGGCGGCGGATCGGTGGGCAGGCCGACGCCGTCATCGCGCACCGTCAAACGCATACGCCCGCCCTCCAGGAGTTCCAGCGCCACCTCGGCGTGCCGCGCCCGGGCATGGCGCACCACGTTGGCCAGGGCTTCACGCACGATCTGCAGGACGTGAATCTCCTCGTTGGGGCTGAGCGGGCAGTCCTCCGCCAGGATCAGCCGGATACCCAACCCCTCGGCGCGCGCCTCGAACTCGCGGGCGGTCTCGCTCAGGGCGGCAGCCAGACTGGGCTGGTCCATCTTCAGGCGAAAAGTGGTAAGCAGTTCGCGCAACTGCCGATAGGCACTGTCTAACCCCTGCTCCAGAGCCACCGCGAAACGCGCGATCTGCTGCTCGGCTTCGCCCTGCTCCAGGCCGTTGCGCAATAGTGCCACCTGAATTTTCAAATAAGACAGTGCCTGGGCCAGGGAGTCGTGCAGTTCGCGGGCGATGACCTGGCGCTCCTCTAGCAGCGCCAGGCGCCGATCGCGCTCTTGCTGGCGGCTAGCGCGCAGGGCCACGGCGATATGTTCGGCCACGCTCTCCAGCAGCCGCCGCTCGACCTGGCCTCGCCCCTCGTCCTGCGCTTCGCCGCCGTAGAGCCGCAGCTCACCGAAGGGCTGCTCGGCCTCACCGATGGACAGCACCAGGAGTGGCTCTCCGCAGGCACTGCCGTACAGCCGCTGGGGCTGACGGCTGCCGGGGCGATACAGGCACAGGGCGATGCCGCCTAGGCCCCACACTGTCTCCAGTTCCGCGATCAACCCCTGCCAGTCGCTATCGCGCAGGGGATTGGCCTGGAGCCGGCGGCTGATGTTGTACAGCAATTCCAGGGCGCGGTGGCTGTCACGTAAGGCGCGGGTCTGCAGCTCCACCTGCCGCTCCAGTTCGCCGTACATCCCGGATACGGCTTCGGCGGCCTGGTTGAGAGCACGCCCCAGCACGCCCAATTCGTCCTCGCCGAGATGCTGCGCCCGCACGGCAAAATCGCCCTGGCGGATGCGCCCGGCCACCTCCACCAGATCGCGCAGCGGCGCCACTGCATTGCTGTTGAGCTGGTGCATGATGATGAACACCAGGAACAAGGTGATGAACAGCGCCATCCCTTGCACCACGCGCAGCAACAGAATGTTGCGCTCGGTGGCATCTTCCAATCCCTTGACCAGCTCGTCCAGGCGGGCGACGAAACCGTCCACCCGCTGCAGATAATCCCCGCCGTTGCCAGCAGCGGCAAGCGCCGCCGGCTTGAGCTCCTCGAACCACTGTCGGCTGATGGCAGCGAAGACCAGGCCTAGCTTACGCTGCGTGCCGCCCAGGCTTTGCGCCAGCAGACTGCTGTGCAGCCGTCGCTCGAATTCCGCCACCTCCGCCTGCACCGCCGCCTCATCGCTGTCCGTTGCCAGCACCTCGGTGGCGATGCGATAGGACTGCATGCGCAGCGAACCGGCCAGGTTGATGGCGGCGGCGTTGCCGCGGGTGGCCTCGGCAATGACGATGGAAGCGGTGATGCTGGCCAGGGCCAGGAGGGCGATACCGCCCACCAGCAGGCCGATGCGCAGGATCAGGGAATCCTGGAACAGGCGGCGGGTCGCGGCTTCTGGCATGTGGCTCGGCGCTCCAGAATAGCAGCCGAAGCTGCCCACGGTGATGCTCTCGTAATAGATGGAATACCTCTCTTCGGGGAGGCCCAAATAAGTGTAATGGGATTCGGCTTCCAGGCGCGAGACCCAGCCCATTGCACGGGATCGAAGCTTCGGACATGGTTCTGCCATACCCCTTTAGTGGTACTGAAGAAATCATTCATCGCGTCTGCAATCGCTAGAGTTCGCCGTAGATTCGTGGTGATCCACGAGACGCGGTCATCCCCTCCCTTAGCAGGGGAGGGCAGCAGCATGGGGAGGCAGGCGATGAGTCATTTCCTAGACAGATTGACCTTCTTCAGGAAGGTGCAGGATACCTTCGCCGGTGGTCATGGCGTGCTCACCAATGAGGACCGCGGCTGGGAGAACGCCTACCGCCAGCGCTGGCAGCACGACAAGATCGTGCGCTCCACTCCCTGCTGATCGGCGCAGCTGAGATCCAGGGGATCGATCTGCAAGGCGCCACCACTTCCCTGGTGCAATAGGCGCAGGTCTTCGTTCTTTCATATACCACCCAATACCACTAATGAATCAAGGGGAATTATTGATCATTCATTTTCGATAAAAACTAAAATTTTTTTCTTTATAATCAATAAGTTATATTAATTCTTTTTATACCCCATTAGAGGTACACACCAATACACAGGATGTTTTAGCGCCGGCTTTGCACCGAGTTCCTTTGATCCCGATCAAATAATCGCTTCCCTCCCCTTGCTACGGTCCGCCGCAGATCGAGTGGCAACCGAGCATGGGGGATGACATGCAATACCTAGAGGCGGTGTCGTCTGGCCAACAGACGCGCGCACTGACATTGAGTACGGTGGCATTCACCGTCTGCTTCGCAGTGTGGACCATCTTTTCCATCATAGGCGTGCAGATCAAGCAGGATCTGGGGCTCAATGAGACCCAGTTCGGCCTGCTGATCGGCACGCCCATTCTCACCGGCTCGTTGATCCGCCTGGTACTGGGCATCTGGACCGATCAATACGGTGGACGGGCCGTGTTCACCCTGGTGATGCTGTCTGCGGCCGCGGCCACCTGGCTGCTCACTTTCGCCGACAGCTACGGAGCCTTCCTGGTGGCGGCACTGGGCGTGGGCATCGCCGGCGGCTCCTTCGCCGTGGGCGTGGCCTATGTCTCCAAATGGTATCCCAAGGAGCAGCAGGGCACGGCGCTCGGCATCTTCGGCGCCGGCAACGTAGGCGCAGCCGTCACCAAGTTCCTCGCCCCGTTCGTGTTGGTAGCCTATGGCTGGCAGACGGTGGCTCAGGTGTGGGCCGCGGCCATCGCTGTGATGGCCGTGACCTTCTGGTTCACCACCCAGGACGATCCCGCCCTGATGGCACGGCGCCAGAGCCATGCCAAGCCGATGTCCTTCCGCGAGCAGCTCGAACCGCTCAAGAAGCTGCAGGTGTGGCGCTTCTCCCTGTATTACTTCTTCGTCTTCGGCGCCTTCGTGGCCCTGGCCCTGTGGCTGCCCCGTTACCTGGTGGGCGCCTACGGCATGGACATCAAGACCGCCGGTATGGTGGCGGCCATGTACTCGATCCCGGCCTCGCTGTTCCGCGTGGTCGGCGGCTGGATGTCAGACAAGTACGGCGCGCGCACGGTGATGTACTGGACCTTCATCGTCTCGGCCATCTGCACCTTCATCCTCTCCTATCCGCCGACCGAGTTCGTGGTGCAGGGTATCCATGGCCCCATCCAGTTCCGCTTTGCCATCGACGTCGCCGGGTTCATCGGTCTGACCTTCGTGCTGGGCTTCTTCATGTCCCTCGGCAAGGCCGCGGTGTACAAACACATCCCAGTCTACTATCCCGACCATGTCGGCGCCGTCGGCGGCGTGGTCGGCATGATCGGCGGTCTGGGCGGCTTCCTGCTGCCGCTGACCTTCGGCATGCTCAACGACGTCACCGGCATCTGGCAGAGCTGCTTCATGCTGCTGTTCGTGCTGGTGACTATGGCCCTGCTGTGGATGCACATCGCCATCCTGCACATGGAGCGGCGCGTGGCGCCGGCCCTGGAGAAAATGTCCCCGGATCTGCCCGAGCTGGCCTCACCGCCACCGCTGGTGCTCACCGACTGGTACCCGGAGGACAAGACCTTCTGGGAGACCAAGGGCAAGGCCATCGCCAACCGCAATCTGTGGATCTCCATCCCCAACCTGCTGCTGGCCTTCGCCGTGTGGATGGTATGGTCGGTGGTGGTGGTGAACCTGCCTAACGTGGGCTTCCAGTACACCCCCAATCAGCTGTTCTGGCTGGCGGCGCTGCCATCTCTAAGCGGCGCTACCCTGCGCATCTTCTATTCCTTCATGGTGCCGATCTTCGGTGGCCGGCGCTGGACCACCATCAGCACTCTCTCGCTGCTCATCCCTGCCGTCTGGATCGGCTTTGCGGTGCAGGATCCAGAGACGCCCTACATCGTCATGCTGATCTTGGCTCTGTTGTGCGGCTTCGGCGGCGGCAACTTCTCCTCCTCCATGGCCAACATCAGCTTCTTCTTCCCCAAGGCGCAAAAGGGCACAGCGCTGGGCCTCAATGCCGGTCTCGGCAACCTAGGGGTGAGTGTCGTGCAGTTCGTGGTGCCCTTGGTGATCACCTTCCCCTTGTTCTTGGGTGGCGAACCTCAGACCTGGGTCAAGGGCGATGTGACCAAGCAGATCTGGCTGCAGAACGCCGGCTTCATCTGGGTCTGGTTCATCCTGGCCGCCGCCGCGGCCGCCTGGCTCGGCATGAACGACATCGCCTCGGCCAAGGCCTCCTTCAAGGATCAGGCGGTGATCTTCAAGCGCAAGCACAACTGGCTGATGTGCTGGCTCTACCTCGGTACCTTCGGCTCGTTCATCGGCTTCTCCGCCGGCTTCCCGCTGCTGACCAAGACCCAGTTCCCCGAGGTCGATCCGACCAAGTACGCCTTCCTCGGCCCCCTGGTCGGCGCCCTGATCCGGCCGGTGGGCGGCTGGCTGTCGGACAAGCTGGGCGGCGCCCGGGTCACCTTCTGGACCTTCATCGCCATGATCGCCGCGGTGTTCGGGGTGCTGGCCTTCCTGCCTGAAAACGGCCAGGACGGCAATTTCTTCGGCTTCCTCGCCATGTTCATGGTGCTGTTCGTCACCACCGGCATTGGCAACGGCTCCACCTTCCGCATGATCCCGGTGATCTTCATGACCGAGCGTCTGCGCGCAGCCGAGAGTAAGGGTGAGACGGCCCGCGAGCATGCGATCAGGGATGCCAACAAGGAGGCAGCGGCGGTGCTCGGCTTCTCGGCTGCGATCGGCGCCTACGGCGGCTTCTTCATTCCCAAGAGCTTCGGTACCTCGCTGGCCCTGACTGGCGGACCGCAGGCAGCGCTGATCGGCTTCATTATCTTCTATCTGAGCTGCATCGCCCTGACCTGGTGGTACTACAGCCGCAAACACGCGGAGATACCCTGCTAATCCACTGCCAACCCCTCTCCCCGCTTGGGGAGAGGGGGGGTGAGGGGCACATGCCCCCACCCCCTAGCCCTCCCCTGCTCGCCAGGGAGGGAATAAGGAACTAGAGGAGAGTCAACAACATGAGTCACTTTCTCGATCGACTGACCTACTTCAAAAAGGTCAAAGGCCAGTTCGCCAACGGCCACGGTGTGCTCACCAATGAGGACCGCGGCTGGGAGAACGGCTACCGCCAGCGCTGGCAGCACGACAAGATCGTGCGCTCCACCCACGGGGTGAACTGCACCGGCTCCTGCTCCTGGAAGATCTATGTCAAGAACGGCCTGGTCACCTGGGAGACGCAGCAGACCGATTACCCGCGCACCCGCCCCGATCTGCCCAATCACGAACCGCGCGGCTGCCAGCGCGGGGCCAGCTACTCCTGGTATCTGTACAGCGCCAATCGGGTGAAATACCCCATGGCGCGCGGCCGCCTGCTGCGGCTATGGCGCGAGGCCCGCAAGACCAAGGACCCGGTCGAGGCCTGGGCCTCGATCGTCGAGGACCCGGCGAAGAGCAGCGAATACAAGTCGCGTCGCGGCCTGGGCGGCTTCGTGCGCGCCACCTGGGAGGAGGTCAACGAGATTATCGCCGCGGCCAACACCTATACCATCAAGAAGTATGGTCCGGACCGCATCTACGGCTTCTCGCCGATCCCGGCCATGTCGATGGTCTCCTATGCCGCCGGCTCCCGTTACCTGTCGCTGATCGGTGGCGCCTGCGGCAGCTTCTACGACTGGTACTGCGACCTGCCGCCCTCCAGCCCGCAGATCTGGGGCGAGCAGACCGATGTGCCGGAATCGGCCGACTGGTACAACTCCACCTTCCTCATGCTGTGGGGCTCGAACGTGCCGCAGACGCGCACCCCCGATGCCCACTTCATGACCGAGGTGCGCTATAAGGGCGCCAAAGTGGTGGTGGTGACCCCGGACTATTCTGAGGCCTCCAAGTTCGCCGATATCTGGCTGCACCCCAAGCAGGGCACCGACGCGGCGCTAGCCATGGCCATGGGCCACGTCATCCTGCGCGAGTTCCATCTCGACGCCAAGAGCGAGTATTTCACCCAGTACTGCCGCGAGAAGACCGATCTGCCCATGCTGGTACTGCTGGAGCCTCGTGCCGACGGCAGCTACCAGAGCGGGCGCTTCCTGCGCGCCTCGGATCTGGCCGATCGGCTCGGCCAGGCCAACAACCCCGAGTGGAAGACCCTGGCCTATGACGAACGTAGCGAGCAGCTGGTGGTCCCCAACGGCTCGATCGGCTTCCGCTGGGGCGAGCAGGGCGACAACCTCGGCAAGTGGAATCTGGAGCCCAAAGACGCCGTCAGCGGCGCTGAGGTGCAACTCGGGCTGTCGCTGATCGATGTGCGCGATGCGGTGGTGCCGGTGGCCTTCCCCTACTTCGGCCACATCCACCACGAGCACTTCCGCAACACCGCCCACGACGCCATCCAGGTGCGCAACGTGCCGGCGAAGAAGATTCGGCTTGCCGATGGCTCGGAAGCGCTGGTGGCCACGGTGTTCGACCTGACCTGCGCCAACTACGGTATCGACCGCGGTTTGGGCGGCGGCAATGTCGCTGCCTCCTACGACGACGACGTGCCCTACACCCCGGCCTGGCAGGAGCGCATCACCGGCGTGCCGCGCGGCCAGGTCATCGCCGTGGCGCGCCAGTTTGCCGAGAACGCCGACCGGACCCACGGCAAGTCCATGGTCATCATCGGCGCGGCGATGAACCACTGGTATCACATGGACATGAACTACCGCGGCGTCATCAACATGTTGATGCTGTGCGGTTGCGTCGGACAAAGCGGCGGCGGCTGGGCGCACTACGTCGGCCAGGAGAAGCTCAGGCCGCAGACCGGCTGGCAGCCGCTGGCCTTCGCCCTGGACTGGCACCGCCCGCCGCGGCATATGAATTCCACCTCCTTCTGGTATATCCACTCCAGCCAGTGGCGCTACGAGAAGCTGGGCATGGAGGAAATCCTCTCGCCCCTGGCCGACCCGAAGCAGTGGCAGGGCGCGCAGATCGACTACAACGTGCGCGCGGTGCGCATGGGCTGGCTGCCCTCCGCCCCCCACTTCGACGTCAACCCACTGGCACTGACCAGAGCCGCCGCTGCCGCGGGCAGCGCCCCGGTAGACTACCTGGTGGAGAACCTCAAGTCGGGCAAGGTCGGTTTCGCCTTCGAGGACCCGGACAACCCGGTCAACTTCCCGCGCAACCTGTTCGTCTGGCGCTCCAACCTGCTCGGCTCCTCGGGCAAGGGCCACGAGTACTTCCTCAAGTACCTGCTGGGTACGGTGCACGGCGTGCAGGGCAAGGATCTCGGCGAGGAAGGCGGGCAGAAGCCGCTGGAGGTGAAGTGGCGTCCGGCCGCCGAGGGCAAGCTGGACCTGCTGGTGACGCTGGACTTCCGCATGTCCACCACCTGCATGTACTCCGACATCGTGCTGCCCACCGCCACCTGGTACGAGAAGAACGACCTCAATACCTCGGACATGCACCCCTTCATCCATCCGCTGTCGGCAGCGGTGGATCCGGCCTGGGAGTCGCGCACCGACTGGGACATCTTCAAAGGCATCGCCAAGAAGTTCTCCGAGGTCTGTGTCGGCCACCTGGGCGTGGAGCAAGACATCGTTGCCGTCCCCACCCTGCACGATACGCCCACCGAGCTGGCCCAGCCGCTGGAGGTCAAGGACTGGAAGAAGGGCGAATGTGAGCTCATCCCGGGCAAGACCGCTCCCAGCCTGGTGGTGGTCGAGCGCGACTATCCCAACACCTACAAGAAGTTCACCTCCTTGGGCCCGCTGCTGGATCGGCTCGGCAACGGCGGCAAGGGCATCAACTGGAACACCGAGGACGAGGTCGAGGCCCTGGCCGAGCTCAACTACACGGTGCAGGAGGACGGCATCTCCAAGGGCCGGCCGCGCATCGAGAGCGACATCGACGCCGCCGAGGTGATCCTCATGCTCGCCCCCGAGACCAACGGCCACGTCGCGGTCAAGTCCTGGGAGGCGCTGGGCAAGATCACCGGCCGCGACCACACCCATCTCGCCCTGCCCAAGGAGCATGAGAAGATCCGCTACCGGGACATCCAGGCCCAACCGCGCAAGATCATCTCCTCGCCCATCTGGTCGGGCCTGGAGGACGAGCACGTCTCCTACAACGCCGGCTACACCAACGTCCACGAACTGATTCCCTGGCGCACGCTGACCGGCCGCCAGCAGTTCTACCAGGACCATCCCTGGATGCGCGCCTTCGGCGAGACCTTGTGCGTCTATCGCCCGCCGGTCGACCTCAAGACCGTCCACCCGATCCAGGGCAAGAAACCCAACGGCAACCCGGAGGTGGTGCTGAACTTCATCACCCCGCATCAGAAGTGGGGTATCCACTCGACCTACACCGACAATCTGCTGATGCTCACCCTCTCGCGCGGCGGGCCGATCATCTGGATCAGCGAGGTCGACGCCAAAAAGGCCGGCATCGAGGACAACGACTGGATCGAGGCCTACAACGTCAACGGCGCCATCGTGGCCCGGGCCGTGGTCAGCCAGCGCGTGCCGGAAGGCATGTCGCTGATGTATCACGCCCAGGAGAAGATCGTGAACACGCCAGGCGCCGAGACCACCGGCACGCGCGGCGGTATCCACAACTCGGTGACCCGCACGGTACTCAAGCCGACCCACATGATCGGCGGCTACGCCCAGCAGAGCTACGGCTTCAACTACTACGGCACCGTCGGCGCCAACCGCGACGAGTTCATCATCGTGCGCAAGATGAGTAAGGTGGACTGGCTGGAGGAGTCCCAGCAGGACGCCATGCAAGTGGAGGCTCATTAATCATGAAAGTGCGTGCACAAATCGGCATGGTCCTGAACCTGGACAAGTGCATCGGCTGTCACACCTGCTCGGTGACCTGCAAGAACGTCTGGACCTCGCGCGAGGGCATGGAGTACGCCTGGTTCAACAACGTCGAGACCAAGCCCGGCATCGGCTATCCCAAGGACTGGGAAAACCAAAAGCGCTGGAACGGCGGCTGGGCGCGGAAAAGCAACGGCAAGCTGGAGCCCAAGCAAGGCGGGCGCTGGCGCATCCTGGCCAACATCTTCGCCAACCCGGATCTGCCGGAGATCGACGACTACTACGAGCCCTGGGACTACGACTACGCCCATCTGCAGAACGCCCCAGAGTCCAAGGCCATGCCCGTGGCCCGGCCGCGCTCGGCCATTACCGGGCAGCGCCTGGAGAAGATCGAGTGGGGTCCGAACTGGGAAGAGATCCTCGGCACCGAGTTCGAGAAGCGCTCCAAGGACTACAACTTCGAGCAGGTGCAGAAGGAGATCTACGGCCAGTTCGAGAACACCTTCATGATGTACCTGCCGCGGCTGTGCGAGCACTGCCTCAATCCGGCCTGCGTCGCCTCCTGCCCATCGGGAGCGATCTACAAACGCGAGGAGGACGGCATCGTCCTGATCGACCAGGATAAGTGCCGCGGCTGGCGCATGTGCGTCTCCGGCTGCCCGTACAAGAAGATCTACTACAACTGGAACACCGGCAAGTCGGAGAAGTGCATCTTCTGCTACCCGCGCATCGAGGCGGGCCAGCCCACGGTGTGCTCGGAGACCTGTGTCGGACGCATCCGCTACCTCGGCGTGCTGCTCTACGATGCCGACCGTATCGAAGCTGCTGCCAGCGTGCGCGACGAGAAGGACCTCTACCAGGCCCAGCTCGATATGTTCCTCGACCCATTCGACCCGGTCGTGCAGGAAGCGGCGCGCCGCGAGGGCATCCCCGAGGCCTGGCTGAAAGCCGCCCAGGAATCGCCGGTGTACAAGATGGCGCTGGACTGGAAGGTGGCCTTCCCGCTACATCCCGAGTACCGCACCCTGCCCATGGTCTGGTACATCCCGCCGCTGTCGCCCATCCAGTCGGCGGCCGAAGCGGGCAAGATCGGCCTCAACGGCATCATCCCCGATGTCGACGCGCTGCGCATTCCGCTGCGCTATCTGGCCAACCTGCTCACCGCCGGCGACGAGAAGCCGGTGAAGCTGGCCCTGGAGCGCATGCTGGCGATGCGCGCCTACATGCGCGCCAAGACCGTCGACGGCGAGATCCGCCAGGACGTGCTGGATGCCGTGGGGCTGCGCCTCGACCAGGTGGAGGCCATGTACCGCTACATGGCCATCGCCAACTACGAGGACCGTTTCGTCATCCCCACCAGCCACCGCGAGTACGCCTCGAGCACCTTCGATGCCTTCGGCGAGCGCGGCGGCTGCGGCTTCAGCTTCGGCAACGGCTGCTCCGGCGGTAGTACGCCCACCAACCTGTTCGGGGCCAAGAAATTGACCCATCGCAAGGCCGAGCCGATTCGGGTGGAGCCTAATAGTCGCGACTGAGTCATGCACCCCCTCCCTGCACCGCGCACCGGAGCGGGATCGCCAACCCCTCCCCCTTAGGGGAGGGTGCGGTCGGGGGATTTAGGAGACGACCATGCAAATCCTGAAAGCCCTATCCGCGCTGCTGACCTACCCCCAGCAGCCGCTCATCGACGCTCTGCCGGAACTGGTGGAGGTAGTGGACGGCGATCCCGTCCTGCCGCGGGAGACGCGGCTGTCGGTGCTGGAGCTCATCGCCGAACTGGAGAGCACCGATCTGTTCGAGCTGCAGGAGCACTACGTGGCCTTGTTCGACCGCGGCCGCCAGCTCTCCCTGCACCTGTTCGAGCACGTCCACGGCGAGTCCCGCGCCCGCGGCCAGGCCATGGTGGAACTGATGGAGATCTACCGCCGCCACGGCTTCCAGCTCGACGCCCGGGAGCTGCCGGACTATGTGCCGCTGTTCCTGGAATTCCTGGGCAACGCCTGGAACGCCGAGACGCGGCAGTTGCTGAGCGATGCCATGCCGGTACTGAGCCTGCTCGGTGCCCGCCTGGCCGAGCGCAGCAGCAGCTACTCAGCCATCTTCGATGCTTTGGAGGCGATCGGCGGCAGCCCCGCCGAGCGCGATGCCATCCGCGATCAGGCGCGCACCGAGGGCCCCGATGAAACCGTGGTCAACATGGACAAGATCTGGGAGGAAGAGGCGGTGACCTTCATGGGCAACCCCTCCACCTGTGGCGTCCAGACTAGTGGCAACGGCAATGCCCAACCAGTGCAGTGGGTCAAGAACCGCACTACACGCGACCCCGGAAACAACCGATAACCCTCCCTTTTAGGGAGAGAAGAAAAGTCTTAGCGAGGACCCAACCATGTCCTATCTCGACACCCTGCTGTTCGGCGTCTACCCCTATCTGGCCGGTACCGTATTCCTGGTCGGTAGCCTGGTCCGCTTCGAACGCGACCAATACACCTGGAAAGCCCACTCCAGTCAGATGCTCTCCAAGCGCAACCTGCGCAAGGCCAGCACCTTCTTCCACGTCGGTATCCTCGGCATCTTCCTCGGCCATTTCTTCGGCCTGCTCACCCCGCCTGCAGTGTTCCACGCTCTGGGCTTCAGCGACAGCGGTAAGCAGCTCCTGGCCATCGTTGCCGGCGGCATCTTCGGCGCCATGTGCTTCTACGGCCTGACCCTGCTGGTGCACCGCCGCCTCACCGATCCGCGGGTGCGCGCCAACTCCAGCCGCATGGACATCTTCATCCTGCTGCTGCTGTACGTGCAGCTCATCCTCGGGCTGCTCACCATCCCAGTGTCGCTGTTCCATTTGGACGGCCAAAACATGCTCGCCCTCATGGGTTGGGCGCGCAACGTCGTCACCTTCGACCCGATCGAGGCGGTGTCCTCGTTGCAGGACGTGGGCTTCCTGTTCCGCCTGCACCTGGTGCTGGGCATGACCGTGTTCCTGGTGTTTCCCTTCTCGCGCCTGGTGCATATCTGGAGCGTGCCGGTGGGCTACATCACCCGGCCGTATCAGGTGGTGCGGCAACGCTAAGGACCGCTATACCCTCCCCCTCCCCGGAGGGGGAGGGCCGAGGAGCACGAGGAGCGCCGCCATGCAGGATTTGCAGAAATTCATCGCCGGCTTCTGTCGCTTCCAGGAGAACTACCTGGCCGAGGACGGATTGTTCTCCACCCTGCGCGAGGGCCAGCAGCCGACCACGCTGCTCATCGGCTGCTGCGACTCGCGGGTGGACCCGGCCCTGCTCACCGGTTGCGATCCAGGCGACATCTTCGTGGTGCGCAACGTCGCCAACCTGGTGCCGCCGTGCGTAGACGACGGCCACTTCCACGGTACCAGCGCCGGTATCGAGTTCGCCGTCTGCGGATTGCAGGTGCAGCGCATCATCGTGCTCGGCCATGCCCGCTGCGGCGGCATCCGCGCCTTGCTGGAGCCGCGCCGACTCAACGACGACACTGATTTCCTCGGGCACTGGATGCGCTTCGCCGCGCCTGCCCGCGACCAAGTCCTGCACGAACTGGCCCACAAGAGTCCGGAGCAGCGACAGCGCGCCTGCGAGCAAGCCACCATCCTGCTCTCCCTGGACAACCTGCTCACCTATCCCTGGGTGCGGCGACGCGTGGAAGCCGGACAGCTGATTCTGCACGGCTGGTATTTCGACATCGACGCCGGCGCCCTGCTCGCCTATTCCCCGCGCCGCCAGGAATTCTTGCCCGTCGTCTGTCCGCTGGAGCGACCGGCCCGGCCCCGGGCCGCCTGAGAGAACCGCCATGAACATCGCCATCACCGTCAACGGCGTGAACATCCCCGAGCACGCCATCCTCGCCGAGATGCAGCACCATCCCGCCGCCCGCGGCGAAGACGCCCTGCACCGCGCCGCCGTGGCCCTGGTGGTGCGCGAGCTGCTGCGCCAAGAGGCTGCCCGCCAGGACATCATCGCCGACGAAGCCGGCATCGACCCCGAAGAAGGGCGCATCA
>DATLYF010000106.1:0-62747 GCA_035575095.1 Candidatus Competibacteraceae bacterium
TGGCTGGCCTGGTCATCCATCTGGGCGATCAGCCCAAAACCGCAGTTGTCCTTTTCGAACTCGGGCCGGTACAGGCCCTGGCAGTCGCTCGTACGCATCAGTCGCTCCACACGGCTACGGGAATTGGGGAGAGCCAGGTAACACGGGTGCCTGAGCCCGGGACGAAGGCCGTGTTACTAAAAACCCATCACTGCCCGACCTGACGGGAGTGAGGTGACGGCTCCGCGGCGTCCGGATGAGGACAGAGGGGGCCACCTCCGCGGGGGGTGGAACGACGATGTATGATCGCAAACCCGACAGGCGGCCTTGCAGTATAAACGCGTGCCAAAAGCCGAGTAAATACCACAAATCTCTAACGCGGCAAGGATTTTGCACCAATCTGGGGCGTATCCAGGATCTTTTGCAGCTCGCCGAGGCGACGCAGCCAGGGTTTACCCTGGCGCAGCGCCGGCGGTAGGCGGTCGAGGGCGCTCTGGGCCTGACGTCGATCGGCGTAGGGGCCAAGCAGCAGGACATGCCACACCTGGTCCTGACGGCGGATGCGTGCCAGGGTGGGTTCGCCGGGCAACGGGTTACGGCGCAGGAATTCGCGCAGGCTGGCCTGCTCGTTGGCGGCCAGCAACTGGATCATGTATTCCTGGGGCGGGCGCTGCCGCAGCCAGTCGCTGGCAGGCTGCGGCCCCGGCGCGGCCAGGCGCGGGGCTGGGGTCTTCGGCGCGGCAGCGGTGGTTTTGGGCGGCGCCGGCGGGGTGTCCTCAGGGGCAGCGGCCGCGGCGGTGGTGGGCGCGGCAGGGGCCAGAGGCGGTGCTGCGGAGGCGCTCGTGTCGGCGTCCGCCGCAGCCGGCACCGGTGGCGGAGAAGCGCTCTCCTGCGCCAAGGCCGGGGGTTCGGGCGGTGCCGTCTCCTGCGTAATGCTCGGGGATGCGGCCGGTGCAGCGGCGGCCGCGATAGGGTGCGCCGCGGGCGCGTGTCCGGGCGTTGCCGCTGCAGCAGCCTCGATCGGGGGCGGAGTGGCCGGTGACGGCTTCACGACCTCCGCCCCGGCGGTCGGCGGGCTGGGCGCGGCCGGTGCTGCCGCCGGGGCGGGCGCTGGCGGACGGGGATACAGCCACCAGCCGCCGGCCAGGCCGAGCAGAGCGGCGACGGCGACCCAACGCTCGAGAGCGGCCGTCTCCCTGCCCAGCAAGCGCTGGAGCAGCGGGCCGTGGCGGCGCAGCAGCATCTGCCGGGCCTGCCGGTTGAGCTCCCCGGGCAGGCCTGCGGACTTGCGCTGCAGGTTCACCACCGTGCGCGGCGGCAAGGGATATTCCCCGGCCAGGCCGGCGGCCTTGAGGCGGTGTTCCAGGTAGGCGGCGGTCTGGGCTAGAGTGAAGGGGGAGAGAATCAGGGTGAAGAAGCGGCCGATGGGCAGCGCCAGGGTGGTTTTGGCCAGGCGCTGCTCGATCTCGGGCCGAGCGAACAGGATCAGGTGCAGCAGCCCGCTGCGGTTGGCATTGGGCGACAGGCCCAGCCGGCCGAGCAGCATCAGGTCGTCGGGCTGCAGATGATGGGCGTCGTCGATGACGGCGGCCACGGTCATGCCGGTGCGGCGCAGGTGTACCAGGCAATCCAGGATGCGTTTGATGGGCTTGCTGCCTAGCTCCTCCGGGGCCAGGCCCAGGGCCCGCCCCAATTCCATGAGCAGACTGCAGTCCGGCCGGCAGTCGATGCGCAGCAGGGTGAACTGGTCACGCTGGCCGAGGCGTTCCACCACCCGCTCGAGCAGGCTGGTCTTGCCCGAGCCGGGATCGCCCTTGATCAGTCCGATCAGCGTGCCGACGTTGGCGATGTGCAGCAGCGTGCCGAGATGGCTGGTGAGAGCAGGGGTCTGGAAGTAGCGGCTGGCATCGGCCGGCTCGGGGCCAAAGGCGCGCTGGCCGAGGTCCTCCGCATAGGCGCGTGCGCTGAGCGGCACCGACTGCCCTCCCGGCCGCTCAGGCGCTAGCGCGGCACTGGCGCAGGGTGGCGCGCAGCAGCTCGGGCGCGACGTCGTCGCAGATCACGCCCTCGCCCAGGGCGCGCAGCAAGATCAGGCGCAGCTTGCCGTCCTGCACCTTCTTGTCCACCGCCATGAGTGCGAGGAAGCGCTCCTCGTCGAGTCCGGCCGGCCCCTGCACCGGCAGTCCGGCCCGGGCGAGCAGGCGCGTCACCCGCGCCACCTCCTCCGGGCGCAGCCAGCCGAGCCGGGCCGAGAGATCGGCGGCCATGACCATACCCGCCGCCACCGCTTCGCCGTGCAGCCACGCGCCGTAGCCCAGGCCGGTCTCGATGGCGTGGCCGAAGGTGTGGCCCAGGTTGAGCAGTGCCCGCAGGCCGGACTCGCGCTCGTCGCGGCCGACGATCTCGGCCTTGATGCGGCAGGAGCGCTCGATGGCCTCGCTCAGGGCCGCGGCGTCGCGGGCCAGCAGGGCGTCGAGGTTGGCCTCGAGCCATTCCAGGAAGGCCAGGTCGCGGATCAGGCCGTACTTGATCACCTCGGCCAGCCCCGCCTTGAGTTCGCGCGCCGGCAGGGTGGTCAGCGTGTCGGTGTCGGCCAGCACGCAGCGCGGCTGGTGGAAGGCGCCGATCATGTTCTTGCCCAGCGGATGATTGACCCCGGTCTTGCCGCCCACCGAGGAGTCCACCTGGGCCAGCAGGGTGGTGGGGATCTGGATGAAATGCACGCCGCGCTGGTAACAGGCGGCGGCAAAGCCGGTCATGTCGCCGACCACCCCGCCCCCCAAGGCGATCAGGGTGCAGTTGCGGCCGAAGCGCTGGTGCAGCAGCTCGTCGAAGATCCGGCCCAGCACCTCCAGGGTCTTGTATTGCTCGCCGTCGGGCAGGATCAGCGCGGCGTGCCGCAGTCCTGTCAGCGCCGTCCGGATGTGCTCCAGATAGAGCGGAGCGATGGTTTCGTTGCTGACCACCAGCACCTCGCGGCCGGGGATGTAGGGCCGCAGCAGGTCGGCACGCCCCAGCAGGCCGGGGCCGATGTGAATGGGGTAGCTACGCTCGCCGAGCTCGACATTGAGGGTGCGCATAAGGGAAATCCTCGCCGGAACCGCCCAATGGTGGGCAAAAGCCGCGCCCGGCGCAAGTGCGGGGAGGGGCAGGGCTCAGCGCACGCCCAGCCGGCGCAGGATGGTCTGCGCCACCTGCCGCACCTGGCGGCCGTCGGTATCGACCACCAGGTCGGCGGTTGCCTCGTACAGCGGATGGCGTACGGCGTAGAGCGCCTCCAGGCGGGCGCGGGGATCCTCGACAGCGAGCAGGGGGCGGTTGCGGTCGCCCCGGGTGCGGCGTAATTGCTCCTCCACCGAGGTGCGCAGGTAGATCACCCGGCCGCGACTCTTCAGGCAGCGGCGGTTGTCCGGGTCGAGGATGGCGCCGCCGCCGGTGGCCAGCACGATGCCGGGACGGCGGGTGAGTTCCTCGAGCACCGCCTTCTCCCGGGCGCGGAAGCCGGCCTCGCCCTCCTTCTCGAAGATCCAGGGGATACTGGCGCCGGTGCGGCGTTCGATTTCCTGGTCGCAATCGACGAAGGCGCAGCCCAGCAACTCGGCCAGGCGGCGGCCGATGGTGGATTTGCCGGACCCCATGGGGCCGATCAGAAAAAAACTGCCCGACACATTCATGCCGGGCAGTTTGCCGGGTTTACGGACGCCCGCCAAGGGGCGCTGCGCTTCAACTACTGACTATCCCCGACATCGATATTGCCGGGCGCCACCACCTTGATGACCAGCGAATCCGACAGGATCAGCGGGTTGGGGTCGTTCTGGCTCGGCCCCACGGTGGCGAATACCAGATCGTAGGCGGCACCGCCCGGAACCCCATCGGCCGCGATGGTGATCTCGGCCACGCCATTGGCACCGGTGCGTACCGGCTCGGGCGTGATGGTCAGCGGCGGGTCGAGCAGCGCCGCGAGGATCGCCAGGGCGCGGTCGAGCTGGCGCTGGGCGGCGTCCTCCCGTTCGTCGAGCTCGGCGCAAGCCTGGGGATCCGCTGTGCAGTCAGTAGCAGCGCGTTCCTGGGCGATCTCCTCCAGCTCCTGCTGGGCGTTGGCGATGGCGTTCTGGACCTGGGTCAGGACGTCGGCGTTGGCCCTGATCTCCACCGCCAGGGTCTCGGCCGGCAGCGGCTGACCGTTGCCATCGGTCAGGAACAGGCGGACGCTGGTGGTGCCGCTGTAGGTGCAGTCGGTCTCAGCGCCATCGCCGGTGCACTCAGGATTGCCGAGGGTAATGGTGTCGCTGCCGTTGATCTGCCTCAGCGAGGCGTTCTCGACCTCACCCAGGTACCAGTGGCGCATCACCGCGCCGGCCTTGCCGCCGGCAGCCTCGGCGGTGAGGATGAAGTTGCGGCCGAGCTGGGTGACGGGATAGCGCATGGTGAAGCTGGCCACGCCCTTGGCGTCGGTGAAGGCGACGCTGTCCACGTTGCCGAAGTGGGGCACGCAGCCGACCACGTAGGGCACGCTGAAGCCGGTGTCCACCCACTCGAAGAACGGGGTGTTGACGCTGAGCGTGTTGGCGTTGAAGCCGGTGATGATGCGGCTGCCGCTCTGGTAGGGACGCAGACCGTCGACGACCAGAATGGCGTTGACCGCGGGGCAGCCGGTGTTGCTGGGGATGGGCGCCAGCGTGGTGAAGATCGCGCCGCCTTCGGCGGGATTGCCATCGCCGCCGCTGATGACGAAGTTGCCACGGCCCTGGTCCGGGTAGCCGGTGGCCGGAGAGTCGATCAGCCGCAGGGTGATCGGCGTGCCCGCGGGCGGCGGATTGCCGAACTCGTCGGCCGCCACCACCGAAATGGTCCGCTCATAGACACCGGTTACCGCATTGAACGAGTCGCCGGGGCCGCTGGGTAGGGCGTTGAAGTAATTGGCCACGGCACCGGCGAAGGCGCCGGTGAAAGTCAGGGAGACCACCGAACCATCGGCGATCACCGCAGCGGCGGTGCCGGCGACGGGGCTCTGGATGCCGTTGTCGACATTGTTGTCGGCGCGGTCCGCGGTGGCGCGGATGAGGACGGTGCCCGGCCGGGTGCCGGCGCGCAGGCCCACCTGGGCGATGCCGCCGCGGGTAAAGGTGCTTACCACCTCTCCGGTCTGGTTGCCGGCGGCGCCGCTGGCGGAGAGCTGTTCCCCGGCATTGGGGCGGCCGGGCAGCAGTTCGACCCTGAGGTTGTTGACGCCCGCGGCGGCATCGGTCGGGAAGCCGCCGTCATCGAATACTCCCAGCTCCAGCGTGCCGACATCCGCACGACCCTGGCCCTGGATGTAGAGCGCCGGTATCTGGCGGAACTGGACGGTGGCAGGGACGCCGGTGTTGGCGCCGGAACCGATGTCCAGCGTCATTTCCGCGTGGATGGACTGACCGGTGGTGGGGTCGGTGACCGTGGCCACCAGGCGCACCGTGCTGGCCTGACTGCCGGAGTGGAAATGGAAGGTGGCGAAGCCGGTGGTGTCCTCGAACACCAGCCGGCGGTAGGCCAGGGGCACGCACAGCTCGACGCCGTCGAAGTCCTCGCAGTCCTCGTGGTCGGGATCGCCATCCAGGTAGTAGAGCGCGCCGCTGCCGTTCGGGCCGAGGAGGTCCACGGAAATCGACGCGGCCGGGAAAGGACGGTTGTCCTGGAGCGCCTGCACGGTGATGGTGTTGGTGTAGGGCCCGCCCGGATTGGGCCAGGTGCTGGGATTGCCGTGAATCACCGGGGTGGGATTGACCGGCAAGCCACTCTGGTCGGCACTGATCTTGACCTCGATCAGCGGCCGACCGGAAAAACCGCCATCACCGCCCCCGCCGCCGCCACAGCTGCCGAGGGCCAGAGCGGCCAGTCCAAGGCACAATGCCTTGCCTATGCGTAGCGTTATCGTGCGCACAGAAATACTCCCTATGTCTTGATGTCGTTGTGTTGCCAAGACGGTCGTCAGCGCTGGGCCACGCCTTCGGTGACCACCTGCGGGGTGACGAAGATCAACAGCTCCAGCTTGTTGTTCTGGTTCACTTTCTTCTGGAAGAGGCGACCGATGGCCGGCAGGTCGCCGAGGAAAGGCACCTTGTCCTTGTTGTCGCGGGTGATCTGCTCGAACACGCCGCCCAGCACCACGGTCTCGCCGTTGTTGACCAGCACCTGGGTCTCAGTCTCGCGCCGCGCCAACTGTGGCGTGCTGGTGCCGTTGGGCAGGCTGACGAAGCCGGTGATCTCGTTCTTGGTGACCTTGAGGTCCATGATCACCCGGTTGTCGGGGGTGATCTGCGGGATCACGTCCAGCTCCAGCAGAGCTTCCTTGAAGGCCACGGTCACCGTGCCGTCCTCGCCTACCACTGGATAGCCGACCTCCTGGCCCTGCTTGATGGTGGCCTTCTTGTGGTCGGTGGTCAGCACGCGCGGGTTGGATAGGATCTCGCCGCGCCCTTCGGCCTGCAGGGCCGACAGCTCCAGATCCAGCAGGTAGTCCTGGCCGAGAATGGCCAGGGCGATGCGGGTGGTGGGACCGGCCACAGGCAGGTTGATGCCCAATCGTTGGTTCAGCGACGGAACAGTGGTGGGGAAGGGCTGGCCGGTGGTGCGGATATTGTTGATGGCGCTGTTGACGACGACATTGTTGCCTTCCGCCGAGCCGGTGGCGCTGATCACCCCGGAATCGCCGTTCTTGGCGACGCCGGCAAAGCCATAGCGCACGCCCAGCTCTTTGCTGAAATCGTCGTTGGCGATGACGATGCGCGAATCGATCATCACCTGCCGCACCGGCCGGTCGAGCTGGCTGACCAGGCGACGGATCTCGGAGATCTTGTCCGGGATGTCGTTGACCAGCAGGGTGTTGGTGCGGCTGTCGACGCTGACGCTGCCGCGCGCCGACAGCAGCGTGCCGCCGATGCCGGTGGTGACGGCGCCGCTCTGCTGGCCGCCGCCGACCGAGCGCTCCTTGATCAGCTTGGCCAGATCCTCGGCCTTGGCGTAGTTGACCTGGATGATCTCGGTGCGGGTCGGCACCAGTTCCACCACCTGCTTGCGCGACTCCAGCTCCAGCCGCTCGCGGGCGGTGATCTCCTCGGTGGGCGCGATGTAGATCACATTGCCGTTCTGGCGCGAGGTCAGGCCTTTGGTGGTGAGGATGATGTCCAGGGCCTGATCCCAGGGCACGTTCTGCAGGCGCAGGGTGAGGTTGCCCTGCACGGTATCGCTGACCACCACGTTGAGGCCGGTGAAGTCGGCGATGATCTGCAGCACCGCGCGCACCTCGATGTCCTGGAAGTTCAGGGAGAGCAGATCGCCGGTGTATTTCTTCTTCTCCGGATCGGTGGTCTCCTCTTCCTCCGGCTGCACCGGCTTGACCTCGACGGTGTAGAGGGTGTCGGCCTGGTAGGCCAGGTATTCGTAGCGCCCGGTGGGCTGGATGGCGATGCGGGCGTTGCCGTTCTGGTTGCTGGCATCGACCAGGGTGACCGGGGTGGCGAAGTCGGTGACGTCGAGGCGCCGCTCCTGCTCGCGGGGCAGGGTGACGCCGCGGAAGTTGACGACGATCTGGTTGCCTTCCTCGCGCACGTCGACGTTGACATTCGGGGTGCTGAGCTGGATGCCGATCACCGCGGCGCCCTGGGCGCTGCGGCGGAAATCGATGTTGCTGATCTGCGCGGCGGCGGGCCGGCCGGCGCTGGTCGCCACGGTCTGAATCGTGCTCGGGGTGGGGGCGGCGGCGGCGCTGGCCGCGGCGCCGGCCTCCAGGGTCAGCAGCACCGCATTGCCCTGGGTACGCACCGAGTAGGGCACCAGCTTGGCCAGGTTGATGGAGGCGCGGGTCCGGTCGTTGCCTTCGAGGACGCTGATGCGCTCGGCCACACCGGTGCCGATGGTCTGCTGCCGGGTGCTGAGACCGCTGCGGGTGTTCATGAAATCCAGCACCACCCGCGCCGGATCGCTGATGGTGAAGTTACGCGGGGTCTGGGCGGGCTGAGAAAACTGGAAACGCAACTGGACCCGATTGCCTGGCAGGGTGGTGACATCCACTGCCTGCAGCACCGCTTGTTCCTTGCCGTCCTGGGCCTGGGCCTGGGCCTGGGCCGGTGGGCTCAGCCACAGACTCCAGGTCAGCGCCAGCAGCAGGACTCCCCACAATCCCACGAGCTTACGGCTGGGCGTGGTCGCTGTGCTCAACAGTCGTTTGGTGACCGCGCTCGTCATGGTCCTCTCCCTATGGTTTTTATTCTGCCAGCGACAGGAAGGCGTCGCGTTCTTTCCAGCGTCCCTCACCGTCGGGAACGATCTCCCGCAGGTCGATGCGTTGTTCGGTGATGCTCAGGATCTTGCCGTGATCGCCACCCAGGTAATTGCCCGGGCGCACCCGGTGGACGATGCCGTCCGGGGCCTTGATCAGCGCCCACAGGGTATCCTGGTTGATCTCCTTGAAGGTGCCCACCATGACCAGGGAGCCCAGGGCGAACTTCTCCAGTTCCTCGCGCGGACGGTTGGGATCGGGGCGGATGCCGTTGTCGATGGCCGCCAGTTCGGCCGCTTCCGCCTCCTTGACGAACTCGGCGACGGCGAACGGATTGCGCAGCCCCTGCGCTTCGTAGAGGAAGGGTTTGTAGGGCTCCACCTTGGGCAGTGGCTCCAGGGGCTTGCCCGATGCGGAAGCCTTGGTGGCGGCGACGAATTGCTGCAGATCCTGCAGCTGCGGCTCGGAACAGCCGGCCACGCCGACCAGCAAGAGAAGCGGCAGGATAGCGTTACGAAGCGATCGCGGATGGGGCGAGCTCATCGCGGTTAACCTCCCTGCTTCGGCTTGGCCTGGGCACCGGGCTGGGCGGCGTCGGTCAGGACGTCGGCTTCCTCGTTCTCCAGGTAGCGATAGGTCTGCAGCGTGGCGTCGATGATCAGTGGCGGATTCTCGCCATCCCCGGCATCGCTCTGGGCTTTTTGGCTGCCCGGCGTGGCGCGGGGATCGACCAGGGCGGAGGCTTCTACGGTGACGATACGCGATAGCGCCGCGATGGTGCTGACGAAGGCGCCGAACTGATGATAATTGGCCCTGGCCTTGATAGTGATGGGCTTGGCCGCATAGAAGTCGCGCGGCTGCTCGGCCTCGGGGCGGAACAGCTCGAAGGCCAGACCGTTGACGCGCCCCGTTTTGGAGATGTCCTCCAGCAGGTCCGGCATCTCGGTGCTGGTGGGCAATTGCTTGAGCATGGTCTTGAGCATGCCCTGCAGCTCCGCGATCTGCTTGCGGTAGGCATCGAGGTTGGCCATCACCCCTTGCTTGCGCACGAAATCCTGCTTGAGCTTCTGCTCCTCCAGGCGCGCGTTGTCGAGCTGCGTCAGCAGGTCCTGGGCGTCGAAGTAGTAGCCCAGGCCGCCGACTGCGGCCATGACCAGCAGCACGCTGAACAGCTTGAGCGGCCAGGGCCAGATGCCGGCGTTGTTGAAGTCCAGGTTGTTGAGGTCGGACAGTTTCATGACTTGCCCCCCTGTTTGGCCTGGGCCGGCTTGCTCCTCTGCTTGGCCTGGACCGGCTTGCCGTCCTGCGCTTCCTCGGTCTTCTCGCCGGGCAGCTTCCAGGTGACCTTGAGCTCGAAGATGCTGGCCTTGACCTTGTTCACGTCCTTGTTCTCGATGACGGTCAGGGTCGGCTCGTTGAACAGCGGCGCGCTGCCGAGCTTGCGCATGAACTCCGAGACAACGAAGTTGGAGGCGGCGATGCCGGTGAGGGTGATCTCGCGCCCGGAGGTCTTGAACGAGGTCAGGTAGATGTCCTCGGGTAGGCGGCGCACCAGGGTGTCGTACACCATGACCATACCCGGTCGGCTCTGCTGCAGGTTCTGGATGATCTCCAGGCGTGCCAGCAGGCTGGCCTTGATCTTGTCCAGGCGCTTGATCTCCTCCTCGGCCTTTTGCAGCTTGGTGATCTCGTCGCGCAGGAACTGGTTGCGTACCTGCTGGTTGTCGATCAGGTTGTTGATGTAGAGGTGGATCCCCACCACGCCGGCCGCCGCCGCCAGCACGCCGCCGGCGAGCATGTGCAGGAACTGGCGCTGTTGGCGGGCGCGACGGGCCTCGCGCCAGGGCAGGAGATTGATGCGCGTCATCTCACTCGAAGCTCCTCAGGGCCAGGCCACAGGCGACTGCGAACAGCGGGGCGTCACGCATCAGGCTGCGACGATTGACCCCTTTGGCACTGGCCATCTGTTCGAAGGGATTGGCGACGAACGTGGGTATGCCGAGGCTGGCGGCCACGGCCTTGTCCAGTCCGTCGACGAGCGCGCCACCGCCGGTCAGCACGATGCGCTCCACCGTGTTGTAGTGGCTGGAGGAGAAGAAGAACTGCAGGGCGTTACCCACCTGTTCGGCCGTCGATTGCCGAAACGGCTCCAGGATGGTGATGGGATAGTCCTCGGCGATCTCGCCGGAGCGCTTGGCCAGCTCCGCCTTGTCCCGGGACAATCCGTAGGTATCGGCGATGGCCGTGGTCAGCTGTTCGCCGCCGAACGATTGCTCACGGGTAAAGATGACCCGTTCGCCCTGAAAGACGTACAAGGTGGTGATGGAAGCCCCGATGTCTACCACAGCGGTCGCGGAAGCGTGGCCGGTCCTGCCCGGGCGCATGCCTTTGCCGTCTTTGGTAGGGGCGCTGGCGGCCTCCTCCACCAGGCCGAGCAGCCCGAAGGTGTTCTCCAGGGCGTAGGCCTCCACATCCACCACCACCGGCTTGAGCCCGGCCTCCTTGAGGCACTCCTCGCGCAGATCCACGTTCTCCTTGCGGGAGGCCACCAGCATCACGTCCTGGCTGGTGCTGTCGGCCTTGGAGGTCCCCAGGATCTGGAAATCCATGTAGATTTCTTCCAGGGGAAAGGGAATGTACTGGGCGGCCTCGATCTGCAGATTGGTCTCGATCTCCTCCTCGCTGAAGGAGGCGGGCATGGGGATGGTGCGGGTGATGACGCTGGAGGTGGGGACGGCGACGGCGGCGCTCTTCAGCCGCGTCCCGGAGCTCTTGATCGCACGCTTGATGGCGCTGGCCACTTGCTCGGGATCGTTGGGATTGCGATCGGCCATCGCGCCTTCCGGCAATGCCTCGATGGCGACGGCCTCGACCTGGAAGCGCTGTCCGCTGCGGCTCAGTTCGATCAGCTTGATCGCCGAAGGGCTGATGTCGATCCCCAGAAATCGTTCTTTTCGTTTGAATAGGGACACTGTTGTTATCTTCCATTCGAGAGGCTGTTACGCGGAGGATACAAGAATTTACAAATCCTCCACCAGTATGGGCGATGACACAGACCCTCGATGCCCTGTTACAACATTATGGCGGGTTCCAAGAGACATGGCCACTTTGTTCTGTTGTATCAAAAATACAACTCGTTGTGGATATCCATATGATGTCGTAGAAATACCACTCATCCTGAGAATAGCCGTCCCGTAATGAATTGTGTGTTACCGGACCGTCTAACATGAGGAAAAGGCTCTCACGAACCGATGGTGCATGTATGACGCTGAGGCAACGCGATGACGGCAGGCTGCGTACCCTGCTGGCCCAGGAATGCGCCCGCATCATGGCCGAGGAGGGCGTCAAGGACTTTGGGCTGGCCAAGCGCAAGGCGGCGGAACGCCTCGGCGTGACCAATCACGCCCGTATGCCGGGCAACGACGAGATCGAGCAGGCGCTGCTGGAATACCAGCGGCTGTTCAAGTCCTCCCGTCAGCCCGAGCAGTTGCGTAGCCTGCGTTTGATCGCGGTGCAGGCCATGCGCTTCCTGCAGCGCTTCCGCCCGCGCCTGGTGGGCTCGGTGCTGCATGGCAGCGCCGGTGCCCATTCCGATGTGAACCTGCACATCTTCGCCGATACCCCGGAGGAGGTGATGCTGTTTCTCATGGAACAGGGCATCCCTTTCGAGTCCTCCCAGCGGCGGCTGCGCTATGGCAAGGGTGATCCGGTCACCCGGCCGGTGCTCTCCTTCAGCGCCGACGGCGTTGCCATCGAGCTCACCGTATTCCCGCCCAAGGCGGAGCGGGAGGCGCCGCGCAGCCCGGTGGACGGCAAGCCGATGAAGCGTGCCGGTTTGGCGGCGGTCGAGGCACTGCTACGGGAACCCGCCTGAGGTCGGGTAAGGCGGAAATAAAGAAAGGCGACCCGCAGGTCGCCTTTCCCTTGCCGTCGGGCGCAGCGGCTCAGCGCTCGGCGATATCCGGCACGGCGCGCTTGGCGGCGCCCACGTAGAGCTGGCGCGGGCGGCCGATTTTCTTGGCCGGATCGGAGATCATCTCGATCCAGTGGGCGATCCAGCCGGCGGTGCGGGCGATGGCGAACATGGGCGTGAACATGTTCACCGGGATGCCCAGGGCGGCGTAGATGATGCCCGAGTAGAAGTCGACGTTGGGGTACAGCTTGCGCTCGATGAAGTATTCGTCCTGGAGGGCGATTTCTTCCAGGCGCATGGCCAGTTCCATGCGCGGATCGTTGCCGTACTTGGCCAGCACCTGGTGGCAGATCTCCTTGATGATCTTGGCGCGCGGGTCGAAGTTCTTGTAGACGCGGTGACCGAAGCCCATCAGGCGCACGCCGCTGTGCTTGTCCTTGACCTTGGCGATGAAGCCGTCGATGTTCTTGACGTCGCCGATCTCGTCCAGCATGTGCAGCACCGCCTCGTTGGCGCCGCCGTGGGCCGGGCCCCACAGGCAGGCGATGCCGGCGGCGATGGCGGCATAGGGATTGGTATCGCTCGATCCGGCCAGGCGCACGGTGGAGGTGGAGGCGTTCTGCTCGTGGTCGGCGTGCAGGATGAACAGCACGTCCAGGGCCCGCTCCGCCACCGGGTCCACCTCGTAGGGCTCGCAGGGCACGGCGAACATCATGTGCAACAGGTTGCCGCAGTAGCTGAGGCGGTTCTGCGGGTACATGAACGGCTGGCCGATGCTGTGCTTGTAGCAGGCCGCGGCGATGGTGGGAATCTTGGCGATCAGGCGGTGGGCGGTGATCTTGCGGTGCTCGGGATTCCGGATATCGAGCTTGTCGTGGTAGAAGCCGGCCAGCGAACCCACCACGCCGGTCAGCATCGCCATGGGATGAGCGTCGTAACGGAACCCGTCGAAGAAGGCGCGCAGGTTCTCGTTCATCATGGTGTGCTGGGAGATGGTGCGGGTGAAGTCCCTGAGCTGCTCGGCGTTGGGCAGCGCACCGTTGAGCAGCAGATAGCTCACTTCCAGGAACGAGCACCGCTCAGCCAGTTGCTCGATGGGATAGCCGCGGTAGAGCAGCTCGCCCTTGTCGCCGTCCAGATAGGTGATGGTGCTCTTGCAGCTGGCGGTGGAGACGAAGCCCGGATCGTAGGTAAAGTAGCCGAATTCCTTGTGCAGCGTGCCGATATCAACCACAGGTTCGCCGTGGGTAGGCTGATAAACCGGCATCTCCACGCTCTTGCCGGTCTGGTTATCCGTGATGGTGACAGTAGCATTGGACATTCGGCAACCTCCACAAGTTGTTGAGTTGTGTTAGCAATGCGCCGCCGTGAGACCGGATGGGGCTGAGGTCCGTCCGATCCGCGGCACGAGCGGCCGCACTGTGCTCCCAGGCACCGCCGGGTATGGCGCGACGTGGGGAAGAGGTTGGAACAGCGTGGGTTCAGGAGGTGAGACAGGACGATGCAAACCCCGACCCCGCCCGAAAGCGCCAGCATGGTACTGCATCGGGCCGGTTTTGTCTCGGTATATTTTGCAACGCACCACGATGTGAAATACGAAACGCCGCGCACACGAAAAAGGCATCCCGGAGGATGCCTTTTTCGCGCAGACGCGGGTAGCGCCTCAGGACAGACCGTACTTGCGGCGGAAGCGGTCGACACGGCCGGCGGTATCGACGATCTTCTGCTTGCCGGTATAGAAGGGATGGGAGGCGCTGGATACTTCCACCTTGACCAGCGGATATTCCTTGCCGTCGCTCCAGGTGATGGTCTCCTTGGTCTTGATGGTGGAACGGGTCAGGAAGGCGAAGTCGGTGGAGACGTCCTGGAACACCACTTCGCGGTACTCGGGGTGGATGCCTTTCTTCATGATCGCTAAACCCTGTCGACGAATCGGGTCCGTTCGGCGGACGCCGGTGTTTGCTCAACACACCGGACGCCACCCGGTGCCCTAAGTGCTTGAAACGCGCAATGATAGGCGCAGTGTCGGAGGATTGCAAGAAAGGTCCGGTGCTTCCCCTTGCACTGCGCTCGGGCATTGTGTATAAGCCCGCCACTTCGTATTCCTAAGCATCGGTGTGAAAAGCGAAATGTCCCTGCAAGAGCCCAAGGTCGGTTTCGTCAGCCTCGGCTGCCCCAAGGCGCTGGTCGACTCCGAACAGATCCTCACCCGGTTGCGCGCCGAGGGCTACGGCATCGTCGGCAGCTACGACCAGGCCGATCTGGTGGTGGTCAATACCTGCAGCTTCATCGAGTCGGCGGTGGCGGAATCCCTGGAGGCTATCGGCGAGGCCCTGTCCGAGAATGGCAAGGTCATCGTCACCGGCTGTCTAGGCGCACGCGCGGAGGTGATCCGCAAGGCCCATCCCAAGGTGCTGGCGGTGACCGGCCCGCACGCCTTCGATGCGGTAATGGATGCGGTGCACCGACACCTGCCCAAGCCCCACGACCCCTACACCGATCTCGTCCCGCCCCAGGGCATCAAGCTCACCCCGCGCCACTACGCCTATCTGAAGATCGCGGAAGGCTGCAACCACCGCTGCACCTTCTGCATCATCCCCTCGCTGCGCGGCGACCTGGTCAGCTACCCGGTGGGAGAAGTGCTGCGCCAGGCGGAGAGCCTAGTCAAGGCTGGGGTCAAGGAGCTGCTGGTGATTTCCCAGGACACCAGCGCCTATGGGGTGGACGTGCGCTACCGCACCGGCTTCTGGAACGGCCGTCCGGTCAAGACGCGCATGAGCGAGCTGTGCCAGGCCCTGGGTTCGCTCGGTGCCTGGGTGCGGCTGCACTACGTCTATCCCTACCCGCACGTCGACGAGGTCATTCCGCTGATGGCCGAGGGCAAGATCCTGCCCTATCTGGACGTGCCGCTGCAGCATGCCAGCCCGCGCGTGCTCAAGGCCATGAGGCGTCCAGCCAACGCCGAGGATACCCTGGCGCGCATCCGCTGCTGGCGCGAGATCTGCCCGGAGCTGACCCTGCGCTCGACCTTCATCGTCGGCTTCCCCGGTGAGACTGAAGCGGATTTCCAGTTGCTGCTGGATTTCCTGGAGGAGGCCCAGTTGGACCGGGTAGGCTGCTTCACCTACTCACCGGTGGAAGGGGCGGCGGCCAACGCCTTGCCCGGTGCCATGCCCGAGGCGCTCAAGGCGGAGCGCCAGGCGCGCTTCATGGAGGTGCAGGCGCGGATCAGCGCCGCCAAGCTCCAGGCCAAGATCGGCCGCGAGCTGACCGTGCTGGTGGATGGCCACGACGAGCAAGGCTGGGCCGTCGCCCGCTCCAGCGCCGAGGCCCCGGAGATCGATGGCCTGGTATACATCGCCGATGGGGGCGGATTGAAGATCGGCGAATTCGCCCGGGTGCGGGTCAACGACGCCGACGAGCACGACCTCTACGCCGAGCCCGTCGGCTGAGCAGCAGCGCCGGCCTCAGCAGGGCTCGGCGCGGATGATCCGGTCCAGGCGCAGCTCCAGGATCTGGTCGTCTTCGGTGCGCACCCGCAGATATTCGACGTGCTGCCGAGTGTTGAGATCGAGCGGCAACAGGCGCTGCAGGTGGGGGTTGCCGTCGCTGTCGCGCCAGGCCACCTTCAGCGCCTGATGGTGCAGGATGGCCAGCTCGTAGCGACTGTACAGGTCACAGTCTATCGGGATGTATTCATCGCTCATAGGATCAACCGCCTGGTTTCTGCGATGCTCCCTGATCGCACTTGCTCATGCCGGGGGCCTTTCCCCCTTTTCTCAAGGATAGACCCCACCTATCGAGGATGACAGCACTGTAACCGGAGGGGCCCGACGGCATGATGCCCTCGCTTCAGGCCCGCACCCGCTCGTTGCGCGGATCGTAGAAGGGCGCCACGCTGGCTTGTGCCGGCACCCGCTCCCAGGCCACTTCGATCTCGAAGCGGGCGTTTTCCAGCCAGTCGCGGCTGACGCCCTCGGGATGCTCTACATAGCCCATGCCCAGCGAGGCCTCCAGGCGGTGGCCGTACATGCCCGAGGTGATGGCGCCGACGATGCGCCCGTCCAGCCAGATCGGCTCCTCGTGGTAGAGCAGCCGCGTCGGATCCTCCAGGCGGAAGTGTACCAGCCGGCGCCGCGGTAGCCCTTGCTCGCGCTGCCGCAGCAGGGCATCACGGCCGATGAAGCCGGCGGGCTTGTCCCAGGCCACGCAAAAGCCCAGGCCGGCCTCCAGCGGCGTGTCTTCGATGGAGATGTCGTGCCCCCAGTGGCGGTAGCCCTTCTCCATGCGGCAGCTGTGCATGGCGTGGTAGCCAGCGAAGCGCAAGCCGAAGTCGCCACCGGCTGCGACCAGGGTATCGAACACGTGGCTGGCGAACTCGGCCGGGATATACAGCTCCCAGCCCAGCTCGCCGACATAGGTGATGCGGCTGGCGCGCACCCGGGCATAGCCGATCTCGAGCTCGCGCGAGCTGGCGAAGGGGAAGGCGGCGTTGGACAGATCCTCGCCCGAGAGCCGCTCCAGCAGCGCTCGCGAGTGCGGCCCCATGACGCCGAGCATGGGCAGACCCGAGGTCAGGTCCACGGCCAGGCAGTGGGCATCGGCCGGGATATGGCGGCGCAGCCAGGCGAAATCACGGGTTTGGGCGGCGGCGCTGGTCACCACCAGGAACGCATCCTCGGCGGTGCGGGTGATGGTCAGGTCGCTCTCGATGCCGCCGCGCTCGTTCAGCCACTGGGTGTAGACTACCCGGCCCACCGGCACGTCCAGCTCGGAGACCGACAGGCGGTTGAGCACGGCCAGCGCGTCGCGGCCCTGGACCAGGTACTTGGCGAACGAGCTCTGGTCGAACAGCGCCACGGCATCGCGCACCGCCCGGCACTCGGCGGCGCAATGGTCGAACCAGTTCTGCCGGCCCCAGCTGTAGGCGTAACGCGGTTCCACCCCGGGCGGGGCGAACCAGTTGGGGCGCTCCCAGCCGGCCAGCTCGCCCATTACCGCGCCGGCCGCGAGCAGCTGCTCGTGGAACGGCGAGCGGCGCACCCCGCGCGCCGTCTCGTACTGGCGGAACGGCCAGTGCATGGCATAGAGCAGACCCAGGGTCTCGGTGGTGCGGTCGTGCAGGTAGCGGCGGTTGCTCTGGAACGGCTGCATGCGCCGCACGTCCACGTCCACCAGGTCCAGCGGCGGGCGGCGGTCGCGGATCCATTCGGCCAGCACCTTGCCGGCGCCGCCCGAACTCTGGATGCCGATGGAGTTAAAGCCGCAGGCGACGAACAGGTCGCGCACCTCGGCGGTCTCGCCGAGCAGGTAGCGGTCGTCGGGGGTGAAGCTCTCCGGGCCGTTGAAAAAGGTCTGAATACCGGCGCGGCCGAGCAGCGGCACGCGCCGGCTGGCCTGCTCCAGGATGGGGGCGAAATGATCGACGTCATCGGGCAGGGCGTCGAAGGCGAAGTCCTCGGGAATGCCCTGCATGCCCCAAGGCTTGGCCACCGGCTCGAAAGCGCCCACCAGCAGCTTGCCGGCGTCCTCCTTGTAATAGACGCACTCGTCCGGCACGCGCAGCACCGGCAGCTCGCGCGGCACCTCGGCCAGCGGTTCGGTGACGATGTAGAAGTGCTCGGCCGCATGCAGCGGGATGGAGACACCGATGTCGGCGGCCAGCTGCCGCGACCACATACCGGCGGCCAGCACCACGGTGGCGGCGCGCACCTCGCCGTCGGCGGTGCGCACGCCCACGGCACGGCCGTTCTCCACCAGGATGCGTTCCACCTTCACGCCCTCGACGATACGCGCGCCGCGAGCGCGGGCGCCCTTGGCATAGGCCTGGGTGGTGTCGATGGGATTGGCCTGGCCGTCCTTGGGCAGGTAGACGGCCCCGACCACCCCGTCCAGCTCCAGCAACGGCCACAGCTCGCGGGCCTCGCCGGGGCCGATCACCTGCACCTCCAAGCCGAAGTTCTTGGCCATGGAGGCGCCGCGCTTGAGCTCCTCGAAGCGCTCGGCATGCAGTGCCAGAGAGAGCGAGCCGTTCTGCTTGAAGCCGGTGGCCTGGCCGGTTTCGCGCTCCAGCTCGTAGAGCAGCTCCGAGGTGTACTTGGCCAGCTCGGTCAGGCGCCGGGTAGCGCGCAGCTGGCCGATCAGACCGGCGGCATGCCAGGTGGTGCCGCAGGTGAGCTGGCGGCGCTCCAGTAGCAGCACATCGGTGATGCCGAGCCGGGTCAGGTGATAGGCGATGGAACAGCCGACGATGCCGCCGCCGATGATGACCACGTCGACGCGGTCGGGAAGGGTTGCGCTCATGAATGGACTCCTGGGGTTGAGTGAAGGGGCGTGCTCATGCCTGCAGCCGGAGGTTGTCGGGGTCATACAGGGGCTCGCGGGCCACCGTGGCCGGCCGGCGCTCGGCGCCGATCGCCACGCTCAGTGTGGTGCCCGGGACGGCATGGGCGCTGCCCACATAGGCCAGAGCGATGGAGCGCTGGATGCGGTGGCCGTAGCCGCCGGAGCTGACGTAGCCCACTACCGCGTCGCTGGCGTACACCAGAGCGCCAGAGCAGGCATCGGCGCCGGCGGCATCCACCAGCAGCGGCACCAGGCGCCGCGCTACGCCCGCGGCGCGCTCCTGCAGCAGTGCCGCTCGGCCGATGAAATCCGCCTTGTCCAGATCGACGAAACGCTCCAGCGCCGCCTCGAACGGACTCGATTCGATGGAGAGATCCTGCTTCCAGGAGCGGTAGCACTTCTCCAGGCGCAGGGCATCCTGCGCGTACAGCCCGAAATCGCGCAGGCCGTGGGCCGCACCGGCTGCGTGCAGGGCGTCGTACACGGGGAGCATGGATTCCATCGGTACATGCAGTTCCCAGCCCAGTTCACCGACATAGTTGACGCGCAAGGCCTGGATCCTGGAGGTGCCGATCACCAGGGGACGCACGCTCAGCCACGGGAAGCGGGCGCTGTCCAGCGGTGTGTCGGTGAGCCGGGAGAGGATGGCGCGCGCGGCCGGCCCCACCAGCACCAGGGTGCCGTAGCGGGTGGTCAGCTCCTCCAGTCGCACACTGCCGTCGCCGGGCAGGTGTTGCATCAGCCAGTCGCGGTCGTGCCATTCGCCAGCGGCGGCCGACATCAGCCAGAAGCGGTCTTCGGCCAGGCGTGCCACGGTGGCCTCGCTCAGAATGCGGCCGCGCGGCGTACACAGATAGGCAAGCCCGACCCGCCCGACTCGCGGCAGCCGGCTGCAGAGCAGCCGGTCCAGCCAGGCGATGGCACCGGGACCGCTGAGCTCGAAGCGGGTGAGGCCGGTGAGGTCGAGCAGCCCGGCCCGCTCCTGTACCGCCCGGCATTCTTCGGCCACCGCCGCGAACCAGTGGGGGCGGCCGAAGGTCGGCGGCGGCTGCGGATCGTCGTCGGGGCGCGGGAACCAGGTCGGCCGCTCCCAGCCGTTGCGGGCGCCGAACCGTGCCCCCTTGGCCGCCAGCCGCGGATAGGTGGGGGAAGTCCTGGCCGGCCGGCCAGCGGGGCGTTCCTCGTTGGGGAAGCCGATGGCGTACTCGTTCTCATACACCTCGATGGCTTTGGCCAGGGTGTAAGCGGGGGTGACATGCCCGGTGAAGCGGCGCGGGTCACAGGACCACAGCTCCCATTCCGGCTCGCCCTCGACGATCCAGTCGGCTAGCAGCTTGCCGGCCCCGCCGGCCTGGGTGATGCCGAAGGAGAACACACAGCATTCGTAGGCATTGCGTACCCCGGGCACCGGCCCGATCAGCGGGTTGCCGTCGGGTGTGTAGGGGATGGGACCGTTGATCACCTTCTGTATACCGGCCTCGGCCAGGATCGGCACACGTCGGCAGGCGGCTTCGATGTAGCTTTCGATGCGCTCGAGATCGTCGGCGAAGAGCTGGAAGGCGAAGTCCTCCGGCAGCCCAGCGCTCCAGCGCGCCTGGGCACCGCGGTGCTCGTAGGGGCCGAGCAGCAGGGCACTGCGCTCCTGGCGCAGGTAGTAGCTGTCGTCGGGATCACGCAATAGCGGCAACTTGCCGTCCCGCCCCGCCAGTGCCGGCAGCTCGGCGGTCACCAGATACTGGTGCTCGAGCACCACGGACGGCAGTTCGCGGCCCATCATGGCGCCGATGCGGGGCGCGTAGTAGCCGGCGGCGTTGACCACGATCTCGGCGACCACGGTGCCCCGATCGGTGATCACCTCCCACTCGCCGGAAGGGCGCTGGCGCAGATCACGCACCGCACAGAAGCGGACGATGCGGGCTCCCGCGTTGCGCGCCGCCCGAGCCAGAGCCTGGGTCAGCTGGGCCGGATCGATATCACCATCGTGGGGATCCCACAGCGCCCCCCTCAGGTCATGCAGCTCGATGAAGGGATAGAGCACCTTCAATTCCTGGAGGCCCAGCAGCTCGAACTCGACGCCGATGTACCGTCCCTTGCCGCACACCAGCCGGTACTCCTCCATGCGCTCGGCGCCATGGGCCAGACGCACCGAGCCGGTGATGTGGTAATTGATGGGATAGTCGGCCAGCTCGGCCAGACGCCGGTAGAGCCGGGTCGAATAATCCTGCAAGCGCAGCAACTCCCAGTTGCTCGAGAAGTTGGGGCAGTTGCCGGCGGCGTGCCAGGTGGAGCCCGAGGTCAGCTCGTTGCGCTCCAGCAGCAGCACATCGCGCCAGCCCTTCTCTGTAAGGTGGTAGAGCACGCTGCAGCCGACGGCGCCACCGCCGATCACCACCACACGGGTCTGCCCAGGAAGCTCGGACATGTTCGGTCTCCGGACGCTGAGATGTCATACCAGATTCGCTTAGGCAGTCTGTGCCGGGACTGCAGCGTGCACGTCGTATCAGTAAATGGGCGGCGCAATGACCCAGACCACCCGGGCCTCCTCCGGGCCCGGATTGCGCCAGCGGAACGGCTCGCGGACGATGCGGAAGCTGTCGCCGGCCTGCAGCCGGTGGAAGCGCTCGCCGATCCATAGCTCCAGGCAGCCCTGCACCACATAGCCCTCCTCCTCGGTGTCGCGCTGCAAGACGTGAGAGCGCTCGGCACCGGGCGCGAAAACGCTGAGGAACATCTCGAAGGCGCCGCCGATGTCGGGCGAGAGCAATTCCTCTACCAGCCCGTCGGTGACCGTGCCGAGGCGCCGCCGGCCACCCGCGCGGACCACCTGGCCACGCTCTGCGGGCGGTGTCTGCTCAGCGAGGAAGAACCAGCCGAGCGGCACGCCCAGCGCCTGGGCGATCCTCTTGAGGTCGGAGATGGAAGCCTCGGAGCGACCGCGCTCCAGCTGACTGACGAAGCCGACCGAGCGGTCGATGGCGGCGGCGAGTTCGCTGATCGACAGCCCCCGGGCCTTGCGCAGCTTGCGTATTTCCGCGCCCAGGGTGCCACGCGGACCGCGCTCGCTGAGCGAAGTGGCGATATCAGGGGAGGGATTCGGCGTCGGGGAGACGAGCTTGGTCATGGTCATCACAAAATGCTCAGCATGATGTTATTTTTATAGTTTATGTGAAAAAAGTAAATTTAAATTTCATTTATATGAATATACTAATCATGTAGAGCGACGGATGTGATGCCAGCCGCCGTGGCCGAGGAGTGAGTGGCGGGTGAGATGGGGGTTATACGCGGCGGCGGGGTGGGGAGGCAGTGCGATCACGTCGGCGCGCGCCGGCGTGACCGCTCAGTCGTTCTCGCGGCGCGTCTCCACCGCGTGCAGGCTGCCATCGGGGCTCAGCTCCACGATGAACAGGATGGGGCTGCAGCAGACCTGGCAGTCTTCCACGTACTCCACCCGCGGCCCCGGCGCAGAGCAGTCCACACGGGTCTCGAAGGCTGCGCCGCAGTAGGGGCAGGTAACGACGATCCACTCAGCCAGCGTGCTCATCGCTCTTCTCCTCGGGCAGAAACAGTTCCAGCAGATCATTGAGGAAGCGCAGCCCCAGGGGACTGGGGCACAGCCGTTGCGCGTCCTCTTCCAACAGACCACGCCGGCGCGCCCGCGTCAGCAGCGGCTCCAATACCGCCAGCGGCAGACCAGTGCGCTCCGCGAACAGGGTTGCCGGCACGCCTTCTACCAGGCGCAGAGCGTTGAGCATGAACTCGAAGCCCAGTTCGGCGACGGCCACCGGCGCATCGCCGCCCAGGCATGCGGGGCTGCCGGCGCGCTGCAGATAGTCCTGGGGATGCTTGAGCTTCCACGTCCGGTGGATGGCGCCAGCGGCTGGGTCGGTGAGCTTGCCGTGGGCACCGGCACCGATCCCCAGGTAATCGCCGAATTCCCAGTAGTTGAGATTGTGGCGGCAGCGCCGTCCCGACCGGGCGTATGCGGAGATCTCGTACTGGGCATAACCCGCCTGGGCCAGCCGCTCCTGGCAGGCCTGTTGCATCTCCCAGATCAGCTCATCGTCCGGCAGCGGCGGCGGATAGCGGTGGAACAAGGTGTTGGGTTCCAGGGTGAGCTGGTAGTGGGAGATGTGGGTCGGCGCCAGGGCGATGGCGGTGTCGATGTCGCTTAGGGCCTGGGCCGGGGTCTGCCCGGGCAGGCCGAACATCAGATCCAGGTTGAAATTGTCGAAGCCCGCGGCATGGGCGGCGGCGGCGGCGTGCAGGGCCTCGGCGCGGCCGTGGATGCGGCCGAGCCGCGTAAGCTGCTCATCGTCGAAGCTCTGCACGCCGATCGACAGGCGGTTGATGCCGGCGGCGCGGAATTCAGCGAAGCGCGCCTGCTCTACCGTGCCGGGATTGGCTTCCAGGGTGATCTCCAGGTCCGGGCGCAGCGGCAAGCGTTGGCGCAGGCCGCTGAGCAGACGGTCGAGGACTTCGGCGGAGAACAGGCTAGGTGTGCCGCCGCCGATGAACACGCTCTCGATGCGCCGTCCCCAGACCCGCGGCAGGTCCTGCTCCAGGTCGCTCAGCAGGGCGTCCACGTAGACCCGTTCCGGCAACTCGCCGCGCACCGCGTGGGAGTTGAAGTCGCAATAGGGACACTTGCGCACGCACCAGGGAATGTGGATGTACAGGGCGAGCGGGATCGGCGCGGTGAAGCGCGGGGCTGCAGACAGGTTGGACATGAACGGCTGTGGCACGGCTGATGTGGCAGGTACACCCTCTGGGAGGGAGCGGTGAACGGCTGTTATAGTGTTAAAAAAACCGCGTTACAACAACAAATTGTCCGATAAGGAGGGGGAAATGGACCCGCAACTGGTATACGTCAAGACCGAGAAGGGGCTGGAAGAGATCAAGAGCCGTACGCGTCAGCTGTCGCCCCCGTTGCGGCGCATCCTGATCCTGGTAGACGGCCGCGCCACCGCTGCCGAAATCATCGACAAGCTCAAGCATTTCGGCGACATCGGCGCGCTTCTGGCCCAGTTGGAGGAGCAAGGTTTCATCGCCCCGCAAGGCGGTGCCGCTTCCGCCGCCGCAGCTTCGGGGGCGAGCGACGTCTCTCTGGACGAGACCAAACGCCGCCTCCGCGACCGCATCTACGCGGCACTCGGGCCGATGGCCGATCCGTTGGTGCTCAAGCTGGAAAAGTGCGCTGCGCTGGACGGCCTGCGCCTGCACGCCGAGCACTGCCGTCTGCTGATCCAGGAGAACCTGGGCCAGCGCAAGGCCGACCAGTTCTGGGCCGAGGTGGCGCCGCTGCTAGCGGCCGAGTGACAACCGCGCGAGCAACTGGCGCAGCGCCTGGCCGCGGTGGCTCAAGCGGTTCTTGGTGGCAGGATCGAGCTCGGCCGCAGTCAGCCCCAGCTCGGGGATGAGGAATACCGGGTCGTAGCCGAAGCCGTGGCTGCCGCGGGGTATGTCGATCACCCGCCCCTCCCAGACGCCGTGGCAGATCAACGGCGTCGGGTCCTCGGCGTGGCGCATCAGCACCAGCAGGCACTGGTAGCGGGCGCTGCGCCCGGCTTCCGGCACGCCGCGCAGCACCTCCACCAGCTTTTCCAGGTTGGCCTGGTCGGAGGCCCCGGGGCCGGCGTAGCGAGCCGAGTAGATGCCCGGCGCGCCGTTGAGGGCATCCACCTCGATGCCGGAGTCATCGGCGATGGCCGGCAGCCCGCTATGGCGGGCGGCGTTGCGGGCCTTGAGGATGGCGTTCTCGACGAAGGACAGGCCGGTCTCTTGCGCCTCCGGCACGCCGAAGGCCGATTGCGGCAGCACCTCCATCCCCAAGCCGCCGAGCAGGGCATTGAGTTCGCGCACCTTGCCCGGATTGCCGGTGGCCAGGACCAGCTTCTTCAGTTCGCGCATGATGCCGTCTCTCAGATCAGCCCTAGCGCCTCGCGCTGTTTGGCCAGCAGTTGCCGGATGCCGGCGCGGGCCAGATCGAGCATGGCATTGAGTTCGTCGTCGCGGAAGGCATGGCCTTCGGCGGTGCCCTGGATCTCGACGAAGGCGCCGGCGTCGTTCATGACGATGTTCATGTCGGTCTCGGCGTCGGCATCTTCGGCGTAGTCCAGGTCGAGCACCGGCACGCCCTGGTAGATGCCCACCGAGACTGCCGCCACCTGGCCGTGCAGGGGATTTTTCTTGATCACGCGCTGGGCGGCGAGATGCCGCACCGCGTCGGCCAGGGCGACGAAGCCGCCGGTGATGGCGGCGGTGCGGGTGCCGCCGTCGGCCTGCAGCACGTCACAATCGATGGTGATGGTGCGCTCGCCCAGCGCCTCCAGATCCACCACCGCGCGCAGGGCGCGGCCGATCAGGCGCTGAATCTCCTGGGTGCGGCCGCCTTGCTGGCCGCGGGCTGCCTCGCGCGGGTTGCGGGTGTGAGTGGCGCGCGGCAGCATGCCGTACTCCGCCGTCACCCAGCCCTGTCCCTTGCCCTTGAGAAAGGGCGGCACCTTTTCCTCGACGCTGGCGGTACACAGCACGCGGGTGTCGCCGAACTCGACGAGCACCGAGCCCTCGGCGTGCTTGGTGAAGCTGCGGATCAGGCGGATGGGGCGGAGTTCGTCGCTGGCGCGGCCGCTGGGACGCATGAGTGGTTACCTCTGGCTGGGAATGGGGCGGGAGTATAGCAAAGCCGGAAGCAGGGCAGGACGGCGGGATTTCTTAAGGCGCTGAATGCGCTTATCATGGTTTGTTTACGCAGTCGCGAGAGGATTTCCATGATCCGCAGCATGACCGCCTTCGCCCGCCGGGAGCACGGCACCGACTGGGGCGCGATCACCTGGGAGCTGCGCTCCGTCAACCACCGCTACCTGGAAGTGGCCCTGCGCCTGCCCGATACCCTGCGCGCCCTGGAACCCGCGGTGCGCGAGCGCATCGCCGCGGTCTTGAGCCGCGGCAAGGTGGAAGCCCAGCTCAAGCTCACCGCTGCCAGCGGCGCGCTGGCCGAGCTGTCCTTCAACCGCGAGCTGGCCGGCAAGCTGCTGGCGGTGGCCGCCGAGCTGGAGCACATGATGGGGCCGGGAACGGGGCTGCGGCCCATCGATGTGCTGCGCTGGCCGGGCGTGGTGAGCGAGCCGGAGCCGGACCAGGAGGCCATCCACCAGGCGGTGCTGGCCTGTCTCGACGCGGCGCTGAAGGACATGGTCGCCACCCGCAGCCGCGAGGGCGAGCGTATCCGCGAGATGCTGGAGAGTCGCTGCACCGCCATGGCCGAGCAGGTGAAGATCGTGCGTGCGCGCCGGCCCCAGGTGCTTGCACGGCTGCGCGAGAAGCTGCTGGCGCGCCTGGCCGAGCTGCCGGTGGAGCCGGATTCCAGCCGCCTGGAGCAGGAGCTGGTGCTGGCTGCCCAGCGCCTGGACGTGGACGAGGAGTTGGACCGCCTGGATGCCCATCTCGCCGAGATCCGCGACGTGCTGGCGCGGCCCGAGCCAGTGGGCCGGCGCCTCGACTTCCTCATGCAGGAGCTGAACCGCGAGGCCAACACGCTATCTTCCAAAGCCGGAGACGGCGAGACCACCCGCGCCGCGGTGGAACTCAAGGTGCTGATCGAGCAGATGCGCGAGCAGGTGCAGAATGTCGAGTGACACCGCCCCCGGGACCCTGTACATCGTCGCCGCCCCCTCCGGGGCGGGCAAGACCAGTCTGGTGCGCCATCTGGTGGAATGCACACCGGCGGTGGAGGTGTCGGTGTCCCACACCACCCGTGCACCGCGGCCCAACGAGCAGGATGGGGTGCATTACCACTTCGTCGACCTGCCCACCTTCGAGCGTCTGATCGCCGAGGGTGTGTTCCTGGAGTATGCCCGGGTATTCGACCACTACTATGGCACCAGCTGCCATACCGTGGAGGCGCGGCTCGCCCAGGGCGTGGACGTGATTCTGGAGATCGACTGGCAGGGCGCGCGCCAGGTGCGGCAACGCATGCCCGGCTGCCAGTCCATCTTCATCCTGCCGCCGTCTCTAGAGATCCTGCGCGAGCGCCTAGTCAAGCGCGGCGAGGACAGCCCGGCGGTGATCGAGCGGCGCATGCGCGATGCGGTCAGCGAACTGTCCCACTACGCCGAGTTCGACTACCTGGTGGTCAACGACGACTTCGAGCACGCGCTGGCGGCGTTGCGTGCCATCTTCATCGCCAACCGCCAGCGCCGTGCCGTGCAGATCCTGCGCCAGCGCCGGCTGCTTGCCGCGTTGTTGGCTTAAGTTCTTGTTTTTCGTTACACTCTTTTTCCGTTCTCGAAATTTGGTGTTGGTCATGGCCCGAATTACCGTAGAAGACTGTCTCGACAAGGTGGAGAACCGCTTTCAGCTGGTGCTGGTGGCGGCCAAGCGCGCCCGCCAGTTGGCCTTGGGGATGGAGCCGCTGGTGCCCTGGGAGAATGACAAGCCCACCGTGGTAGCCCTGCGTGAGCTGGCCGAGGGCAAGATCGATGCGGCGACCATCCGCCGCAGCAGCACGCCGGTGCGCCAGCCCCGGCTGCCCTCCATCGACATCGAGGAGGGCCCCGGCCCGGTGGTGATGGTTGAGGAGAGCGGCTCCGAGCACGTCGACCACGAGGACTGAACGGGGTCGCGTCATGACCCTGCTCCGGGAAGCGGACGCGAGCCTCCCGGCCGGCACGACCGCGGGCATGCTGCCCCTGGTCGTGCCCGATTGCCTCGGCCCGGACTGGGCCGGCAAGTTCCGCGAGCGGGTGGATGCGTTATCTGCCGTGCTCGCCACCTATCTGGAATCGGAACACCTGGCCAAGGTGCGCGAGGCCTGCGTGTTCGCCGCCGAGGCCCACGCCGGCCAGGCCCGCCGCAGCGGCGAGCCCTACGTCTTCCACCCCATCGCCGTCGCCACCATCCTGGCCGAAGTGCGCTTCGACCACGAGACCCTGATGGCGGCTATCCTCCACGACGTGCTGGAGGACACCGTAATCAGCAAGGAGCAGCTCGCCGCCCGCTTCGGCGCCGAGGTCGCCGAGCTGGTCGACGGCGTCTCCAAGCTCACCCAGATCCACTTCGGCTCCAAGCAGGAAGCGCAGGCCGAGAACTTCCGCAAGATGTTCCTGGCCATGGCCAAGGACATCCGGGTGATCATGGTCAAGCTCGCCGACCGGCTGCACAACATGCGCACCCTCGATGCGCTGCTGCCGGAGAAGCGCCGCCGCATCGCCCGCGAGACTCTGGAGATCTACGCCCCGATCGCCGCGCGGTTGGGCATGAATCACCTGCGCATCGAGCTGGAGAACCTGGGCTTCGCCTACCTCTATCCCAACCGCTACCGGGTGCTGTCCGAGGCGGTGAAAAAGCGCCGCGGCCACCGCAAGGAGATCATCAGCCAGCTGGAGACGCGGGTCGCCAACCGCCTGCTGGAGGAGGGCATCAAAGCGCGCGTGGTGGGGCGCGAGAAGCACCTCTGGAGCCTGTACCGCAAGCTCAAAGAGAAGCGCTCCCTGGAGGAGGTGTACGACGTCTACGCGTTGCGCATCATCGTCGATAGCGTCGACACCTGCTACCGCGTGCTGGGGCTGGTGCACAGCCTGTACAAGCCACTGATGGGGCGCTTCAAGGACTACATCGCCATCCCCAAGGCCAACGGCTACCAGTCGCTGCACACCGTGCTGTTCGGCCCCCACGGCATCCCCATCGAGGTGCAGATCCGCACCTACGAGATGCACGTCATGGCCGAGGCCGGGGTGGCCGCCCACTGGCTCTACAAGTCGCCCGGCAGCCAGAGCAACAGCGCCCACCAGCGCGCCCGCGAGTGGTTGCAGAAACTCTTGGACATGCAGCGCCGCGCCGGCAGCTCCCTGGAGTTCCTGGAGAGCGTGAAGATGGACCTCTTTCCCGACGAGGTCTACGTCTTCACTCCGCGCGGCGAGATCATCGAGCTGCCGCGCGGCGCCACCTGCGTCGATTTCGCCTACGCCATCCACTCCGATGTCGGCAATACTTGCGTCGGCGCCAAGATCGACCGGCGCCTGGTGCCGCTGCGCACGGTGCTGTCCAGCGGCCAGACGGTGGAGGTGATCATCGCCCCCACCGCCCGTCCCAATCCGGCCTGGCTCAACTTCGTGGTCACCGCCAAGGCCCGCGCCAGCATCCGCCACTATCTCAGCCAGCTCAAGCGCGACGAGGCCGTCATCATCGGCAAGCGTCTGCTGGAACAGGCCCTGCTGGCGCGCTCCGGCAGCCTGGCCGAGGTGCCCCAGGAGCGCAAGGACGCCCTGGTGCGCGAGTTCCATCTCGGCGGCTTCGCCGATCTGCTGGCCGACATCGGCCTGGGCAAACGGCTTGCGGCGCTCATCGCCAAGCGCCTGCTGCCCGAGGAGGAGGGGCGCGAACAGTTCCCGCCACTCAAGGGCGGCCATCCCTTCCTGATCAAGGGCACCGAGGGTGCGGTGGTGACCCTGGGCCGCTGCTGCCGGCCCCTGCCCGGCGATCCCATCATGGGCTTTCTCAGCGCCGGGCGCGGCATCGTCGTGCACCGCGACACCTGTAAGCATATCGCCGACTACAAGAAGAACCCGGAGAAATGGGTCGAGGTGGAGTGGGAGAAGGGCATCGACGGCGATTTCCCGGTGGAGCTGAAGGTGGACGTCAGCAACAAGCGCGGGGTGTTCGCCAAGGTCGCCGCCACCATCGCCGAGGCCGATTCCAATATCGAGCACATCCAGACCAGCGAGCGCGACGGCGTCACCACCACCATGAGCCTGGTCATCCACGTGCGCGGGCGCGTGCATCTGGCGCGGGTGATGAAGCGTCTGCGCCTGCTGCCCGAAGTGCTCAAGATCACACGGCAGACTTGACGCTGCCCCCGGTAATGCCGTCCCATAGGCCGCTCCGAATCCTTAGCACAGGAGCGCAGCCAGCATGAGCCGCCAGATCATCAGCACCGACCGGGCTCCCGCCGCCATCGGCACCTATTCCCAGGCCGTGAAGGTGGGCAATACCGTCTACCTGTCCGGCCAGATCCCCCTGGACCCCGCCACCATGCAGCTCGTCGAAGGCTTCGAGGCGCAGACCCGGCGCGTCTTCGACAACCTCAAGGCGGTGGCCGAGGCCGCCGGTGGCGGCTTCAAGGATTTCGTCAAGGTCAACATCTATCTGACCGACCTCGCCAACTTCCCCAAGGTCAACGAGATCATGGCCGAGTACTTCGCGCAACCCTACCCGGCCCGCGCCGCGGTGGGCGTGGCCGCCCTGCCGCGCGGTTCGCTGGTGGAGATCGAGGGCGTGATGGTGCTGCAGGGGTGAGGTAATCCCCATCCTGACCCTCCCCCTCAAAAGGGGGAGGGTATCCGTCGTCTTCCTCTGCGGTTGGTGCCGCCTCACCGCTTGCAGGGATCGGTGCCGGCTGTCAACTCCTCGGCGTCGCTCATGCCGTCGTCATCGGCGTCATTGTCGCCCGGCATGTGATTGTCGTTCATCTCGTGCGGGTGCGCCTGATTCATCAAGGGCTCGAGGCAGCCGTGCGCGATCTCGAAGCTATCGGGTAGACCGTCGTGATCCGTGTCCGGATCAGTCGGATCCGTGAGGTAGATGTCCGCCTCCTCGTCGTCCTTGATGCCGTCGCGGTCTTCGTCCTGTCCCCGGTTCACCAGCCGGTACTGCCACGCGGCGCCGGCGAAGCGATTGCCCGAGAGGTCCTGAATCTGCCCGGCTGCGATCCTGAGCTGTACGTTCGGACCGTTGGGTGAACGATAGCCGGTGAAGGTATAGGGGCCCGCGCCGCTGCCGCTGACCTGGGTCGCGGGTGAGCCGTTCACCTTCAGGTCGCCCGCCTTGACCCCCGTCACGGGCTCGCTGAAGGTGACGCTGACCGAGGCGGGCAACTCCGTGAGGTAGCGGAACAGGCGGAACGGCGTCTGATAGATCACCTGGGGCGCTCGGGTCTCGCGCGCCGGCCGGCTGTTCTGGGACGACGCCGTCGGGATGAGGGCATCCAGCAGCCGGGCGAGCAAGGAGCGCGCCGGGGCGGATGCCTGGGGCGCCGGCGGACCGGCCAGCCATTCCTGGGAGACCACGTCGAGAAAGGCGTGCCAGCGCCAGAACAGTGGATCCACCGGGGAGAGACTGACGTTGAGCATATCGCCGCCGACCCGGCTGTGGATATTGCCGTGATAGGGGCTGGAGGCCGCGCAACCCAGATGCGCCCGGCTGAGGAAATCGAACAGGTCGTTCTGGCCGCCGCCGGTATCGCAGGACTTGCCGTTCGATGACCGGACCCCCGTCCCGCCGGCGATGGTGAACCAGGTCGGTTTGGGGGTCAGCAAATAGGAACTCTTGCGGTTCAGATGGTTGATCTCCGGCCCCTGGGGAATCGGGGTGCCGGTATCCCAGGTCACAACCGGAGGATAGCCGAACTCCGCACGCCAGCTATTGAGGCGGGCGATATACTCGCGGTGAAAGTCGAAGAACAGATCGCCATAGCCGGGTGTGCTGAAGCCATTGCTGCTGTGCCAGAGCTTGTGCTCGTTCAGAGCCCGGCCCCGCAGCACACCTTGGAGCGGTTCCGGATGGTTGCTGAGATAGATGTCCTCGGCCTGGCGGTTGATGTCGGAGTTGTTGCGCTCGACAGTGATATAGGCTTGTGCCTGGCAGGCATCGGTGCCCGCCACCACGTTCACCAATACCGTTCGCTCGACGGGGCCGACATTTGATGGATGGATCTGACCAGGATCCGGCTTCCAATAGAAGGTGAGGCTGGGGCCTTGGAAGTCCTCTGGAGCCATCGGTGTGACGCTCCAGGGGAATTTGGTGGTTTCGCTATAGTCCTTGATGATCTCCCCACTTACCACCCACTCGTAGGTGACCGGAGTTCCCTCGCCGGTGACGGTTGCGGTGAAGGTCGCCTTTTCGCCGACGTTCATCACCGGTGTGCCGCCGCTGATGCTGACCGAGCATTCCGCATGGGCCGTGCCGGGACTGGATAAGGAGAAGACGCTGACCAACCAGCCGAGAAACCACAGTGGACCGAAATAGGGTCTGTCGAAGCCAGAATGTGTCATGGCGATCACCTCGTAGGCGAACACCGCTCGACTCGGACCTGGTGTTCGTCAAGGATCGACACCTCCTGCGTCGATGATAGTAACCATTCCTCCGTGCCCATCCCTGCGTTCTCCCCAAGATGCTCCTGATCCCGTAACGGTAGTACATCGCCGTATAACTGGCCGATGGAATGGTAAAATCCCACAAAAATCGGGCCGGACGCTCAGGCTGAGACAGACCCTGTCCCACCCTCTGCGCCGCCCGGCAGGAACTGCTGCAACTTCTCGTAGCCTCGCGCGCTGATCAGCACCGCGTGCACCGTGCTCCGGTACAGTCGCCCCGCCGCCTTGAGCTCGGCGATGATCTCGCCGTGCCGCTCGGCGGCGAGGTAAAGGAAATCCTCCCCCTCGGTGAGCCGCGCGCGCTTGAAGGCGCGGAAGGCCGAGCCCTTGGGCAGGCCGTGCGCTTGGTCGATCTCGCGTAGCGAGCGCCAGCCGGCGTAGTCATCGGGTATGGTCGAAACAGGCATGGCACTGGGTGGGGTCGTGGTCTGTCATTGCTGCGCTATCATCGACGAGATGGCAGCAGGAACCAAGACCACGCCGTGACCACGCCCACCCTGGAACATCTCTCCCTCACCGAGCTCAAGGGCGTTGGCCCGCGCCAGGCGGCCAGACTGGCGCGGCTGAACCTGCTCACAGTCGGCGATCTGCTGTTCCACCTGCCGCTGCGTTACCAGGATCGCACCCAGATCACCCCCATCGGCGCCCTGCAGCCCGGCCAGGATGCGGTGGTGGAGGGCGAGGTGGTGCTGGCCGACGTGGTGCAGGGGCGGCGGCGGGCGCTGCTGTGCCGGCTCATGGACGGCAGCGGCGGCCAGCTCACCCTGCGCTTCTTCCACTTCAGCGCGGCGCAGCAGAATTTGCTGGGGCGCGGGGCAAGACTGCGCTGCTTCGGCGAGGTGCGGCTCGGTCCCACCGGGCTGGAAATGGTGCATCCCGAGTGCCGGCGTCTCAACAGCCCCTATCCGCCGCCGCCGGAGGAGCACCTCACGCCCATCTATCCCACCACCGAGGGCCTGTCCCAATACCTCCTGCGTGCCGCCGTGGCCCAGGCCCTGGACAAGCTGGAGGAGAACCCCGAGGCCTTGGTGGAATGCTTGCCGCGGGCGCTACTGGAACGCCTCGGCTTCCCCCCCCTGCATGATGCGCTCAGGCTGATCCACCGTCCGCCGCCCAGCCAGGATCCGCTGCCGCTGGAGCGCCAGGAGCATCCGGCCCAGCGCCGTCTGGCCTTCGAGGAGCTGCTGGCCCATCAGCTCGGCCTGCGCCGCCTGCGCGCCCGCCTCAAGAGCAGCCGGGCGGTGGCCCTGGCGGCGGCTGGGTCGCTGCGCCGCCGCTTCCTGGCCGGATTACCCTACGCCCTGACCGCGGCCCAGCGCCGGGTACTTGCCGAGATCGACGCTGACCTCGACCAGCCGCGGCCCATGCTGCGCCTGGTGCAGGGCGACGTCGGCTCGGGCAAGACCGTGGTGGCGGCCCTGGCCTGTCTGCGCGCGGTGGAAGCGGGGCGGCAGGCGGCGTTGATGGCTCCCACCGAGCTGCTGGCCGAGCAGCACTACCGCAACCTGCGCGGCTGGCTGGAACCGCTGGAGGTGGAAGTGGCCTGGCTGGCCGGCAAGCTCAAGGGCAAGCCGCGCGAAGCCATGCGGGAGGCGCTGCGGGAAGGGCGTGCCCCGATCGCCGTGGGCACTCATGCCCTGTTCCAGGAAGACGTGAGCTTCGCCGACCTGGCCCTGGTGGTGATCGACGAGCAGCACCGCTTCGGCGTGCACCAGCGCCTGGCGCTGCGCGAAAAGGGGCGCAACGGTGCCTTCGTGCCGCATCAGCTGGTGATGACTGCCACCCCCATTCCGCGCACCCTGGCGATGAGTGTCTACGCCGACCTGGATACCTCGGTGATCGACCAGTTGCCGCCCGGGCGCACTCCGGTGAAGACCGTGGTCATCGGCGAGCAGCGCCGCGAAGAGGTGATGGAACGGGTGCGCGCCGCCTGCCGCCAGGGGCGCCAGGCCTATTGGGTATGCACCCTGATCGAGGAATCCGAGGTGCTGGAGGCTCAGGCCGCCGCCGACACGGCCGCGCGGTTGGCCGAGGCCCTGCCCGAGCTGCGCGTGGGCCTGGTGCACGGACGCCTGAAGGCGGCGGAGAAGGAGGGGGTGATGGCCGCCTTCAAGGCCGGGGAGGTCGACCTGCTGGTGGCCACCACGGTGATCGAGGTGGGCGTGGACGTGCCCAACGCCTCGCTGATGATCATCGAGAACGCCGAGCGCCTGGGCCTGGCGCAGCTGCATCAGCTCAGGGGGCGGGTCGGGCGCGGCAGCGTGGAGTCGAGCTGCGTGCTGATGTACCGCCCGCCGCTGTCGCAGCAGGCCCGCGCCCGGCTGGAGGTGCTGCGCAACAGCCACGACGGCTTCGCGATCGCCCGCCGCGACCTGGAGCTGCGAGGGCCGGGCGAGGTGCTGGGCACGCGCCAGACCGGCGAACTGCAGCTCAAGGTGGCGGATCTGCTGCGCGACGACGACCTGCTGCCGGCGGTGCGCAAGGCCGCCGACTGGCTGCTGCGCGAGCAGCCCGAGCGGGCCGCGGTGCTGACCCGGCGCTGGCTGCGCGAGGGCGACCGCTACGGGCAGGTGTGAGCGGTGCCAAGGCTCAATCGTCGCCGAACTTGATGCCCTGCGCCAGCGGCAGCTCGCGCGAATAGTTGATGGTGTTGGTGGCGCGGCGCATGTACGCCTTCCACGCATCCGAGCCCGATTCGCGGCCGCCGCCGGTCTCCTTCTCGCCGCCGAAGGCGCCGCCGATCTCGGCGCCCGAGGTGCCGATGTTGACGTTGGCGATGCCGCAGTCCGAGCCGCTCGCCGACAGGAAGGTCTCGGCCTCGCGCAGATCGGTGGTGAAGATCGCCGAAGACAGGCCTTGCGGCACGGCGTTGTGCAGCGCGATGGCCTCGTCCAGCGTGCGATAGTCCATCACGTAGAGGATCGGGGCGAAGGTCTCGCGACAGACGATCTCGCTCTGCCCGGGCATCTCCACCAGCGCCGGGGTCACGTAATAGGCATTCGGATAGCGCTCGGCCAGCACGCGTTCGCCGCCGAACACCTGACCGCCCGCGGCGCGCGCGGCTTCCAGCGCCGCCTGCATCGCCTCGTAGGCATGCCCGTCGACCAACGGGCCGAGCAGGGTGTCGGGCTCGAGCGGGCTGCCGATGCGCACGCTGGCGTAGGCCCGCTTCAGGCGCGCGACCAGTTCCGGGCGCACGCTCTCGTGCACGATCAGCCGGCGCGTGGTGGTACAGCGCTGGCCGGCAGTGCCGACCGCGCCGAACAGGATGGCGCGCACCGCCAGGTCGAGATCCGCCGAGGGGGCGACGATGATGGCATTGTTGCCGCCGAGTTCCAGCAGGCAGCGGCCGAAGCGGGCGGCGACGCGCGGGCCGACCTCGCGGCCCATGCGCGTCGAGCCGGTGGCCGACAGCAGGGCGATGCGCGCATCGTCGACCAGCGCCGTACCCACCTCGCGGCCACCGATCAGCACCTGCGACAGATCCGCCGGAGCCTGAGCGAAGCGGGCCGCGGCGCGCTCGAACAGCGCCTGAGCGGCGAGCGCGCTGAGCGGCGTCTTCTCCGAGGGCTTCCACACCACCGGATCGCCGCAGACGATGGCCAGGGCGAAGTTCCACGACCACACCGCCACCGGGAAGTTGAAGGCACTGATCACGCCGACCACGCCGAGCGGATGCCAGGTCTCCATCATGCGGTGGCCGGGGCGTTCCGAGGCGATGGTCAGGCCGTAGAGCTGGCGCGACAGACCGACCGCGAAGTCGCAGATGTCGATCATTTCCTGCACCTCGCCCTGACCTTCGGCGAGGATCTTGCCGGCCTCGAGCGAGACCAGCCGGCCTAAGGCTTCCTTGTGGGCGCGCAGCTCCTCGCCGAACAGGCGGATCAGCTCGCCGCGCTTGGGCGCCGGCACGCTGCGCCAGTGCAGGAAGGCTTGTTGAGCGCGGGCGATGGCCTGCGCCACCTGCTGCGGCGTGTGCTCGGGCACGCGGCCGAGTTCGGCGCCGTCCACCGGCGAGCGCGCGACCAGCGAGCCGCCGCGGTAGGCGCTGGGCGCAACGCCGAGGGACTGCATCAATTTTTCGATCTGCATGACGGTTCTCCTGGAGGTTGGAGGAGTGAGCGTGGGCGCGTTACGCGGTGCTGCCGGCGCGCCGTAGAGTCGCTGTCAGGGTGATGGCTCGCCGGTGTTGCGCAGGCTCTGGGGGTGGGTGCTGATCCACAGCACTTCGGCATCCTCCGGGCCGATACTGATCACCTGGTGGCCCATGCGGCTGTCGATGTAGAAGCAGTCGCCGGGTCCGAGCCGCACCGGCTGGTAGCACTCGGTATGCAGCTCGATCTCGCCGGCGAGCACGTAGACGAATTCCTCGCCCTGATGCCGGCTCCAGTCCTCGAACTCGCTGAACGAGCGCGCCCGGACCCGGCTGCGGAACGGCATCATGCGCTTGCGCGAGAGTTCGGCGCACAGCAGCTCGTGGTGATAATAAGGCGTCAGGTGCGGCTGTCCCTGGCCGCGGCGGCACACGCTGCGCCGCCCGCTGCCCATGGCCTGGTGCGGTGCGGCGAACAGTTCGGCCACATCCACGCCGAGGCCATCGGCGAGTTTGAGCAGAGCATCGTAGGTCGGCGACATCAGCCCATTCTCGATCTTCGACAGAGTAGAGCGGGCCAATCCGGTGGCCTGGCTGGTCTGCTCCAGGGTCCAGCCGCGTGCGCTGCGCAGCGCGCGCAAGCGCTGACCGAGGGCCGATTCGGCGGTGAGGGGGGAGGCCGAGTTCATGTTGCCAATTATAGCACAATATTTCCTATAGGAAATATCAAGGAGGCTACGTCGGGTTAGGACCCGGCCGGCAGGGCAGGGGGATGAGGTATCAGCCGCCCGCTGTGAGGCGTTCGTAAAGGGCAGTGATGTCGTCCATGCGCTTGAGGATCTTGTCTGCCGACATCACCACCAGCAGCGGAATGAACTGCTTGCCTTGCTCCAGGTTGAAGGCCTGTTCGAACACTCCCCACTCGAGCGCCACCTCGTCTAGCGCCTGACGAATCTCCGGGGTGTTGTCCGGCGTCTGGCGCAGCTCGACCAGGGCGCCGCGGAACTCCAGCCGCGCTTGCTCCAGCTCCTCGCGCAGCGCGGCGCTGTTCAAGCCCCAGGCGAGCAGCAGGTAGTTCTTGGTGATACGCTGGGAGAGCATGCGCTGGCGGCCGGAGACGTTTACCAGCCGGGCCGTCGGTGTGCCAGCCCAATCCTGGAGCATCAGCACCACCTTGTGGCAAGCGCGCAGCAGCTCCTCGCTCTGGGTCGCCAGCCAGAGCGCGCCGTCTCGGCTCGGGGTAACGCTAGCCGCATCGCGGAATGGCTGCCACAGCCGTTCTACCTCGCCCAGCGCAGCCTTGATCTCGGGGGTGGGGGCGCGCTCGTGCAGGATAGTGAGCTGTTGGTCGAACAGGGCAATGGCCTGACCCAGGGCCAGCGTGGCCTGAGCCGTCTGCACGTCCTGGCCGATCCCGGCGTAGAGGGCGACGATGCGCTGGGAGAGCATGCGCTGGCGGCCGGCGATGTTGAGGGTCTCGGCCAGGCTGGGTTCGGCGGCGCGCGCCCAGGCGGGTGCCAGCACGATGAGCAATAGGCCAAACAGCAGGATACGGAAGCGTGAATGAGGAGCCATGGTCGTTGTTTCCTTCTTCCCTTGGGTCGTCGAAAGCGGGCATCCCATGCTCGGCTGCGCGAGTCGAGGTCTGCCTTGATGCGCGTCAAGCAAGAACCGGTCCCGGTTCAAGCGCCGTTCATCTTGCCGCGCGTAGGGTAAAGACCATCGCCGGGTGCGACCCGGAGCTATGATGTGAGGAGACTGCGATGCGTAAACTCTGGTGGATCGCCCTGTTGGGCAGCGCCCTGGCCCTGAGTGCCTGTTCCAAGTCGGAGGAAGGTGAGGGCAAGACCTCGGCGGCGCCTGCCCAGGAGCAGACGGCGCCGCAGCCGCCGGCCCCGGCTCCGCAGACGAGCCAGCCGGCCCAGCCGCCGCAGCCGCCGCAGCAGCCGCCGGCCAGCAGCCAGCCCCAACCGTCGAGTTGATGACATTGGCCATCAAACCCGCCGCCGGCTCCACCGGCGGCGGGTTTTCGTTGTCTGCAGCGGTTATGCCAGCAGTGGCGGCAGCAGCCTGGTGAGCGCCTGCTTCTCGGCACTGGCGGCGCCGCTCAAAGCGAAGCCCAGCAACTCTCCGCCGCTTCCCAGGAAGCGGGCGCGCATGCCGCCGTCTACGGCTTCGCACTGCCATTGGCCCGCGGCCCCAGGCGCCGGCGGCGCGACCACGGTGGGATGGGAGAAGGTTTTGACCACCACCGGCATGGCCGGGTAGACCACCGGCGTAGGCGTGCCCGCCAGGGTCTGGGCCAAGGCCCGGCCGGCGTGCATGATGGGCATGACATAAGGCAGCACCAGACCCGCCACCTCGGCGCAATCGCCCAGGGCATAGACATTTTCCGTCGAAGTGGCGAGCAGCCGGTCCACCAGGATGCCGCGACCGACCTCCAGACCGGCCTTGGCCGCCAGGGCGGTGCGTGGCTTCAGTCCCACCGCCGACAGCACCAGGTCGGCCTCCAGTTCCTCGCCGTCCTGCAGATGCAGGCGGTAGCCCTCGCTGTCGCGCCGATCCCGCTCCACCTTGTCCACGGCGTTGTCCAGTCGCCAGTCCACGCCGTGGGCGGCCAGCGCCCGTTGCAGGTCACGCCCCAACGGCTCCGGCACCAGCCTGGAGAGCGGCCAGGGGGCGGGGTCGATCACCGTCACCCGATAGCCGCCGGCGACGGCCAGATCGTTGGCAAACTCGCAGCCGATCAGTCCGGCGCCCAGGATCACTACCTGGCGCTTGCCCTCCAGCCGGGCGCGGAAGGTGGTGTAGTCCTGCAGGCTATTCACCGATAGCACCCCCTGTGCCCCGTCCCCGGCCAGAGGCAGGCGGATCGGGTCGGCGCCTACCGCTAGCACCAACCGGGAATAGCGCAGTACGCCCGCATCGCAGCGCAGCTGACGCGCCGCGGGTTCGATGGCGCTGACCGTGGTGTGGTGCAGGATGCGGGCGTGCAACTGCGCTACCATCTGCGCGCGGGAAGCGTTAATCAGGGTATCCGGGCCCTTGCCCTGCTTGAAGGCGTTGGACAGGTTGGGCTTGGAGTAGAAGTGACCGTCGTCGGCGCAGATCAGGGTGAGGGGGCTTGCGGCGTCCAGCTTGCGCAGTTCGCGGGCCACGGTATAGCCGGCCAGGCCGCTGCCGATGATGATGATGGGGTCCATAAGGGTTTCGGGTTGGGCTCGGTAACAGGGTATGCGAAGATTGCGCAGCCATTTGGGATTATCCCCGCCCCTGCCGGGCGGGTAAACAATCGAGGTCGTGCCACGCGATGTCTGAGAACACCAAACCCCTGGTCGGGCTGATCATGGGCTCCCGCTCCGACTGGAGCACCCTGGAGCACGCCGCCATCACCCTGGAGCAACTGGGCGTGCCCTTCGAGGTGCGGGTGGTATCGGCCCACCGCACCCCCGATCTGCTGTTCGAATACGCCCAGGATGCCGAGGCGCGCGGGCTGGAGGTGATCATCGCCGGCGCCGGCGGCGCCGCCCATCTGCCGGGCATGGTCGCTGCCAAGACGGTGCTGCCGGTGCTGGGCGTGCCGGTGCAGTCCCAGGCCCTGAACGGCCTCGATTCCCTGCTTTCCATCGTGCAGATGCCGGGCGGCATTGCGGTGGGTACCCTGGCCATCGGCAAGGCTGGAGCGATCAACGCTGCCCTGCTGGCGGCGTCCATGCTGGGCAACAAATATCCGCCGCTGCGTGAGGCGGTGCGCGCTTTCCGCACACGCCAGACCGCGGCGGTGCTGGCCGATCCCGACCCGAGGCGCGCGCCATGAGGGTGGGCATCGTCGGTGGCGGCCAGCTGGCGCGCATGCTGGCTCTGGCCGGTTATCCGCTGGGACTGCGTTTCCTGATCCTGGAGCCGGCGCCGGATGCCTGCGCCGGCCAGGTGGCGCCGCTGCTGGTGGGGGCCTACGACGATCCGCAGCGCCTGGCCGAGCTGGCCGCCCAAGTGGAGGTGGTTACCTTCGACTTCGAGAACGTGCCGGCCGCCGCCGCCGAGATCCTGGCCGCACGGGTGCCGGTGTACCCGCCGCCGCGGGCGCTGGCCGTGGCTCAGGACCGGCTCTCCGAGAAGATTCTGTTCCGCGAGCTGGGCGTGCCTACCCCGCCGTTCCAGGCGGTGGACTCGCTGCTCGAGCTGCGTGCGGCGGTGGCCGAGATCGGGCTGCCGGCGGTGCTCAAGACCCGGCGTCTGGGTTACGACGGCAAAGGCCAGCGCGTGTTGCGCGAGGCCGACGATGTCGAGCCGGCCTGGCAGGCGCTGGGCGGGGTGCCACTGATCCTGGAGGGATTCGTGCCGTTCCGCCGCGAGGTATCGATCATCGCCGCGCGCGGCCGCGATGGCGCGCTGGCCTTCTACCCCCTCACCGAGAACCGCCACGAGGGCGGCATCCTGCGTCTGTCGCGCGCTCCCTGCACCGCCCGGGAGCTGGAGACCCAAGCCCGCGACTGCGCCCGCCGGCTGCTGGAGCGGCTGGACTACGTCGGCGTATTGGCCATCGAGTTCTTCGAGCTGGACGGCGAGCTGATGGCCAACGAGATGGCGCCGCGCGTGCACAACTCTGGCCACTGGACCATCGAAGGCGCCGAGACCAGCCAGTTCGAGAATCACCTGCGCGCGGTGTGCGGCCTGCCCTTGGGCAGCACCGCGGCGCGCGGGCATTGCGTCATGCTCAACTTCATCGGCGCGATGCCGGCGCGGGAGAGTTTTCTCGCCGTGCCTGGCGCTCATTACCACGACTATGGCAAGGAGCCGCGCGCCGGACGTAAGGTAGGGCACGGAACACTGCGAGCCGATGACGCGGCTGCGCTGGAGGCGGCGCTGGCGCGGCTCGGCGGCGCCGGCTAACGCCCCGCCTCCAGCATCACCACCCCCTCGCCCAACGGACAGGCGCGCACCGCCTCGGCCAGCATCTGGATAGCCTTGGGCCGGGGGAAGCTCTTGCGCCAGGCCAAGGCCACGGTGCGTTTGGGTACAGGCTCGCGGAACGGGCGGATGCTGAGCAGCTCCCGTGGGTAGGGATAGCCGTTGACCGAGGTTTGCGGCAGCACAGTGACGCCCATGCCGGAGGCCACCATCAGGCGGATGGTCTCCAGCGAGCCGCCCTCCAGGGTCTTCTGCATGTTGTCGGAGGAGACGCTAGTGCGGTTGCACTCCGGGCAAACCTGCAGCACCTGGTCGCGAAAGCAGTGGCCGGCGCCGAGCAGCAGCAGATCCTCGTGCGACAGGGCGTGGGCGTCGATGGCTGGCTCCCGTTCCAGCGGGTGACCGGCCGGCATCACCACCACGAACGGTTCCTCGTACACCGGCTCGGTGAGGATGCCCGGCTCGTCGAAGGGCAGGGACAGGATGATGACGTCCAGCTCGCCCTGCTTGAGCCGCTCGGAGAGGACCGCGGTGTAGTTCTCCTCGATCTGCAGCGGCATCTTCGGCGCCCGGCTGCGTAGCAGCGGGATCAGGTGCGGCAGCAGATAGGGGCCGATGGTGTAGATCACCCCCAGGCGCAGCATGCCGGACAGCTCGTCCTGGCCCTGTAGGGCGATCTGCGCAATGGCGGCGGCCTCCTCCAGCACGCGCTGCGCCTGCTCGACGATGCGCCGGCCGATGGGGGTGACGGTGACCTCGCCGGGGCTGCGCTCGAACAGCACCACACCCAGCTCCTCCTCCAGCTTGCGCACCGCCACGCTCAGGGTGGGCTGGCTGACGAAGCAGGCCTCGGCGGCGCGGCCGAAGTGGCGTTCGCGGGCGACGGCGACGATGTAGCGCAGCTCGGTGAGGGTCATGGGGCGAAAGGGGGGAGGTTCGATGGGGGTGCAGTGCACCGCTGTGAGGGGACATCCGCCGCTCCGTGCGGGGGCATCCCGGGCGCAGTCAGATCTCGCACTGGTCTTCCGGGGGCGGGGCCAGGCACTTGCCGCAGCCGGCCTGCTCACCCTGCATCATGTTCTCGCAGGTGCCCCAAGTGCCTTTGGGAATGCCTTGGCTCTTGTCGGCGCTGCTGGCATCGCTGGCGACGCAGGCCCAGAGCTGATAGCAGGCGGGGAACTCGGTCAATGGCTGGCCGCGCTCCAGCCACTTGCCCTCGGTGGCGCTCGCGGCCGTTGCCGATAGTAACGCCAGAGCGGGCAACAGTGAGTAACGGGCGAAGCGGAACGCTTTTCTCATTGTATGTCGACTCCTGTGGCGGTGACCCGATCAGGGTCTCCGAAACATGTCAGGCTTTCCTTCCCCCTCAAAGCCGTGCAACAGAGCGCAAGACAGCACACGGCTCGCCGTGGTTGTGGATCGTAGCCGGTTTTCAGCGCTGCAACAACGCACCACGCACGCCGGGTGTACCGTGCCGGTGGCAACAGCGGCGTGCAGTCGGCTATGGATCGTCATACGCAATCTCCATGGCCTCGGGCACGAAGTCTTTTTCATGATCATCCACGGCCTGTAAAGTCTTCGCCGTTCCGAAGCGGTTGACGAAGCGAAGCTCCTGCGGATAGGGATAAAAGTCCTCGATATATCCGCGACGGATCCGCTCCTGGGCGTTCCGCCAGAAGTGCGGATCGAGCAGATCCCGGTGATATTTCAGGAAAGTCTGACGAATCTTGGGCGGTCCCAGAAGAAAACGTGCGAATTCTTCTGGAAAGACGTCCATAGGGCCGGCGGTGTACCAGGGCTCCGCGGACATCTCCATGTCCTCGTGCGGGGCGGGCGGGATCGCGCGGAACCGGCAGTCCGTCATGTATTCGATCTCGTCATAGTCATAGAACACCACCCGGCCATAGCGGGTGATGCCGAAGTTCTTCCACAACATGTCGCCCGGAAAAATGTTCGCCATCGCCAGCTCCCGTATGGCGTTACCGTATTCCTTGACGGCATGCTCGAGTTGCTCGTCGTTAGCCTGTTCCAAATAGATGTTGAGCGGTGTCATGCGCCGCTCGATATATAGATGCTTGATGATGAGCGAGTCGCCATCGATTTCACAGGAAGACGGGGCGAGACGGAACAACTCATCGAGCAACTCTGGATGAAAGCGCGCCAGCGGCAAGGCCACATCGGAGAATTCCAGGGTGTCGGCCATGCGGCCGACGCGATCGACTTCCTTGACCAGCAAGTATTTTTTCTTGACCGTGGCCCGGTCTATGTTTTTCGAGCTGCCGAAGACATCTTTGATGAGCTTGAAGACATAGGGATAGGACGGCAAGGTGAACACCAGCATGACCATGCCTTTGATGCCGGGAGCGATGATGAACTGGTCGTTCGAGTGGCGCAGATGGGACAGCAAGTCGCGGAAGAACATGGTCTTGCCCTGCTTGCCCAGGCCGAGCATGGTGTAGATCTCGGAGCGCGGCTTGTTGGGCATGATCGACAGCAGGAAATGCACATAGCCGGAGGGCACCTCCATATCGACCAGGAAGTAGGCGCGCGACAGCGAAAACAGCAGGGAAATGCGCCAGGCATCGAGCAGGATGGTATCGATGCAGAGTTGGCCGTTTCGGTTGTGTCGTACCGCTACCGTGAATGGATATTCACGGTAGCCGTTGATGCATTTGCCGATGATATAGGCGGTTTTGTTACGATAGAAAGCGGAATGCAGCACCTGGATCTGACAATTGACCTCGGTTTTCGGCCAGGTCCCGAGGAAGCTCTTGATAGTCCGCATCAGATAATGAATGTCGCGCCCCAAATCCTCGAAAGGACGTTGCCAGCCGAAGTCCTCAATGATTTTACGAATGGTCCAGCGTAAGCCGTGCTCCTGAGGGTAATAGCTGCTGTAGACGGGTGGATCGGATTCGATATATTCGGTAGAGATGGCAGGGCGAGCAAAGATATAATCATTGTGAAAATAGGTGCGGTGCATGATCTTGCAAAACACCGAATTGAAAAACGTTTCGGCAAGCTCGGGCTGTTTGTGGTTGAGCAGCATGCCGATGTAGTTGAGCTTGACCTGCTGCCAGGTCCGATCGCCGAGCGCGGCAGCATTGAAATCCTCATGTAAGCGCTGCACGGTTTCATTGACGCGCATGTCGTAGAACGCCACCCGGTTGCGCACGGCATCGAGTTGCCCCTGCCAATCGGCGGCTTCGAAGCTCTGTTTCGCGCGCCGGCTGGTTTCGCGGAAGATGCGGTAGTGTTTGTTGAAACCCTCGATCATGACCGCGGCGATCGCGTGTGCGATCGGGCTTTCGCCGACGGGGACCTCCATCCTGCCATCCTCCAAGCGCTGCATGCAGCTCCTACAAATAAGTGCTTGATTGTCTTTTGGTAGTGATTCTACGGCATGAAGGGGGCAGCGCCCAGCACCATGTGCCGCTTACCCAGGGGCAGCGGCGACCAAGGCCATGGCGCAAACCGCCATGGCGCGGGGCAGCCGATGCTGCCTGCAGCCCGAACCGGGGAGCGCCCGACGGAGCCGCGCCGCGTATGCGCTTTCGGAGCATCCGGTTTTCGGGGATAATCTGCCGCGGCATAACCGCCGGCCTGCTGTCCGGGGCCTGTGGGCGCGGCTTTCCCGTTCGCTCATGGCCTGCTCCTTGACCGCGCAGCCCCGACCCCGGGGGCCGAGACAGCGCCGTGGCCGTCCCGGCGGCGCTTCGCGCAGACACCGCCAGAGCGCGCGCCGGGCGTATGACGCCGATCCGATCCGATCGGCGCTGTTGCGCCAGCCGCTATGGTTTGGCTGCACCGGGCGATACATCCTCAACGCACACTATACATGAGGGAGTTCGGAATGAGCGCTTCATTGATCAAGGTTCCCGCCGATGGCCAAAAAATCGTTCCCGGCCAGCCGATCCCTGATAATCCCATCATTCCCTTCATCGAAGGCGACGGCATCGGCGTGGACATCACTCCGGTCATGATCAAGGTCGTCGATGCAGCGGTGGAGAAAGCCTACGGCGGCAGAAAGAAGATCCACTGGATGGAGGTGTACGCCGGGGAGAAGGCCACACGGCTCTACGGTCCCGATCAGTGGCTGCCGGCCGAGACCTTCGAGGCGCTCAAGGAATACTCGGTCTCTATCAAAGGACCGATGACCACGCCGGTAGGCGGCGGCATCCGCTCCTTGAACGTGGCACTGCGCCAGGAACTCGATCTCTACCAGTGCGTGCGCCCGGTGCGCTATTTCAGGGGTGTGCCCTCGCCGCTGAAGGATCCGTCCCAGACCGATATGGTGATCTTCCGCGAGAACACCGAGGACATCTACGCCGGCATCGAATGGCAGGCCGAGTCGGAGGGCGCGAAGAAAGTCATCCAGTTCCTGACCGAGGAGATGGGCGTCAAGAAGATCCGCTTCCCGGCAACTTCCGGCATCGGCATCAAGCCGGTTTCGCGCGAGGGGACCGAGCGCCTGGTGCGGGCGGCTATCCAGTACGCTGTCAACAATGACCGCAAGAGCGTTACCCTGGTACACAAGGGCAATATCATGAAGTTCACCGAAGGCGCGTTCCGCGACTGGGGCTATGCCCTGGCCAAGCGCGAGTTCGGTGCCATCGAGATCGACGGCGGGCCGTGGTGTAAGTTCACCAACCCCAAGACCGGCCGGGAGATCGTTATCAAGGATGCCATCGCCGACGCTTTCCTGCAGCAGATTCTGCTGCGGCCGGCCGAGTACGACGTGATCGCCACCCTCAATCTGAACGGTGATTACATCTCCGATGCGCTGGCCGCCCAGGTCGGCGGCATCGGCATCGCGCCGGGCGCCAATATTTCCGATCGCTACGCGGTGTTCGAGGCCACACATGGCACTGCGCCCAAGTATGCCGGTCAGGACAAGGTCAATCCCGGCTCGCTCATCCTCTCGGCCGAGATGATGCTGCGCCACCTCGGCTGGACTGAAGCGGCGGACCTGATCATCAAAGGCATGGAAGCGGCCATCGGCGACAAGATCGTCACCTACGACTTCGCGCGCCTGATGGAAGGCGCCACCGAGGTCAGTTGCTCGGCCTTCGGTGAGGCGATGATCGCGCGCATGTAACACCTGTAACCTGCGCCTGCGGCAAACCAAGCAGAGCCCTCGCCCCGTGCGGGGGCTTTGCTTTTGGAGCGCTTCTGGCGCAGCGCACGACGAGGTCCTGGAAGTAGGACCGAACGCGTTGCGGGGTGGTCTGGACGAACTGCAGGTGCTGCTCGGCGGCGGCGCGCAGCGTGCCGAGGCCGTTGCTGAGCGCGCTTCCGATACCCCGCAGGCCGCCGGTGCGGCTGGATTGTTCACCGGCCAGACTGGACAGCCCGAAGCTGCTGTCGCAGCTCCCGGAGCCCGAGGCCGGGCAGATCCTTTCACGCTCGGTGCTCCGCCCGTTCACTGCGCATACCGTGTATCGAATCGAAGACATTCGGCAGCGGCTGCAGGAAGCGCGCCGCCAGGGTTACGCCATCACCTGCAAAAGAGATCTATCTGGGTGATATCTCGATCGCAGCTCCGATATTGGCTGCGGCGTCACGGGCTATCGGCGCTATCAACATCGCCATATCGACAGCGCGCTGGAAACCGGAAGAGGCGGAAAAGACCTTTGCACCGCTCGTCATAGCCGCGGCAGGCTCGATCTCCCAGGCTGGCTCGTTTCCCGACAGGGGTTTCTGAACGATGTGACGCTGCGAAGGAGGGGCCGGCGATGGCTGCCGCTGGGTCGGTTACGGTAGTGCTTTTTTTCGGCGGCATTTGCTCTTAGAATCGCGTGGTCAACTGGTAAAACCAATTGAGGAAGCCATGCCCGCCCCCGAGACCACCATCCCTGCACCGCGCGTGGCGCTGTTCGTCACCTGTCTGGTGGATCTGTTCCGGCCCGCGGTGGGTTTCGCCGCGGTCAAGCTGCTGGAGGACGCCGGCTGCCGCATCGAGGTGCCCGCCGCCCAGACCTGCTGCGGTCAGCCCGCCTTCAACTCCGGCGACCGGCGCCACAGCCAGGCGCTGGCCCGCCAGGTGATCGCAGTCTTCGAGGGCTACGACTACGTGGTGGTGCCCTCCGGCTCCTGCGGCGGTATGATCAAGACCCACTATCCCGAGCTGTTTGCCGACGACCCGGCCTGGCAGTCGCGCGCCGCAGCCCTGGCGGCGCGCACCTTCGAGCTGGTCTCCTTCCTGGTCGATGTGCGCGGCCTGGAGCGGGTGCAGGCGTGCTATCCGGGCACCGTGACCTATCATGACTCTTGCTCCGGCTTGCGCGAGCTGGGGGTGAAGGGACAGCCGCGCAAGCTGCTTGGCTCGGTAGAGGGGCTGCGCCTGACCGAAATGGAAGACTGCGAGGTGTGCTGCGGCTTCGGCGGCACCTTCTGCGTCAAGTACCCGGAAATCTCCAACCGCATGGTCAGCGACAAGGTGGCCAATATCCGCGCTTGCGGCGCCGGCACCCTGCTTGCTGGCGATCTCGGCTGCCTGCTCAACATGGCCGGCAAGCTCAAGCGCGAGGGTTCGCCCATCCAGGTGCGCCACGTCGCCGAGGTGCTGGCGGGGATGAGTGATACGCCGGCAATCGGTGAAGGTTGAGCGAGAGAGGTGCTGCCATGCAGGCCACCAGCCTGAACTTCAAGGAAAACGCCCGCCAGGCTCTGCACGATCGCGCGCTGCAGAAAGCCCTGGTCAACCTGCGCGCCGGCTTCCCTGGCAAGCGCGCCAAGGCCATCGCCCGTTTACCCGAGTTCGAGGCGCTGCGCGACTACGGCCGCGATCTGAAGAACCACACCCTGGAGCACCTGGACTTCTACCTCGAGCAGTTCGAGGCCCGGGTGGTGGAGCAGGGCGGCCGGGTGCACTGGGCCCGCGACGCCGCCGAGGCGCGGGAGATCGTCCTCGGCATCTGCCGCGAGGCGGGAGCAAAGACCGTGACCAAAGGCAAGTCCATGGTCACCGAGGAGATCGCCCTCAACGAGTATCTGGAGGCCAACGGCGTCCAGCCCATCGAGACCGACCTCGGCGAATACATCATCCAGCTGCGCGGCGAGCACCCATCGCACATCATCGCCCCGGCCATCCACCTCAACAAGGAACAGGTGGCCGAGGCCTTCCGCGCCCGGCATACCGAACGCGACCCCGGACGGCCGCTGGAGAGCCCGCCGCAGATGCTCAAGGAGGCGCGCGAGATCCTGCGCGCTGCGTTCCTGCACGCCGACGTCGGCATCACCGGAGCCAATTTCTGCATCGCCGAGACCGGCAGCACGGTAATCGTCACCAACGAGGGCAACGGTGACCTGACCCAGATTCTGCCGCGGGTGCACGTGGTGGTGGCCTCGCTGGAGAAGATCGTGCCCACCGTGGAGGACGCCATGGTGCTGCTCAGGCTGCTGACCCGTTCGGCGACGGGGCAGGAGATCTCGGTCTATACCACCTTTTCCAACGGCGCGCGCCGCCCCGGCGATGCGGACGGTCCCGAGCAGTTCCATGTGGTGCTGCTGGACAACGGCCGCTCCGGGATGCTCGGCGGCGAGTTCCAGGACATGCTGCGCTGCATCCGCTGCTCGGCCTGCATGAACCACTGCCCGGTATACGGCGCCATCGGTGGCCACGCCTACGGCTGGGTCTACCCCGGCCCCATGGGTGCAGTGCTCACCCCGCAGCTCATCGGCATCGATCAGGCCGGGCACCTGCCCAACGCATCCACCTTCTGCGGGCGCTGCGAGTCGGTGTGCCCGGTACGCATCCCGCTGCCGAAGCTGATGCGGCACTGGCGCGAGCGCGAGTTCGAGAAGCATCTCACCCCGGCCGCCTATCGCTTCGGCCTGGGCGCCTGGAGCTTTATCGCCAGCCGGCCGCAGCTCTACCGCACCCTGGCCAGGCTGGGGGCGCGCCTGCTCAGACGCCTGGGTCGCGATGGGCGCATCCGGGCACTGCCGCTGGCCAGGGGCTGGACCGCCTGGCGCGATCTGCCCGCCCCCCAGGGCAAGACCTTCCAGGAACTGTGGACCGACCGGCACAAAGGGCAGCGCGCATGAGCAGCCGTGATTTCATTCTCGATAACATCCGCAGGCACCTGAAGCGCGCTGAGCTCGCCGACTCCGCCCGCGCCGCCGTCGAGGCGCGCTTGCGCCGTCCGCCGCGCGGTCCCATCCCGGCCCGCGCCGCTGCCCTGGACCATGCCGGCCAGGTGGAACTGTTCATTGCCATGGCCGAGGAGGCTGCCGCCAGCGTGCTGCGGGTCGCGGCGCCTGCCGCCGTGCCCGCCGCTGTCGCCGGGCTGCTGCAGGAGGCCGGTCTGCCGCTGCGCCTCACCCTGGCCGCTGCCCTGGCCGGGCTGGACTGGGCCGGCGCCGGGCTGGAGACGGCGGTGCGCCGGGCCGAGAACGGCGATCGGGTGACGCTCAGCCCGGCCTTCGCCGGCATCGCCGAGACCGGCACCCTGGTGCTGCTCTCCGGTCCCGACAGTCCAACCACGCTGAATTTTCTCCCCGACGTGCACGTGGTGGTGCTCGCCGCCACCGACATCGTCGCCACCAGCGAGGACGCCTGGGACAAGCTGCGCGCCAGCGGCCGCGCCCTGCCGCGCACGGTGAACTTCATCACCGGGCCGTCGCGCAGCGCCGACATCGAGCAGACCCTGCAGATGGGCGCGCACGGGCCGGTGACGCTGAAGATCGTGTTGGTGGGGGCGTGAGCGTCGTCAGCCTGCCCCGCGCCCTGTCCAGGCTGGGCTACTGCTCGCGCAGCCAGGCCGAGGTGCTGATCGCGGCGGGGCGGGTCGCGGTCAACGGCCAGCCGACGCGCAATGCCCGGGTGCGGGTCGATCCGGTCCGCGACCGCATCAGCGTAGACGGCGCGCCGGTCGCCGCCGCGGGCAAGGTCTACCTCATGCTCAACAAGCCGCGCGGGCTGGTGACCACGGCCGCCGACGAACGCGGCCGGGCCACGGTCTATCAGTGCCTGGCCGGGAGCGGACTGCCCTGGCTGGGGCCGGTCGGACGGCTGGACAAGGCCAGCGAGGGACTGCTGCTGTTGAGCAACGATACCCGCTGGGCGGCGCGCATCCTCGACCCGCGCAGCCACCTGGACAAGACCTATCACGTCCAGGTGGACACCCTGCCCGATGCAGAGCTGCTGGCGCGCTTGACCGCGGGGATGGCCAGCGCCGCGGGCGAGCACCTGGCGGCCAAGCGCGTCACCCTGCTGCGCCAAGGCCGGCGCAACGCCTGGCTGGAGGTGGTGCTGGACGAGGGCCGCAATCGCCATATCCGCCGCCTGCTGGAGATGCTGGGGGTGAGGGTGCTGCGCCTGGTGCGGGTGGCCATCGGCCCGCTGGCGCTGGGCGAGTTGGCCAAGGGGGCATTCCGCCATCTCACCCCAGCCGAGGTGCAGGCGCTGGGCGGGGAGATAGCTACGGGCGCTTGCGCGCCAGCATCACCCCATCGCCCACGGTCAGCAGACAGGCCTCGACCCGCGGGTCGTCACGTATCTTGAGATTGAGCGCCCTGAGCGTCGCGGTATCGGGGTCAGTGACCGCCGGATCGGCCACGGCGCCGTTCCACAGCATGTTGTCGAGGGCGATCAAGCCGCCCGGACGCAGCAATTGCAGACAAGCCTCGTAATAGCCGTCGTAACCGGTCTTGTCGGCGTCGATGAAGGCGAAGTCGAAGGACTCCGCGGCGCCATTGCGCAGCAGCGCAGCCAGGGTCTGCGCCGCCGGCCCGAGGCGCAGCTCGATGCGCCCGGACAGCCCGGCCGCAGCCCAGTAGCGCCGGGCGATGCGGGTCCACGCCGTACTGATGTCGCAGGTGATGAGCCGGCCGTCCGCGGGCAGGGCGGCGGCGATGGCCAGCGCGCTGTAGCCGGTGAAGGTGCCGATCTCCAGGGCGCGGCGCGCCCCGATGAGCCGCACCAGCAGCGCCAGCAACGCTCCCTGATCGGGACCGATCTGCATCTGCGCCTGGGGCAGGCGGGCGGTTTCGGCACGCAGCCGCTGCTGCAGCGGAGTTTCCCGAGTGATGAGCTCGCTCACGTAGCGCTCGACGGCATCGGGCAGCAGGGTGCGCTTGATCATGGTAACGCCTCACAGCGGTTGCGCCTGGCCAGCGTAGCCCGCGGCGCCGCGCTTGGCGAGCCTGGCTGCGACTCCGCTAGACTGGACGCATCGTTCGCGTGCACGGGAGGAAGCGCATGGTCCGATTCTGTCTGCTCGCCGGAGCCTTGAGCGCCATGCTCGGGGTGCTGCTCGGCGCCTTCGCCGCCCATGCTCTGCGCCAGCTGGTGCCGCCGGAGCGACTGGCAGTGTTCAACACCGGCGTGCAGTACCAGATGTACCACGCCCTGGGGCTGATCCTGGTCGGCCTGGCGCTGCGCCACTGGCCGGAGAGCGCCGCCCTGCGCTGGGCCGGGCCGCTGATGCTGACCGGCATCGTGCTGTTCTGCGGCAGCCTCTATGCGCTGGTGCTGAGCGGTCGCGGCTGGCTCGGGGCGATCACCCCCTTCGGTGGCAGCGCCTTCATCCTCGCCTGGCTGCTGGTGATCGTGGGCCTCTGGCGGGCTGCCTGAACTCAGTTCGCCGGCTCCAGGGCGAACACCATCGTCACCTGGGCGCTCACCGTGTTCTCGCCGACGGCGATGGGTACGCCGCTCGCCGCTTCGGTCATGGCCACGCGCATCATCGGTACCGGCACCGGGCCGGCGCTGTGCTCGCTGATGCGCAGCACCGGCCCGAGGCGCACGCCGGCTGCCTCGGCATAGAGGGCGGCACGCCGCCGTGCGTCTGCCACCGCCGCGCGCCGCGCCGCATCCTGGACGGCAGCGGGATCGTCCAGCGCCAGGCTGATGCCCTGCACCTGGTTGGCGCCGGCCGCCACCAGGGCGTCGAGCACCTGGCCGGCCTTGTCCACCGGTTTGACCCGCACCCGCAGACCCTGGCTGGCGACGTAGCCCACCGGCTTGAGCGGTTGATCGTAATCGCGGTTGGGCGGGTATTGCGGCCCCAGATTCAGGCTGCCGGTCTGCACGTCCTGCTCGGCCACGCCCAGCCGCTTCAGCTCATCGAGCAGCTTGCGCACCGCCTGGGCGTTGTCGCCCAGGGCCTGGCGGGCCGTGGCGGCGCGGCTCTCCACGCCGGCATTGAGCCAGGCCACATCGGGGCGGGCGCGCACCTCGCCCATACCGCCGACCTCCAGGGTGTGCGCCTCGGGTGGCGGTGGTGCCGCGCCGGCAGCGCCGGCGAGCAGCAGCGCGGCAAGAGGCAGGCCATAGCGCAGCTTGGAGCGGATCGTCATGAGCGTCTCCTTGGATTCGTGGAAGAGATACGGCCGTAACCGGGCCATCGGTCCACTGTGACCCGGCGGCCCGCTCCGCGGTTCTACGCACGATGCGTGCGGAGACGAGATCGGCATCTGGCCAGGGCAGCACCGCCTCAGTCCGGCAGCGGCAGCGGCTCGACGAAGAATTGCTCCACCTCCTCCACGTAGTCCATGGGATCGGGGGACATGGCCACGCGTTCCGGGCAAGCGTAATAGACCGCCTCCTTGGTCGTCCAATCCAGATGGCCGTCGTAGCGCAGCAACCAGATGAACTGATTGGTCTCCGGCGCGATCCAGGCGCCATCGATCTGGTAGCCATGGGCCCGGCGCAGGGGATAGACCTGCGTCCGCCAGGCCTGGACCAGATTCTCCATCTGCCCGCTGCGGACGGTGAAGATGCGGATTTGGGTGGGCATGGCGCGTCTCCGGGGGAGCGGCGCGGTCGGAACTGCCGCGCGCCGGTGCTCCCCGTCCTTCCAGTGTAGCCGCGCTGCCGCGCCGCGGCGAAGGGTGACCGACCTCCGTCCGCTGCCCTCAGCCGCCGCCCTTGGGCGGCCGCCGGCTGCGCTCGTTGCGCCACAGCACCTCGCTGCCACCCTCGTCGCGGGCCAGTACCCGGCCGAGCACGAACAGCAGGTCGGAGAGGCGGTTGAGATAGCGCCGGCCCTGCTCGCTGACGGATTCCGTGCGGGCCAGGGTGATCACTCGGCGCTCGCTGCGGCGGCAGATGGCGCGGGCCAGGTGGCAGGCTGCCGCCGCCGGCCCACCGCCGGGCAGGATGAACTCCTTGAGCGGCGGCAGTTCGGCGTTGAACTCGTCCAGAGTGTGCTCCAGCCAGGTCACATCGTCCTCGCCGAGGCGCTGCCAGCCGGGCACGGAGAGTTCCGAGCCGAGGTCAAACAACTTGTGCTGCACTTCGGTCAACACCTCGCGGATGCTGGCGCGCAGCGGCTGGGCCAGTACCAGGCCGATGGCGCTGTTCAGCTCGTCCACATCGCCGATGGCCTCGATGCGCGGCGAGTCCTTGTCTACCCGGCTGCCGTCGCCCAGGCCGGTGGTGCCGGCATCGCCGGTGCGGGTGTAGATCTTGGAAAGGCGATGGCCCATGGCTTCCTCCTGCTGGAATGGGATAAACCGTAGTGTAACGCCGACACAATCCCTGCGGCTTCCGCCAACTTCGACATACAACGGGCGGGCTGTCCTCTAAGCTGACATTGCCACCCCCCAAGGAGGAGAGCGCCCATGACCACCCTCAGCGGCATTCGCGCCTGCGTGTTCGACGCTTACGGTACCCTGTTCGACGTGCATTCGGCGGTGGCCTGCCACCGCGACCGGCTGGGCGAGCGGGCCGACGCCCTCTCCGCCCTGTGGCGGCAGAAGCAGTTGGAGTATACCTGGCTGCGCAGCCTGATGGGCCGACACGCCGACTTCCGCCAGGTCACCGCGGAGGCCCTGGACTATGCCTGCGATCACTTCGGCGTGGCCGATGCTGCGTTACAGCACGACCTGCTGGCGGCCTACGAGCGTCTCGACGCCTATCCCGAGGTGGCCGATACCCTGCGCCGGCTGCGTGCCGCCGGCCTGCCCTGCGCCATCCTCTCCAACGGCAGCCCGGACCTGCTGGCGGCGGCGGTGGCCGCCACCGGGCTGGCAGGGTTGCTGGATGCGCTGCTGTCGGTGGAGGCGGTGGGCGTCTACAAGCCCGATCCGCGCGTCTACCGGCTGGCGGTGGAGCGACTCGGGGTGGAGGCGTCGGCCATCGCCTTCCAGTCCAGCAACGGCTGGGACATCGCCGGCGCCGCCGCCTTCGGCTTCCAGGCGGTATGGATCAATCGTGCGGGGCAGCGCCGCGAGCGCCTGCCGGCCGGGCCGGTAGCGGAGCTGACCAGCCTGGCCGGGCTGCCGGGGCTGCTCGACCTGGACTGAGTCCGACGGCTTGGGACGTGTCCGGCGACACGCTACACTAGCGCACTTTCCTGGGCCGCCGTCGGGAGTTGCCGCATGCCCTCCAACCACTTCAGTCCGTTCCTGCGCACCGCCATCGAGGCGGCCCGCGCCGGGGAGAAGGTCATCCAGCGCTACTACCAGCACAATGTCCAGGTGCAGCTCAAGGCCGACCAGACTCCGGTGACGGTGGCCGACGTGGAGACCGAGAAGGCCATCAAGGCGGTGCTCCAGGCCGCCTTTCCCGCCCACGGCTTCTACGGCGAGGAGACCGGCCGGGAAGGCGAAGGGGCCGAGTACGTCTGGCTGGTCGATCCCATCGATGGCACCAAGAGCTTCGTCCGTCAGTACCCGTTCTTCTCCACTCAGATCGCCCTGCTGCGCGGCGGCGAGTTCATCCTCGGCGTCTCCAATGCCCCGCTGTTCGGCGAGCTGGCCTACGCCGAGCGCGGCTTCGGCGCCTGGCTCAACGGCAAACGGCTGGCGGTCAGCGACCTCAACGATTTCGGCCAGGCCACCCTGTCTACCGGCAACCTCAAGACCCTGGCCGCCGACCGCGCCCGCTGGCCGGCGCTGGGCGATCTGATCCCGCAGTTCAATCGGGTGCGCGGCTACGGCGACTTCTATCACTACCACCTGCTGGCGGCGGGCAAGATCGACGCGGTGCTGGAGTCCGACGTGGCCATTCTCGATGTCGCCGCACTCAGCGTCCTCGTCGCCGAGGCCGGCGGCCGCGTCACCGACCTCTACGGCAAGCCGCTCACCCTCGACTCCACCACCATCCTGGCTAGCAACGGGCGGCTGCACGACAGCCTGCTGAGCGCGCTCAACCCATGAAGCAACTCATCCTGGGCGGTGCCCGCTCCGGCAAGAGCCGGCTGGCCGAGCAGCGTGCCGAGGAATCCGGCCTGGCGGTGGTATATATCGCCACCGCCCAGGTCTGGGATGCGGAGATGGCGGCCCGGGTGGAGCGCCACCGCGCCCGCCGCCCGGCCCACTGGGGCCTGGTGGAGTGCCCGCTGGCCCTGGCTGCGACCCTGGCCGAGCAGGCTGCGCCCGGTCGCTGCTTGCTGGTGGACTGCCTGACCCTGTGGCTGTCCAATCTGCTGGCGGCGGGCGACGCATGCCTGGAACAGGAGAAACAGGCCCTGCTGGAGAGGCTGCCGAGCCTGCCGGGCAGCCTCATCCTGGTCAGCAACGAGGTGGGCGAGGGCATCGTTCCGGCCAATGCCCTGGCCCGCCGTTTCCGCGACGAGGCCGGCTGGCTGCATCAGACCCTGGCCGGGCTCTGCGATCGCGTCACCTTCACCGTCGCCGGCTTACCCCTGGAACTCAAGGAACCCCCGACATGACTCCCGCCTGGCTCAACCTTGCCATCGCCACTCCCGATCCCGCCGCCGAGGCCGCCGCCCGCGCCCGTCAGGACCAGCTCACCAAGCCGCCTGGTTCGCTCGGCCGGCTGGAAGCCCTGGCCATCCGCCTGGCCGCGCTGCAGCGCCGCGAGCGCCCAGCGGTGGAGCGGGTGCGCATCGTCGTCTTCGCCGGCGACCACGGTGTGGTGGCCGAGGGCGTATCGGCCTTTCCCCAGGCGGTGACCGCCGAGATGGTGCGCAATTTCGCCCGCGGCGGCGCCGCCATCAGCGTCCTGGCACGCCAGCACGGTGCGACGCTGGAAGTGGTCAACGCCGGCACGGTGAGCCCGCTGGAGCCGCTGCCCGGGGTGGTGGACCGGCGTGTCGGTCCGGGCACCGCCAACTTCGCCGTGGAACCGGCGATGAGCGCCGAGCAGTGCGCTCAGGCCCTGTCCGCCGGCGCTGAGGCCGCCGAACGCGCCCACGAAGCCGGGGCGGAACTGTTCATCGGCGGCGAGATGGGCATCGGCAACACCACCGCCGCCGCCGCTCTGGGCTGCGCCCTGCTGGGGCTGTCCGCCGCCGCGCTGGCCGGGCCCGGCACCGGCCTGGATGCCGCCGGGGTGAGCCGCAAGGCGGCGGTGATCGAGCGCGCCCTGGCGCTACACGCCGGCGGCACGCCGCTGGAGCTGCTGTGCCGTCTGGGCGGCTTCGAGATCGCCGCCCTGGCCGGCGCCTACATCCGCTGCGCCCAGCTCGGCATCCCGGTGCTGGTAGACGGCTTTATCACCACCGCTGCCGCCTTGGCGGCGCTGCGGCTGCGCCCGGAGATCGCCCCCTGGCTGCTGTACGGCCACGCCTCCGCCGAACCCGGCCACCGCCGCCTGCTCGCCGCCCTGGGGGCGCAGCCGCTGGTGGAGCTGGACATGCGCCTGGGTGAGGGCAGCGGTGCCGCCACGGCCCTGCCCATCCTGCGCGCTGCCTGCGCCCTGCACAACGGCATGGCCACCTTCGCCGAGGCCGGCGTGTCGGGGGCGCTGTGAGGGAGTGCGTCACCACCCTCGACCTGCTGCGCCATGGCGAGCCGGTCGGGGGGCGCAGGTTCCGCGGCGCGGTGGACGATCCGCTGAGCCCGCTGGGCTGGGCGCAGATGCGCGCTGCCGTGGGCGATCATCGGCCCTGGCAGGTCATCGTCAGTTCGCCGCTCAAGCGCTGTGCCGAATTCGCCGCTGAACTGGCCGAGCGCCACGGCCTGCCGCTGGAGTTGGCGCCAGATCTGCGCGAGATCAGCTTCGGCCAGTGGGACGGGCGCAGCGTGGCCGAGATCGAGGCCGAGCAGTCCGCGGCCCTGGGTCGCTTCTGGGCCGACCCCATCCACCATCCGCCGCCGGGCGGCGAATCCCTGGCTGCCTTCGCCGCCCGCGTGCAGCGGACCTGGGCCGAGCTGCTCGCCCGTCACGCCGGGCGTCACCTGCTGCTGATCTGCCATGGCGGTACCATCCGGGCCCTGCTGTGCGCGGTGCTGGACATACCGCTCACCCGGCTGTGGCGGCTGGACGTGCCCTACGCCGCCCTGAGCCGGGTACGGGTCTATGGGACGGGCGAGGCGGCCTCGCCGCTGCTGCTGTTCCATGCCGGGTCGCTGGGCTGATGCGCTGTTGGTCTGACCGGCCGGATAGGCCGGGTATCCGGCGGCGGTGCTGAGATGTCCGTGATCCGCCCGGCGCTGCTCGCCCTGCAGTTCCTCACCCGCCTGCCAGCGCCCGCCGGCGCTCCACCCACGGCACAGGAGCTGGGGCGCTCGGTGGCCGCCTTCCCGCTGGTGGGGCTGGTCATCGGCGCGCTGCTGGCGCTGCCGGCGTGGCTGCTGCCCGAGGCCGACCCGCTGCTGCTGGCGGCGCTGCTGGTCACCTTGTGGACGCTGCTCACCGGCGGCCTGCACCTGGACGGCCTGGCCGACTGCGCCGACGCCTGGGTGGGTGGCTTCGGCGACCGCGAGCGCACCCTAGCCATCATGAAGGACCCGCGCTGCGGCCCGATTGGCGTGATCGCCATCGTTCTGCTATTACTCATCAAGTATGCTGCGCTGCAGCATGTGCTGCGCCTGAGTGCCTGGCCGCTGCTGTGGGCGCCGCTGCTCGGCCGCAGCGCCATGGTGGCGCTGCTCCTTACCACGCCCTATGTGCGCGCGCAGGGGCTGGGCAGCGCCTACAGCGCCCATCTGTCGCGCCGGGCCTGTCAGGCCTGGCTGCTGGCGCTGCCCTTGCTGGCCCTGTCGCTCGGCCCCTGGGCGGTCGGTTCCTGGCTGGCGGCGGCGGCGGCGCTGCTGTGGCTGCGCCGCGCCCTGTTGCGCCGCCTGGGCGGCTGCACCGGCGACACCCTGGGTGCTGCCTGCGAGCTCGTCGAGGCGGTGACCCTGCTCGGCACGGCGCTGTTACTGCGCTGAGACCGGCCTGCTGCGGGCTACGACGGTTTTTTTACGACGCTCCATTGAGGAGCGGAAAAAAAAGGATTAAACTGCGCGGCGCCTTTCTTTTTGCCTGAAACAGGAGGTAGTGAGCTAGCGATACAGCCCGAGAAGTGCTGGCAAAACCGGAGAAAGCCGCTGTGAAGCGATGCCTCGTCCGGCTTGCCGAAAGCGATCCGAAGGCCCTGGTCGATGTCGGCCGGCGGCAGCGGAAGCCGTAATGGATCGCGATGCACCCTTCCTCGCACTGGTCAGAGAGAGGTTCATATGCGAAACCCTAAACATCGACACGAGGGTGTCTGGGCAGTACTCCTCGTTCCGATTCTGCTCTTGTTGTTCCTGCCCGCCCCGGTGATGGCGCTGTCGATATACACGGACGCCAATCCACCTCAAGCCGATTCCCCCTCCGCCGGAACCGTCGACGGTCCGACCGAGGCATCCCGCATCCGCAAGCTGGCGGACTACATCCAGGATACCTACCAGGTACGCCGGGAGAGGGCCAGCGTCATCGTCAGCGAGGCCATCAACAGCGCGGCCCAGCACGATCTGGAACCGGAGCTGATCCTGGCTGTGATCGCCGTGGAATCCACTTTCAAGGAGCGTGCCGTCAGCCCCAAGGGGGCCCGCGGCCTGATGCAGATCCTGCCGCGTTCCCATCCCGATACCGTGGAAGACATCGGCGGCGCTCACGCGCTGTTCGACCCGCGCAAGAACATCTACGCTGGTTCGCGCATCCTGGTGAGCTACCTGGATCGGAGCAAGGGCAATGTGCACAAGGCCCTGCTGCGCTACAACGGCAGTTACGGCGATCCCCGCTCAGGTTACGCACGCAAGGTGCTGGGAGTCTATCAGAAGCTGAAAAAACTGGACGATCGGGAAGCCCACAATACCAAGACGGACGAAGAGCTCGGCTAGCCACCCGCTTTCAACTCTCTGACCGGTCGGCGGCCCTCGATGGGTCGTTGACCATCTTCCCCAAACCGCTCCCGTTCCTCCCCTACGGCCGTAGCATTCGCGTGCGTCGTGGGGCGTCGGGCTTTCCGCTAAACTGTGCCGTCTTGGCCGGTAGCGACGAGGCGCGAAACGAGTGCGGATGGAAGCGGTAACCCTGGGTTGTATCCTCGCCGTGGCCCTGGACCGCTGGCTGGGGGAGCCCGTGCGCTGGCATCCTCTGGTGGGCTTCGGACGACTGGTGCAGGGAGTGGAAGCGTGGTGCTACGGTCCTGCCGAGTTATCCGCCGGCGCCCGTCGCCGGCGCGGGGTGCTGGCAGTGCTGCTGCTGCTCGTCCCGGCGGCGCTGCTGGCGGCCGCCCTGGGGGCCATTCCCTGGCTGGGCTGGCTGCTGGGCGTGGTGCTGCTCTATCTGGCCATCGGTGCGCGCAGTCTGGAGCAGCATGCCCGTGCGGTGCACGACGCTCTGCAGGCAGGCGATCTGGCCCTGGCACGGGAGCGGGTGAGCTGGATCGTCAGCCGCGACACCGCTGAGCTGGACGAGGAGGGCATCAGTCTCGCCACCGTGGAGTCGGTGCTGGAGAATGGCTGCGATGCCATCTTTGGCACCCTGTTCTGGTATGTGGCCGCCGGCGCTCCGGGGGTAGTGCTGTATCGCCTGGCCAATACCCTGGACGCCATGTGGGGCTATAAAAACGAACGCTATCGGCACTTCGGCTGGGCCGCGGCGCGCCTGGACGATGCCCTCAACTGGCTGCCGGCGCGCCTCACTGCGTTCACCTACACCGTGCTCGGCGACCGGCGCCGTGCCTGGCGCTGCTGGCAGAGTCAGGGCTGCCATTGGAAGAGTCCCAACGCCGGGCCGGTGATGGCAGCCGGGGCCGGCGCCCTGCGCCTGCAACTCGGCGGACGCGCCCGCTATTTCGGCCGCGATGTGCAACGCCCGCCGCTGGGCGAGGGGTTGGCGCCGCGAGCGATGGATATCGAACGCGCGCTGCGCCTGGTGCGCCACAGCCTGCGCTTGTGGCTGGGTGTGCTGCTGGTGCTGGCGCTGCTGCTGCGGTGAGTGATGCTTGCCCGCTTTGGAACTCGCTCCCCAAGGTGACCGGTATGCTGTCGCAGCGCGGCTCCGGGCGCTGCCGTGGCCGTCGCACTCGTGCGATAATCCCGCCCCCTGGAAGCCTGCCAGGCAGGAACGCTGTGTCTCCCGATTCCAACCGCATGCTCTCGCCGCATCGCCCGGAGCCGCGCTGGCGCGATCACCGCCAGTGGCGCCGCGCCGCCCTGCCGCACACCCTGGTTGGCTGGCTGCTGGAGAGCGGTTCCATGACCCGGCGCCTGCGCCAGGCTTGCGGCGGCGATGGCTTCAGTGTACGCGTGCTCGGCCAGTACCGAGCTCGGCCGTTGCCGAGCGAAGCGCGGCTGCTGGGACTGCCGGCGCGCAGCCAGGCCTGGGTGCGCGAGGTGCAACTGCTATGCCACGGCCAGCCCTGGTTGTTCGCCCGCACGGTGATACCGCTGGCGCTGCTGCGCGGCTCCTGGCGTGGGCTCAAGGAACTGGGCAGCCGGCCGCTGGGGGAAGTGCTGTTCGCTGATCCCCGGGTGCACCGCGGCCCGTTGCAGCTGGCCTGCATCGGTGCCGGCCAACGCCTGCACCGGCGCGCCTTCGGGGCCCTGCCGGAAACGGTCGGGCCGCTGTGGGGGCGACGTTCCCTGTTCCATATCGGCGGCGGGCCGCTGCTAGTGTGCGAGATCCTGTTGCCGGACCTGGTCCGCGGATGTCACGGCTGCCGCGGGTCGTAACGCCGAGGAGCTGTCATGGAATTCATCGCTGACCGCCTGCACCAATACGCCCTGCTGATGCGCCTGGACCGGCCTATCGGCACGCTGCTGCTCGCCTGGCCGACCCTGTGGGCGCTGTGGCTGGCCGGGCAGGGGCAGCCGGCGCAGCCGGTGGTGGTGATCTTCCTGCTCGGGGTGTTGCTGATGCGTTCGGCCGGCTGCGTCGTCAACGACATCGCCGACCGCGACTTCGACCCGCATGTAGAACGCACCCGCGAGCGGCCGCTGGCGGCGCGGCGGGTGACGGTGCGCGAGGCGCTGCTGCTGTTCCTGGCGCTGTGCCTGCTCGCCTTCTTGCTGGTGCTCACCCTCAACTGGCTGACCGTAGCCCTGTCCTTCGTAGGGGTGGCGTTGGCCGCCAGCTATCCTTTCATGAAGCGCTTCCATCACCTGCCCCAGGCCCATCTGGGCGTGGCCTTCGGCTGGGGCATCCCTATGGCCTATGCGGCGCTCACCGGGCGGCTGCCGCTAGAGTGCTGGTTGCTGCTGGCGGCCAATGTGGTCTGGTCGCTGGTCTACGATACCCAGTACGCCATGGTGGACCGGGAGGACGACCTCAAGATCGGAGTGAAGTCCAGCGCCATCCTGTTCGGCCGCCGCGACAAGGCCATCATCGGCTCGCTGCAGGGCCTGCTGCTGGCGCTGCTATCCCTGATGGGGGTGGTCGCCGGCCTGGGCTGGGCCTATTACGTGGGGCTGTTCGCCGCCGCCTGGTCGGCCCTGTACCAGCAATACCTGATCCGCGACCGCGATACCCAGGGCTGCTTCCGTGCCTTCCTCAATAACAATTTGTTCGGGCTGGCGGTGTTCTGCGGAATTCTGCTCGATTCTCTGCCAGGGTGAGAGTGAGGGCAGGTGGCGCCCTCACGCCAGCGCCTGATCCAGCACCTCGATCCAGTGCCGCACCGGTCGCCGCGTACCCCCCGCCAGGTGGGTGAGGCAGCCGATGTTGGCGGTAGCGATCAGTTCCGGATCGCCGGCTTCCAGGTTCTTGAGCTTGTTGTCGCGCAGAGTAAGCGACAGCTCCGGCTGCAGGATCGAGTAGGTGCCGGTCGAGCCGCAGCAGAGATGGGCATCGTGCACCGGCGTGAGCTGGAAGCCGAGCCCGCTTAGCAGCCCCTCCACTACGCCGTCGAGCTTCTGTCCGTGCTGCAGGGTGCAGGGGGAGTGGAAGGCCAGCCGTCGGCCGCGGCCTACTTGCCGCCCTTGCAGACCCGCTTCCTGGGCCAGGAATTCGCCGATGTCGCGGGTCATGGCGCTGACTCGCGCCGCCTTCTCGGCATAGGCCGGATCGGCGTGCAGCAGGTGGCCGTATTCCTTGACCGTGACGCCGCAGCCGCTGATGTTGACGATGATGGCCTCGACGCCGCTCTCGATGGCCGGCCACCAGGCGTCGATCAGCCGACGCATGAAGTCCAGCCCTTCTTCCTGGGCGTTGAGATGGTAGCTGACCGCCCCGCAGCAGCCGGCGGCCGCTACGCGCTCGACGCTAACCCCCAAGCGGTCCAGCACCCGCGCCGTGGCGGCGTTGATGTCCGGGGCCAGGGCTGGCTGCACGCAGCCTTCGAGCAGCAGCACGCGGCGGGCGTGGCGCGCCGCCGGCCAGCGCCCCGCGGCCGCTGCTGCCGGCACTTTGGCCTTGAGGGCAGCTGGCAGCAGTGGTCGCAGCGCCTGGCCCAGGCGCAGCAGTGGGGTGAAGCGGGCGCGGTAGGGCAGCACCTGGCGCAGGCCCCAGCGCAGCAGGCGCTCGGGCAGCGGGCGCTGCACCCGCTCTTCTACTAGATGGCGGCCGATATCGGCCAGACGGTGGTAGGTGACGCCGGACGGGCAGGTGCTCTCGCAGGCACGGCAGGTCAGGCAGCGGTCCAGGTGCAACTGGGTCTTGGCGCTGACCTCGTGGCCCTCCAGCAATTGCTTGACCAGATAGATGCGCCCGCGCGGCCCATCCAGTTCGTTGCCGAGGAGCTGGTAGGTGGGGCAGGTGGCGTTGCAGAAGCCGCAATGCACGCAGGTGCGCAGGATCTGGTCGGCCTCGTGGCCCTCCGGGGTGTCCTTGATGAAATCGGCGAGCTGGGTCTGCATGCTCAGAACTCCGGATAGAGACGGCCGCGGTTGAGGATGCCGTGGGGATCGAAGCTGGCCTTGAGCCGCCGGTGCAGCGCAGCGAGCGCCAGCGGCAGCGGTTGGAACACGGCGCCTTGTCGATCGCCGCCGCGG